>JBBPZD010000118.1:0-13956 GCA_038199265.1 Actinomycetales bacterium | reverse complement strand
CACATTCGGGGTCTCTGCCATTGCATCAATAACGTCGTCGGTGAATGCAGCGGGGTGCGGAGAGGTGAAACGCACCCGTTCCAACCCCTTGATGTCACCGCAGGCGCGCAGCAGCTTGCCGAATGCGAACCGGTCGCCGAACTCAACGCCGTAGGTGTTGACGTTCTGCCCTAGCAGTGTCACTTCGACGACGCCCTGGTCGACGAGCGCCTGGACCTCGGCAAGCACATCTCCCGGTCGGCGATCTTTTTCTTTGCCGCGCAGCGCCGGGACGATGCAGAAGGTGCAGGTGTTGTTGCAGCCGACGGAGATCGACACCCAACCGCTGTAGGCGGAGTCGCGCCGGGTGGGCAGCGTGGAGGGAAAGGTCTCCAACGACTCGAGGATCTCGACCTGCGCCTCGGCGTTGTGTCGCGCCCGCTCCAGCAGCACCGGCAGCGAGCCGACGTTGTGGGTACCGAACACGACGTCCACCCAGGGCGCCCGATCGACGATCGTGCTCCGGTCTTTCTGGGCAAGACAGCCGCCGACCGCGATTTGCATTCCCGGGTGGACATCCTTGACCGCCTTGAGCGCGCCCAGATTGCCGTAGAGCTTGTCAGCGGCGTTCTCGCGTACTGCGCAGGTGTTGTAGACCACCAGATCGGCCGCGTCGGGTTTCTCGGCGACCGCGAGCGTCATCCGGTCGACGTACCCGGCGTGCTCCAGCAGACCGCTGATCCGCTCGGAATCATGGACATTCATCTGGCACCCGTGGGTGCGAACCTCATACGTACGCATAGCGCCCACCAGGGTACGGCGTATCCCTCAAATAGCCTTGCCGGGATTGAAGATGCCGTGTGGGTCCAGTGCAGCCTTGACCGCTCGCTGCATGGCAACGACGTCCGGTCCGAGTTCACGCTCCATGCCGGGTCGCTTCAACACCCCGACCCCGTGTTCGCCGGTGACGGTCCCACCTGCCGCCAACGCTGCGTCGATGATCGCGGTGAACGCCAACTGGGCGCGCGCCTTACCGGCCACGTCTCCACGTTCGATCAGCATCAGGGGGTGCAGATTCCCGTCCCCCGCGTGGGCGATGTTCGCGATAGTGATGTCATGCCGGGTTCCTATTTCGGCGATGGTCTGCAGCATCTGCGGGACGGCCGCCTTGGGTACGCACACGTCCTCGGTGAGTACCTCCCCCAGCCGCTCCAGCGCAGGGTAGGCCAACCGTCGCGCGGCCATCATCGCCTCGGCCTCCTCGGCGTCGGCCGCTTCAGCGGTGAACGTCGCTCCCGCTGCCCCGAACACCTCACGCATCGCGGTCGCACCAGCAGACCCCGCTTCCCCACCCTCATCCATCCGGCCGATGAGGACCACGTTCGCTTCCGCCCCGATGCCCAGATGCGCGAAAGAGTCGACCGCTTCGAGAGTCGTCCTGTCGACCAATTCCAATGCAGCAGGGATCAGGCCCCGCAGTGCGACAGCTCGCACCGCCTCGCCCGCCCCCACGAGATCGTCGAAGTAGCCGATCACGGTGTGCCCAGGATCAGGAAGCGGCAGCAACCGGACGGTTATCTCAGTGACGATGCCGAGCGTTCCCTCCGACCCGACGAACAAACTCATCAGATCCAGCCCGGACACCCCCTTGGCAGTCCGGCGACCCAACCGGACGATCTCCCCGGTACCGGTCACCACTTCGAGCTCACGGACGTAGTCGCGGGTCACCCCGTACTTCACGCAGCACATGCCACCGGCATTCGTCCCGACGTTCCCGCCCATCGTCGACCAGGGTGAGCTGGCCGGATCGGGCGGATACCAGAGACCGTGATGTGCCACCGCCTCGCGTAGGTCGTCGTTGATCACACCGGGCTGCACGACCGCGAGTCGCTCAAGTGTGTCTATCTCTCGGACCGCATTCATCCGATCCAGCGACACGACCACGCAGCCCGCCAACGAGTTTGCCCCTCCCGACAAGCCAGTCCCAGCACCCCGGGCTACTACCGACGTTTTGTGCTCGATGGCCCAACGGACGACTGTCTGCACATCGGCGGCCGTCCGCGCACGCACGACAGCGGCCGGGGTCCCGTACGGCGCCCACTGCGCCTCGTCGTGGGAGTAGGCCGCCATCACGTCCGGGTCGGTGAGCACGATCTCGCTGTTCAGGGCATCCTGCAGCGAGCGCACGGCGTCGGTGGTTTCAGTCACACCATCGACGTTACGCCGCACCCGCAGCCAAGGCCGTCAGTCACGCTGATGCTCGGGCGCATCAGCGACGGCCTCCTTGATAACCGACCAGGACATCGACGACGAATAACCTTTCCGTGCCAACATTCCCGCAAGACGACGGGTCTGCACCACCGCGTCGAGACCATGCATCGAACGCATCTTCTTGAGGACGAGTGCTCGAGCTCGGTCCCGCTCGGACTCGTCGTCGATCTGCTCGAGAGCACCCTGCACGATGTCGTCATCGACCCCTTTGCGGCGAAGCTCCTGCGACAGTGCCCGACGCGCCAAGCCCCGGCTGGCCTGCCCGGAACGAATCACCATGCCCGCGTACGCCTCGTCATCGACGAGGCCGACTTCCTGCATCCGGTCCAGCACTACCCGAGAGACATCGTCATCGCACCCTTTGGCCCGCAGCTTCTCCAACAGCTGATGCCGACTGCGCGGGGCCATCGTGAGCTGTCGCAACACGATGGCCCGCGCAAAGTCATGCGGGTCGGACTCCAGGGGCTTGTCCGGCGAGGCTGCTCCCCGCGCAGTCACCTCAGAAGTCGACCTTGACTTCGGCCACCGCAGGCACCTCGGCCGGCTTGTCGACCTGCGGTCCGATGCCGAGCTTTTCCTTGATCTTCTTCTCGATCTCGTCGGACAAGTCGGGGTTGTCAATCAGGAACTTGCGGACGTTCTCCTTACCCTGACCGAGCTGGTCGCCTTCGTAGGTGTACCAGGCACCGGACTTGCGCACGAAGCCCTGCTCGACACCCATGTCGATCAGGCCACCTTCACGGGAAATGCCGTGGCCATAAAGGATGTCGAACTCAGCCTGCTTGAAGGGCGGAGCAACCTTGTTCTTCACGACCTTGCATCGGGTGCGGTTGCCGACGGGGTCCGTACCGTCCTTCAATGTCTCGATCCGGCGCACGTCCAGGCGCACCGAGGCGTAGAACTTGAGCGCCTTCCCACCCGTCGTGGTCTCCGGCGAACCGAACATCACGCCGATCTTCTCGCGCAGCTGGTTGATGAAGATGGCCGTGGTACCGGTATTGCTGAGGGCACCGGTGATCTTGCGCAATGCCTGCGACATCAACCGGGCCTGCAGACCGACGTGACTGTCACCCATCTCGCCCTCGATCTCGGCGCGCGGCACCAGGGCCGCCACCGAGTCGATGACGATGATGTCGATCGAACCGGACCGGATCAACATGTCGGTGATCTCCAGTGCCTGCTCGCCGGTGTCGGGCTGACTGACCAGGAGTGAGTCGATGTCGACGCCCAATTTCTTGGCGTACTCGGGGTCGAGCGCGTGCTCGGCATCGATGAACGCAGCGATCCCGCCCGCGCGCTGGGCGCTGGCAACTGCGTGCAAGGCCACCGTGGTCTTACCGCTGCTCTCCGGACCGTAGATCTCGACCACACGACCGCGCGGGAGACCACCAATCCCCAACGCGACATCGAGCGCGATCGAACCAGTCGGGATGACGTCGATCGGGGGGCGGACATCTTCACCGAGCCGCATCACCGCGCCCTTGCCGTGTGCCTTCTCGATCTGAGCCATGACGGCGTCGAGAGCCTTGACCTTCTCGCCGGGCTTGGGGCCGGCCGGTGCTGAAGCCATCTGGGTGCTTCTTTCTGCTCGAAGTGGTCGCGTCTCCCGTCGACCTTTCTCTACATCCCGTGCGGTGACGTGAGATCTGGTCAGACGCTAGGTGCCCCCACCGACAGCCGCCGTGTTCAGCCCAGCACGTGTGGACAAGCAGCTCCCCGGAAGGGCACTTGTGGAAATCGTAGACCAACGACCGAACACCCGTACGAAGCGACACGCCCGCTCGCCTTTCGCTGCCACCTCGCCTTTCGCTGCCACCTCGCCACCGGCCATTACTTTTCGGGCGGTAACGACCCACTTCGCTACAGGCGGACCTCGCTGCGCTCGGCCCACCTTTCGCTGCGCGGATCGTTACCGCCCGAGTTGCACAAGCCCCGTGTGATTGTCCTGCGGCAACTGACCCTCGATCACGGCGCCGACGGTGATAGCGGTCAACGTCACAGGCCCGCCGAAGTTGGTCATGAAGGAGGTGTCAGCCGCATCGCGTCCGGTAGCCACCCGTAACAGCGACTGTCGCGGCGCCAGACCGGTCGCATCGACTGTGTGCCACACACCATCGACATGCACCTCGACCACGGCGTGGAAGTCCATCGGGTCCAGGCCCGGCGCGTACACAGCGACCAGTCGTGCAGGAACTCCCCTGGCCCTGAGGACGGCAATCGCCAGATGGGCGAAGTCTCGGCACACGCCGTTTCCGAGCAGGAAGGTGTCGAGCGCGCCATCTGTGGGGCGGGACGAGCCAGCGACGTACGCCGTTCGCGCCTGCACCCATTGCCGCACGGCGAGCACCAGTTCGCGGCCGTCGAGATGCCCGAACAACTCGTTCGCCACCCCGAAGAGACGGTCGGACTCGGCGTACCGGCTCGGAACCTGGTTTCCCAGGAGGGCACCGGTGCCCTCATCACCCTCCTCCTCATAGCCGTGGACGGTGGCCTCGTACCTGACCAGGTACGAACCGGGAGCCGCGTCGAAGACGTGCAGCACCCCGTCACGGGTGTCCTGCAGTTCCTGGGGCGTGACGTCCTGCCCATCGCACGTGATCCGCATCGTCTCCTGCATGCGTAACCCGGTGCATCGGGCAGCAGCGAGCGCGAGAACGATCCGTGCGGGCCCACCGACCTCGAAATCCAGTGCTGCGTTGACAGAACGTTCCATCTCTACGGTTCCTTCGTCACAGTGATCGGGCGGTCCCGGCCGAGCCAACGTTCCGGGGGAACGTCCAGGTCGCTGCACAGCGCGCGCCAGACCTCACGCGGACCCACACCATCGTTCAATGCCTCGTCAGCGCTGAGGTCACCGAGTGAGTGGATCGCGTGGGAATTGGCGAGGATGCGGCTGTAACCGGATCCGAACTCGTCGTCCATCAGCCGCCAGAACTCACTCACTCGCACGCCGCCAGTGTGTCAGCAGCGCGGCAACAGATCCGCCGCCCGGAGTGGACGCCTGCACCAGGCCCACCAGGCCGAATCCCCTGTCAGTCGCACGTGACGCACGCCATAATGCGTCCATGCGTCTCCTCAAGGCTCCAAACGTCCCCGATTCCCCCGCTCGCGTAGCCCCGTCGACAACTCCCCCGGTACGCGTCGGGCTGGTCCAACACACGTGGGACGACGATGCCGCCAAGCTCGCCTCAACGTTGCACGACGCGATCGGACAGGCCGCGCAAGCGGGAGCCCAGTTCGTATTCCTGCCCGAGATCGTGCTGTCGCGATACCCGGCGGACACGCTGCCGACCGGCACGCCCGGGGACACTGCTGAAGACCTCATGACGGGTCCGACGATGCAGCTCGCGCAAGGCGCTGCTCGTGAGTTCGGCGTGTACGTGCACGCCTCCCTCTATGAGCGCGCCGACGCCGAGGACGGTCGCGGTTTGAACACGGCGATCCTGGTCGCCCCAGACGGTGGGCTCGTACAGCGCACCCGCAAGACCCATATTCCGGTGACGGCCGGTTACTACGAGGACAAGTACTTCCGGCCGGGACCGGCGGAGAACGCCTATCCGGTTGCCGTTGTGAACGACCCGGCGATCAAGCTCGGGATGCCGACCTGTTGGGACGAATGGTTTCCCGAGGTCGCGCGGTCCTACGCGCTGGCCGGGGCGCAGGTGCTGGTCTATCCGACCGCCATCGGTTCCGAACCAGATCACCCCGACTTCGACACCCAGCCGCTGTGGCAGCACACGATCGTCGCGCATGCGATCGCCAATTCGCTCTTCGTCATCGCCCCGAATCGGTGCGGCAACGAAGGCCTTATCACCTTCTACGGGTCATCGTTCATCGCCGATCCCTACGGCCGCGTGCTGGTGCAGGCCCCACGCGATGAAGAAGCCGTGCTCGTCGCAGACCTCGACCTCGCGCAGGGCAGGGACTGGCTCGACCTGTTCCCGTTCCTGGCCACCCGCCGGCCGGACACCTACGCCTCGCTGGCTGCGCCGATCCGGCCCGAACATGAGCGAAAGGTCTGACCCATGACATCTCAAGACACGGCAGGGCAATGGCGGATGCCTCCGGAGTGGGCCCCGCACGACCGCACCTGGATGGCCTTTCCGACGCAGGGTTACACACTGGGGGACACGCCTGAAGAGGCCGACAATGCACGACGCACATGGGCTGCCGTCGCCAACGCGACGGCCGCTTTCGAGCCGGTGTCGATGGTTGTCGCGCCGGCAGATGCCGAGATCGCACGGAGCCTGCTCGACTCAGCGGTCGAAGTACACGAAACGCCGCTGAACGACGCATGGATGCGCGACATGGGTCCATCGTTCGTGCTGTCGGTCGACGGATCGCGGCTCGGAGCCGTCGACTGGGTCTTCAACGGTTGGGGCGCGCAGTCGTGGGCCAGTTGGGATCACGACGAGAAGATCGGTCAGTTCGTCGCGGGCGTCGCCGGCGCGGAGGTCATCTCTTCTCCACTGGTCAACGAGGGTGGGGGTTTCCACATCGACGGTGAGGGGACGGTGCTCCTCACCCAGACGGTGCAACTGGACCCGGGCCGTAATCCGGACGCCACCCGAGAGTCGATCGAGGCGGAGTTCGCGCGCTGCATCGGTGCCGACACGTTCATCTGGGTACCACGCGGTCTGACCCGCGATTATGACGAGTTCGGAACCCGCGGGCACGTCGACATCGTGGCGACGTTCCCCTCTCCCGGGGTGGTGCTGGTGCATCGTCAGGAGGACAACGCCCACCCGGACTTCGCGGTGAGCGCACTCGTCATCGAGAGTCTGCGCGGCGCCGTCGACTCTGCGGGTCGAAGTATCGAGATCGTCGAGATCCCAGCGCCCGCAACGCTTCACGATGCTGACGGGCTGGTCGACTACAGCTACGTCAACCACCTCGTCGTCAACGGCGCCGTCATCGCATGCACCTTTGATGACGCGAACGACGACCGGGCGCTGGACGTGTTGCGACAGGTCTACCCCGGTCGCGAGGTCGTCGGCGTGGATGCACGCGAACTGTTCACTCGCGGTGGCGGAATCCACTGCATCACCCAGCAGCAGCCGGCCGTGCGGTGAGGTGGCCGACCGCACCCTCGTCAGCTCAGGCCGGTCGGCACCCGGTTGGCGAAGTCCGTGACCAACTCGAACGCCGACCCGACCTGTAGAACCAGCGACTCGTCGAGCGGCCGGCCGATGACCTGCAGGCCGATCGGCAGACCCTGGTGATCGAATCCACAGGGGACCGACAGCGCTGGCAACCCTGTGAGGTTCCCGGGTGCCGACGTGGTCACGTAGGCATTGATCGCTGAATCCTCGCTGCCGTCGGGCCAGCTGATCGTGGGCCGGTCGGCTCTCACCGCGACCGCCGTGAGAGTCGGCGCGACCACCGCGTCAATCCCGCAGTCCTGGAACATCGTCCGCCAGCCCTGCTTGATCAGTTCGCGGACCCGTAGTGCTCGGATGTAATCGGTCGCGAAGATCAGCTCACCGGCCTCCAGCAACGCCCGGACGTCAGGCTCGTAGAGGTCGGCCTTCTCGCGCAGGGTGTCCTGGTGGTAGCTGCTCGCCTCCGCGACGAACAACGCATATTCCGTCGCCAGATAGGTCTGCGACAGCGGAAGCTCGACCTGACGAATGGTGGCGCCGCAGGACTCGAGGGTCGCCACCGCGGCGCGGAAGGCAGCCTCCACATCAGGCTCGATGTGGTCGAAGAAGTAATTCCCGGGCACCCCCAGCGTCACGTCCTTGACGCCACGGTCCAGACCGCTGAGATAGTCAGGTACCGGCGCGTCGAGACTTCCGGGATCACGTGGGTCGAAACCAGCGATGACCTGCAGGAGTTCTGCGGTGTCGCGGACGGTCCGGGCCATCGGTCCGGCGTGGTCCAGTGCCCAACACAACGGGGTCACGCCATGTCGTGAGACCCGCCCGAACGTCGGTTTGAGCCCGGTGATCCCGTTGAGCGCCGACGGGATCCGAATCGATCCCCCCGTGTCGGTGCCGACCGCCCCGAGCACCAGCCGCGAGGCCAGCGCTGCGCCGGAACCGCCACTCGATCCGCCCGGTGTGCGCGTCAGATCCCAGGGGTTGTGGGTCGTCGGCGTCAGGACTCCGAAGGCGTATTCGTGCGTGTGGGTCTGGCCGATCAGAACGCCACCAGCCTGGCGTAGGCGATCCGAAACCGCGGAGTCAGAGGCAGCGATGCGCCCGGCCCTGGTCCGTGAGCTCGAGGTGGACAGCACATCCTTGGTGTCGAAGAGGTCCTTGATACCCAGGGGCAGACCGTGCAGGCGGCTGCGTGGTCGGGAATCCCCGATTTCCTTCTCCGCGGCTGCGGCGGCGCTGCGCGCCTGATCGAGCGTGAGTGCCGCGAATGCCCCGACGGCGGGCTCGTGACGTTCGATCTGCCCGATCACCGACTCCGTCAGCTCGATCGGCGAGAGCTTGTGGGCGGCGATCGCATCGGCAGCGGCGGACAGAGTCAGTTCGTAGGGCTCCATTACGACCACCGCGGATCAAATGTTGCGGACAACCCGACTTCATCAAGTTCGACATGGTGGAGTTCATCGATCAGCGATTGGACCCCTTGCAACAGTTCTGTAGCGCCATCGAGGCGCTCGGTCGCGAGCGGCAGACCCGCATGCTCGGCGAGAACGCGGGTCAACTGCACCGTGACCGGCGGTCGAGATATGTCCATGCTGAGCCCCTGTCGTCGAGGTGCGATATCCGCAACCCTAGATCCACGTCAGGTTCCGTTGGTGGGCTTGGCTCATGACCTGGCCAGATAGGGGATGGGGCATGGCTCTGCGGTGGGCTGTCGGTGGCGGATGGCAGGCTGAGGGCTGCGATGAGCACTGATCCACGCGCTGTCGACGTACTCGACCGCTTCTCCCCCATCACCCGGGCATGGTTCACGGGAACCTTTAGTACGCCCACGGCCGCACAGATCGGGGCGTGGGACGCGATCTCCAGCGGCTCGCACACCCTGGTCGTCGCTCCCACCGGTTCGGGCAAAACGCTGTCGGCATTCCTCTGGGCGTTGGACCGGATGGCCGTGGTGCCGGTTCCCGAAGATCCCTTGAAGCGCTGCCGCGTGCTCTACATCTCCCCGATGAAGGCACTTGCCGTCGACGTGGAGCGCAACCTGCGTGCTCCGCTGGTCGGCCTGAAACACGCTGCGGCCCGGCTCGGCGCGAAGCCGCCCGAGGTCACGGTCGCTGTCCGGTCAGGTGACACCCCGGCGCAGGAGCGACGTGCTTTCGTGCGCACCCCGAGCGACGTTCTCATCACCACCCCTGAGTCCCTTTTCCTGCTGCTGACATCTGCGGCCCGCGAGAGCCTGACCGGAATCGAGACGGTGATCCTCGACGAGGTGCACGCACTCGCCGGCTCCAAACGCGGCGCCCACCTGGCGCTGTCCCTCGAGCGGCTCGACGCGCTCCTGGAGAAGCCGGCGCAACGGGTCGGCCTGTCAGCCACAGTGCGCCCGGTCGAGGAGGTCGCCCGATTCCTCGCCGGTGGTCGCCCGGTGACCTGCGTGCAACCGCCGTCGACCAAGGAGTGGGACCTCGAAGTCGTCGTCCCGGTGCCCGACCTGTCCGAGTTGGGACAGGTCACCGACGACCTGACGGGAGCTGCCGCCGGGCCACGTGAACGAAGTTCGATCTGGCCGCACGTCGAGGAACGCATCGTCGATCTCATCGCCACCCACCGCTCGACACTCGTCTTCGCCAATTCGCGCCGTCTGGCTGAGCGTCTGACAACACGCCTCAACGAGATCTGGCAGGACCGCAACGCCGAGTCGGAGGAGGCTGATACCGAAGGGACCACTCGGCCTCCTGCCCAGGTCATGGCGCAGGCCGGGAGTGCTCGCGGAGCGCCCGCGATTCTCGCCCGTGCCCACCACGGCTCGGTCAGCAAAGAGCAGCGCGGCGAGATCGAGGACGCCCTCAAGACGGGAACGCTCCCGGCGGTCGTCGCCACCAGTTCGTTGGAGCTGGGTATCGATATGGGCGCGGTAGATCTCGTCATCCAGGTCGAGTCCCCCCCGAGTGTCGCCAGCGGTCTGCAGCGAGTAGGACGCGCAGGGCACCAGGTCGGCGCCGTCAGTCACGGTGTCGTCTTCCCCAAGTTCCGTGGTGACCTCGTACAGACAGCCGTGGTCGTGGAGCGGATGCGCAACGGCGGTATCGAGGCGTTGCGAGTACCCGCCAATCCGATCGACGTTCTCGCTCAGCACATCGTCGCGATGTGTGCGATGGACGAGTGGGACGTCGAGCAGTTGTACGCACTCGTGCAGCGGTCGGCCCCGTTCGGCACCCTCGCCCGCACGGTATTGGAGTCGGTACTCGACATGCTGTCGGGCCGCTACCCCAGCGAGGAGTTCGCCGAGCTGCGACCGCGCATCGTGTGGGACCGGGTCGGTTCCACCCTGACTGGTCGACCGGGAGCTCAACGCCTCGCCGTCACCAGTGGCGGCACCATTCCCGACCGGGGGCTCTACGGCGTCTTCCTCGCCGGAGGTGGCGGACCTGGTCGCCGCGTCGGCGAGCTGGATGAGGAGATGGTCTACGAGTCGCGGGTCGGAGACCTGTTCACCCTAGGCACCAGCACCTGGCGTATCGAGGACATCACGCACGACCAGGTACTCGTCACGCCAGCCCCGGGTCAGCCCGGCAAGTTGCCGTTCTGGAAGGGCGACTCGCTCGGTCGTCCGATCGAACTGGGCGCTGCAGTCGGGGCGTTCGTGCGCGAGGTCGGCGCCCTGCCGGACGACAAGGCCCACGAGAGGGTTCGCGCCGCAGGTCTCGACCAGTGGGCAGCCGACAATCTGCTCGCCTATCTGCGCGAGCAGCAGGAAGCAACCGGCCAGCTGTCGCACGACCGGCAGATCGTGGTCGAACGTTTCCGCGACGAGCTCGGTGACTGGCGCATCGTGATCCATTCCCCGTTCGGAGCCGGGGTCCACGCGCCATGGGCACTGGCCATCGCTGCCCGGATGCGCGAACGCTTCGGCCTAGAGGTCCAGGCGATGCACGGCGACGACGGCATCGTGCTGCGGTTGCTCGACCTCGACCTGGAGGAGGGTGACCAGTCGCTCAGCAGCGCGCTGATGGAGATCGTCGCGCTCGATCCGGACGAGGTGCACCAGCTGATCACCGAGCAGATCGGTGGATCTGCGCTGTTCGCGGCCCGATTCCGCGAATGTGCGGCCCGCGCCCTGTTGCTGCCGCGACGCCAGCCCGGCAAGCGCCAGGCCCTGTGGCAACAGCGTCAACGCGCATCGCAACTACTGGAGGTAGCGAGCCGCTACCCCGCGTTCCCGATCGTCCTCGAAGCCGTCCGCGAATGCGTGCAGGACGTCTTCGACGTACCCGGACTGACCCAGCTGATGCGCGACATCGGTGCCCGCCGGGTGCGGATGGTGGCCGTCGACACCCCGCGTCCTTCGCCGTTCGCGGCCAGTCTGCTCTTCGGGTACGTCGCCCAGTTCCTCTATGAGGGCGATTCGCCGTTGGCCGAACGACGCGCTGCGGCACTGGCGCTCGACCCGTCCCTGTTATCCGATCTGCTCGGTACAGCCGAAGGCGCGTCGCTGCGCGATCTGCTCGACCCGCAAGTCGTCGCCGACACCGGCACCGAGCTGCAGCGACTCGCCGAGGGACGACGGTCCCGCAACGCCGAAGAGGTCTCGGACCTACTGCGGGTTCTGGGGCCGATGACGGTCGAGCAGGTCGCGCAGCGATCGGAGAGCGACGTAGACGCGGTCCGGTCCTGGCTGAGGGACCTGGTCGCCGCCCGTAGGGTGATCGAACCGACCTGGGGCGGCATCGTGCGGTATGCCTCGATCGAGGACGCATCGCGGCTGCGCGACGCCCTCGGGGTGGCATTACCACCGGGCGTGCCCGGGGCCTTCCTGGAACCGGTCGATGACCCGTTGGGTGAACTTCTTTCGAGGTACGCCCGCACCCACAGTCCGTTCACCGTGCTGGAGGCTGCGGAGTCCTTCGGCCTCGGACGCGCAGTCGTGCACGACGGGCTTCGACGGCTGGTCGGCGTCGGTCGACTCGTGGAAGGCGAGTTCCGACCTGGGGTGCAGTCAGGTGAGGGCGCCCTGGAGTTCTGCGACCGCGAAGTGCTGCGCATCCTCAAGCGCCGTTCACTCGCGTCGTTGCGGGCTGAGGTCGAACCGGTCCCCGCCGTCGAACTGGCCCGGTTCCTGCCGTCCTGGCAAGGCGTGCAGGGTCGGGCGCGTGGAGTCGACGGGTTGTTGCGCGCGGTGGAGCAACTCGCCGGTGCTCGAGTGCCGGCCAGTGCTCTCGAGACGCTGGTCCTGCCTGCTCGCGTCATCGGATACACCTCAGCACTGCTGGACGAGCTCACCTCCGGTGGCGAGGTGGTCTGGCAGGGCCACGCGGCATTGCCCGGGGACGACGGATGGGTGTCCCTCCACCTGGCCGAGACCGCGCACCTCACTCTCGCGCGCGTCGACGACACCCTCGAACTGAACCCCACGCACCTTGCGTTGTTGGAAGCTCTGGGAGCAGGGGGTGCCTACTTCTTCCGCACCCTGTCCGACGCCGCAGGCTCGACCGACGACACGGCCCTGGTCACCGCACTGTGGGATCTGGTGTGGTCCGGCCGGGTCACCGGCGACACGTTGACCCCTATCCGCGCGCTTCTCGCCGGTGGCAAGACCGCGCACAAGGCGCGCACCTCCGGCCCGCGTCGCACCCGCTACGCCCGGCCGGGGTCCGGTCTACGGGCGATGGGTGCCGCTCGTCCGGCTATGCCGGTCCGTGGTGGCCCACCCACTGCTGCGGGACGCTGGTCGGCTCTGCCTGCCGCTGACACCGACGCGACCCTGCGAGCACTGGCTGCCACCGAGGTGCTGCTCGACCGCTATGGCGTGGTCACGCGGGGATCAGTAGCAGCCGAGGGCATCCCGGGTGGTTTCTCGGTGATCTACAAGGTGCTGGCCTCCGCTGAGGAGACCGGCCGGGTACGTCGCGGCTACTTCGTCGAAGGTCTGGGCGCGGCACAATTCGCTACAGCCGGAGCCATCGACCGATTGCGCGCCGGGGCCAAACCGATCACCACGCACCGCAATCCATGGGATCCGCCCGCACCCGCGGAAGCAGCGCGGGCGGTCGTGCTGGCCGCAGCCGACCCCGCCAACCCCTACGGCGGCGCGTTGCCCTGGCCCGAATCCGAAGGCGGTCACAAACCGGGTCGTAAGGCCGGCGCGCTCGTGGTGCTGGTCGACGGAGTGCTCGCGCTCTACATCGAACGCGGCGGCAAATCGCTGCTCAGCTGGTCCACGAACGAAGGTGAGCTGCAAGCGGCGGCCGATGCACTGGTCCTCGCAGTCCGCGAAGGTGCCCTCGGCCAGCTCACCGTGCACACCGCTGACGGGGACGCCGTCCTCGGCGCGCAATCCCCCGTCACCGATGCGCTGCAGCAGGCCGGGTTCCACACCACCCCGCGCGGGCTGCGCCTGCGCCGCTGATCGGGGACGGGTCATGCCGGAGGGAGATGTGGTGTGGAAGGCCGCGCAGCGACTGAATTCGGCGCTGATCGGCAAGCCGCTGATCGGGGCTGAATTGCGCTGGCCGAACATCGGCGACCGGCCGTTGCACGGCATGGTCACCACCGGCGTGCACAGCCGCGGTAAGCACCTACTGCACCGACTCGACTCAGGTCTGACGAT
>JBBPZD010000117.1:0-3339 GCA_038199265.1 Actinomycetales bacterium | reverse complement strand
GGGGGGGGCCCGGGTATTCACCTCTATCTTTTCTATCGGCCGGGGGGGCCGGGCCCCGGGCCCCCCCCCCCGCCTGCCTGGAAGGTGTCAGTCTTTCGGGCCACCGGCCACGTACAGCACCTGGCCGCTGACAAACCCGGCTCCTTCGCTGCAGAAGAACGAGGCTGCGGCGGCGATGTCCTCTGGCTTACCGCCCCGGCCGACGGGGATACCCGCAGCGGCCGCCTTCTTGAACTCCTCGAAGTCCATGCCGACTCGCTCTGCGGTCGCCTTGGTCATGTCGGTCTCGATGAACCCCGGCGCGATCGCGTTGGCGGTCACGCCGAACTTTCCGAGCTCGATAGCGAGGGTCTTGGTGAATCCCTGCATGCCGGCTTTGGCCGCGGCGTAATTGACCTGTCCGCGGTTGCCGAGAGCAGAGGTGCTCGACAGATTGACGATGCGGCCGTACTTTTCCCTGGTCATATGGGCTTGCACCGCGCGGGTCATCAGGAAGCTGCCCCGCAGGTGCACGTTCATGACGGTGTCCCAGTCGTCGATGCTCATCTTGAAGATGAGGTTGTCGCGCAACACCCCCGCGTTGTTGATGAGCACGGTCGGCGCCCCGAGTTCGCTCGCGACGTGTTCGACCGCAGATGCCACGGCGTCTTCGTCGGCGACGTTGCACGCGACACCGATAGCGCGACCTCCGGCAGCAGTGATCCGTTCTGCGACAGCAACGCAGGCGTCCTGGTCGAGATCGAGGACGGCGACAGCCATCCCGTCCACCGCGAGGCGCTCGGCGACTGCGGCTCCGATACCTCGGGCTGCTCCGGTAACGATGGCGACGCGTCTCGGCTGTTCTGACATAGGCAGGTTCTCTCTTTCGGGCGAGTGGCGCGACACCAGGCTCGGGGTCGCAGGCTGCGGTTCTACGTTCTCACGCGCTGCCGGTGGCCAGCTCGCGCACGCCCGCGGCGAAGTCTTCGCGAGGCTTCCAGTCCAGGTCGCGGCGTATCGCGCTGGAGTCCGCGGTGATGTGCCGCACGTCACCGAGCCTCCACTGGCCGGTGACCTGCGGGGTCGGACCGTTGAGTGCTGTAGCGAGTTCACTGGCGAGGTCGCCGACAGTCCGGGGCGTCCCGGACCCGACGTTGTAGGCACGGAATCCGGCACGTGGTTGCTCGGCGGCAGCCAGCACGGCGGTCGCGATGTCACGCACGTGCACGAAGTCGCGGCGTTGGCCACCGTCTTCGAACACCCTGGGTGCCTCACCGCGACGCAGGGCGGCCGCAAAGAGCGACGCAACGCCCGCGTACGGGGTATTACGCGGCATGCCTGGCCCGTAGACGTTGTGGAACCGCAGCGCGGTTGCCGAACCGGACGTCTCGCGGGCCCAGATCGAGCTGTAGTGCTCCTGCGCCAGCTTCGATACGGCGTAGGCGTTGCGCGGATCGGCTGGAGTCGACTCGTCGACCAAGGCAGGGGTCAGGAGGCGCCCGCAGTCGACGCAGTGCGGTTCGAAGTCGCCGGATTCGAGGTTCTCTGCGGTGCGTGGCAAGCCTTGGGCGAGGCCGTGTTCGGTACACTCGCCCCGACCTTCACCGTAGACGACCATGGACGCGGCCAGCACAAGAGATGTCTTCCCAGCGGCAGCCATCTGGGCCAGGAGAGTCGCAGTGCCCGCATCGTTGGAAGAGGCGTAATCGGGTAGATCGGAGATGTCGACACCGAGCCCCACCTTCGCCGCCAGGTGGATGACCGTGTCGATGCCGTCGAGCGCTTCGTCGCACGTGGCGCCATCCCGCACGTCGCCTTGCAGCAGGCGGACCCCGGTGGGTGGCTCCCAGCTGGAGGTTGGGTGGACGTCAGCGCGCAGGTTGTCCAGCACCAGCACCTCGTGTCCTGCGCCGTGCGCCGCGCGCAGGATGTGCTGGCCGATGAAACCGGCTCCGCCGGTCAGAAGAATGCGCACTGGGTACCTAACTCGCGAGGGGAAGCACGATGATGAAGGCGCAGCCGCCCCCGGTGTTCTCGAAGTCGATGCCGCCGTCGTGCGCGTCCACAATTTCACGGGTGATGGCCAAACCGAGCCCGGCCCCCGAGCCGAGGCCCGGGTGCGGCGCCCGATCTCGCTGGCCGCGGTAGCCGACCTCGAAGAGTCGCGGCACGTCAGCTGCGGCTATACCACCGCACTGATCCGTGACCCGAAGTACCGCGCTGGCGGGCCGGCTTCCGGCCAACAGCTGCACCCTGACCGTGCCCTGCTCCCTGGTGTGTCGGATGGCGTTGTAGATCAGGTTGGTCAACGCCCGTCCCAGTTGGCTGACGTCGCCCATCACCTCGGCGCTGATCGACGCAGACCCCGTGAGCTGTACACGACCTTCGCGGGCGATCGGCTCGAGGCTGGAGATGGTGTCCGACAACAGGTCCGACAGGTCGATCCGCTCGTTACGGCGCACCCCGATCCCCACATGTAGACGGCTGAGCTGGAACAGGTCGTCGACCATCTCGGTCAGCCGCTGCACTTCGGTCACGATCTGCGCGTGATAGCGCGCGGGATCGTGCACCACTTCGTCCTGCAGTGCTTCGCCCATTGCCCGCAGACCTGCCAGCGGGGTGCGCAGATCGTGCGAGATCCAGGTGACGAGTTCGCGCCGGGCAGCTTCCAGTGCCTGCTCTCGGACTCGCGATTCCTGCAGGTTGTGAGCCAGGTCCCGCATTGCATGGTGCAGTTCACGTAGGTCCCGGGACATCGGCTCGGTGTCTGAGGATGGCACCTCGCCATTTTTGATCGCGGCGATGTCGGTGTGCAGGAACGCACTGTCGCGGCGGAACGTGCGCGCGCTGGCCAGGGCCGCGAGCGATGCGAGGAGGCCTGCGATGACGGCAGCGACGACGGTGGCTTTGCCGTCGTTGGTGCTGATCAGCATGGCGCGACTGTTGCCCAGGATGGCGGTGACGGCCGCGAAAGTGGCAACCACGGCGATCGAGATGTGTCCGCCGGCCCATCCGCGCGTGCGGAAGGGCCACGTGACCACCCACGCCAACACAGCACCCAAAGCACCCCACAGCAAGGCGGTGGCCAGGATGCTCACGTAGTCGATCATCCGTTGGGATCCCATCGATAGCCGACACCCCACACGGTTTGGATCAGGGTGGGGTTGGCCGGGTCGGCTTCGACTTTCGCTCGGATCCGGCGCACATGCACGGTGACCGTCGAGAGGTCGCCGTAGGACCATCCCCACACCTGCGCCATCAGTTGTTCACGGCTCAGAGCTTCTCCCGGATGGCTGGCGAGGTAGGTCAGGACGTCCAGTTCCCTTGCCGTGAGTGCAATCTCGACCAGCTCGCCGCCCG
>JBBPZD010000116.1:0-3919 GCA_038199265.1 Actinomycetales bacterium | reverse complement strand
TGCCCGTCGCAGGAAGGATGAAGGTGTAGTGGCCGGCATCCGCAGCTTTGACTGCCCGGAAAACCCGGTTGTCGATATGGACCAGCTGACCGATCTGCGCGAAGTCGCTACACACCAGTGTGAAGTGGTGATGGCTGTCGAGCTGACGGATGCGGGTGATCCGCTCCTTGCCCTCGGCGTTGTCCAGCGAGCACCCGAGCGCGTAACCGGACTCCGTGGGGTACGCGATCAATCCACCGTCGCGCAGAATCTGGGTGGCCTGGCCGATACGGCGGGCCTGCGGGTCGTGCGGGTGAACATCGAAGTACTTGGCCATGAAGTAACGCTAGGCGATTCGCGCCCGGTCGGTCGTCACTGTTCAAGCTCCCCAACGATCGGCGAGGGCGTCGACGACCTTGAGGTCTCGTGTCGTCGCCACCCCCACCAGCTTCTCGATGCGCCCGTTCGTCAACGTTGCTTCGTGGGCCGGTTTAGCCAACCACCAGTGAATCTCGCGGCTGCGCACCTGCACGCGTTCACCCGGCACGTCCCAACCATTCAGTACGGCCGTCGCGTCGTCGCCGGGTGTTTCAGCGCAGAATGTGACGTAGCGACGGGGCTCTGTGCCCGGAAGGGGCGAGTCATGCGAGTGGGCCTCGGCGAGCACCTCCCGCAACCGTTTCGGCGTCCGCACCACGCAGGGCACCGCGAACCCGTACTCGGCTTCGATCAGGTACGCCACCGTCGTTGCCACCTTGTCGGCAGATCGCATCGGGGTCGACACGCGCAGGTTGCCGGACTGGATATAGCTCTCGACGCCCTCGAACCCATGGTCGGTGAGCAGTTGTCGCAGCGGCTCCATCTTGACCCAGCGGGGGCGCACGTTGACAGCCCGCAGGAACACCACAAGCGTCTGCATGAGATCCAACCTGCCACTACATTGCTCGAATGAGTGCAGCCAGCCCGAAATACAGCCTGATCCTGATTCGGCACGGAGAGACCGAGTGGTCCCTCAGCGGACAACACACGGGCACGACCGACCTGCCGCTTTTACCGGAAGGAGAGGAGTGCGCACGGCGGGCAGGGGAAGTGATCAAGGATCTGCCTCGAGTAGCGGCTTTCGTCTCACCGCTGCAACGTGCTCGCCGGACCGCTGAACTGGCTGGTATTTCCGACTACGAGATCGACGACGACCTGCGCGAATGGGACTACGGCGCCTACGAGGGCCTGACCACCCCGCAGATCCGCGAGCAGACCGGAAATCCGGACTGGGAGCTCTTCAAGGACGGCGTCGTCCCGGGCGAGACGCGCGGTGAAACGGTCGAGGACGTCGCCGCTCGCGTCAGTCACATCGTCGAGAAAGCTGTTCCGCTCTTGGACGAAGGCAACGTTGTCGTCGTGGCGCACGGCCATTCGCTGCGCATCCTCGGGTCGGTCTTCTTGCAGACGGTGCCCCGTCTCGGAGCCAAGTTGATCCTGGACGCGGGCGCGGTGTCGATGCTCGGCTACTACCACGGCAACCCCTGTATCCAGGTCTGGAACCGCTCGACCCGAGCATGACTCCCCGCTATCCGAAATACGGCCCACCCGCACGTTGCGGGTGGGCCGTATTCGTTTCACTTCTGATCTCAGTCCGGTAGGTCCCAGGTATGGACCGGCTCGTTGCTGTGCATCCCTTGTAGATAAAGCTCGAGCATCTTCGCCAACGCGTCGGTCCGGCTCAGGCCGCGCGCTTCGAATGCCTCGACGCAGGCGACCTGCCAAGTGGCGCCGTTTGCACCGGCTCGACATCGCGCCTCGATGATGCCGAGGTAACGCTCACGAACGGTCGTGGCGACACCCCACTTGCGCAGCCCTTCGTGCGCCAATGGCAACAGGTGGCGCAGCACCAGTTCGTCGGCGGAGACTTCGCCGAACCCCGGCCAGTACAGGGTGGCCTCCATGCCGTGCTTGGCGCCCTCGATGAAGTTGTGCTCGGCGGCCGCGAAGCTCATCCGCGTCCACACCGGGCGGTCGTTCTCAGCAAGCATGCGCACCACGCCGTAGTAGAACGCTGAATTCGCCATCGTGTCGATGATCGTCGGACCAGCTGGCAGTACCCGGTTCTCGACACGCAGGTGTGGCGATCCGTCGACGGTGTCGTAGATGGGCCGGTTCCAGCGGTAGACCGTCCCGTTGTGCAGGCGTAGTTCCATCAGAGCCGGCGCGGTACCGCTCGCAAGCACGGCGATGGGGTCCTCGTCGGTTGTCTCAGGCAGCAGCGCGGGGAAGTAGCGGGAGTTCTCCTCGAACAGGTCGAAGATCGAGGTGATCCAACGCTCACCGAACCACACGCGGGGCCGGACGCCCTGGTTCTTCAGCTCAACCGAGCGGGTGTCAGTGGCTTGCTGGAACAGCTCGATGCGCGTTTCCTGCCACAACTGCTTGCCGAAGAGGTAAGGCGAATTGGCACCGATGGCCAACTGCACGCCGGAGATCGCCTGGGCGGCGTTCCAGTAGGCAGCGAACTGCGCTGGCGGCGTCTGGAGGTGCAACTGCACTGAGGTGCATGCTGATTCCGGATAGATCGAGTCGGCATACATCGCGAGCCGCTCGCCGGACCGGCCCTCGATGTCGATGAACAGGTCTTCGCCGCGGGCAGCGAAGATCGACTCGTTCAATGCTGCGTAACGGGTATTGGCACTCATCCAGTCCGGCGAGAAGTGTTCTGGCATCAACGTCGGAAGAATGCCGACCTGCACGATCCGGGCGCCGGACTTCCCCGCCTTCTCCTCGGCGCGATTCAGGCTCTCGCGAAGATCGGTCTCCAGTTCCCGGGCGGACTCCCCCGGCATCGGGCGAGGACTGACGTTCAGCTCGATGTTGTACCGGCCCAGTTCGGTCTGGAAGTCGGTGTCGGCGATGCTCTCCAGCACCGTGGCGTTCGACATCATCGGCATCGAATCGGGGCCAACGAGATTGAGTTCGATCTCCATGCCTGTGAGCTGCCGTTCGTATTCGAACGAGTGCGTGGAGAGCATTCGCTCGAAGACGTCCAGGTCCTGACGGACCTTCTCGCGATAACGCTGTCGTTGCTCGCGGGTGTACGACATACCCGAGACTTCTGCGCCCATGAGGCCTCCTTCGAGATCGGGTGCCAAACCTACGGGTTCCCGGCACTATCTGTACCCACTCATCCCTGAACGTCTCAAGAATCCGGTTCGTGGGGGGTCTGGAGACCGATTTGTTCCTCTCAGATGTGGCCTACACGCAAGCCCCGAACATGACGTGTGGACAACTCCTGCTCCACCTGGGAATCCCGAAGGGATGTGGATAACTCATCGTGAATTAGTCCTATTTGCAGCATGTTTCGCTCGTTTTGACCTTGTCTGGACTATCGAACAGGCGTATGATGTAGACATCGGTTCGAACAACCGGACCGGGGACTTGAAGGGTGCATCTGATGGTCGACATGGCTCCTCCTACGCCCCCGCCCATCGTTCCCGCGGCGCCCGGTGAGGGTGCCCGGTTCCTGGACATAATTGGCGACTTCGAGGCAGCCCTGGCTTCTTCGCCGGGTGCCTTGTTTCAGCTCGACGAGGTTCAGCTGGGCAAGGTGGTGGGGTCGTTGCTGGCGATTGTGGGTCGGGCGGAGAGCGTGGCCGCTCTGGCGACGGCGGATGCGTTGACCAGGGGGACGGTGGCGAATTCGACGGCGACGGGTGCGCCGGGGTGGGTTGCCTCGGTAGCGGCCGGGGTTGACCCGGTGGTGGTGCGCCGGGTGGGCTCGGTGGGGGTGGAGTGCGCGCACCCGCGCAACCCGGTGGTGGCGCAGTCGTTGGCGGGCGGGTCCGCGAGTGTTGCCGCGGCGGCGGTCGCTCTGCGTGAGGTGCCCCGGGTGCTCAAACAGATCCCGAGCGCGGACCGGGACCAGATGTTGTTGACCTATGTATCTCTGACG
>JBBPZD010000115.1:0-14318 GCA_038199265.1 Actinomycetales bacterium | reverse complement strand
CGCCAAGTCGAACACCGGGGAGGGTGGCGAGGACGCCGAACGGCTCTACGACCCCGAGCGCCGCTCGGCGATCAAACAGGTGGCGTCCGGTCGCTTCGGCGTGACCGCGGAGTACCTGACCAACTCCGACGACATCCAGATCAAGATGGCCCAGGGTGCCAAACCGGGCGAGGGCGGTCAGTTGCCCGGCCCGAAGGTCTACCCATGGATCGCGGGTACCCGCAACTCCACCCCGGGCGTCGGCCTCATCTCGCCCCCTCCGCACCACGACATCTACTCGATCGAGGACCTCGCTCAACTGATTCACGACTTGAAGAACGCCAACCCGGCGGCTCGGATCCACGTGAAGTTGGTCTCCGAGGTCGGTGTCGGCACGGTGGCTGCCGGCGTCAGCAAGGCGCACGCCGATGTCGTCCTGATCTCTGGTCACGACGGCGGTACCGGTGCCGCGCCGATGACCTCTCTCAAGCACGCCGGCGGGCCGTGGGAGCTGGGCCTGGCCGAGACCCAGCAGACACTGCTGCTCAACAACCTGCGCGACCGTATCGTGGTGCAGGCTGACGGTCAGCTCAAGACCGGTCGCGATGTCATGGTGGCCGCGTTGCTCGGGGCCGAGGAGTTCGGCTTCGCGAGCGCTCCGCTGGTGGTCAGCGGTTGCATCATGATGCGGGTCTGCCACCTCGACACCTGCCCGGTGGGGGTGGCTACACAGAACCCGGAACTGCGTGCGCGGTTCAGCGGTAAGCCCGAGTTCGTCGAGACGTTCTTCGAGTACATCGCCGAAGAGGTGCGCGAGTTACTGGCGGAGTTGGGTTTCGCCAGCGTGGAGGAAGCTGTGGGTCAGGTCGGCGTGCTCGACACCAGGGACGCTGTCGACCACTGGAAGGCGCAGGGGCTGAACCTGGCTCCGATCTTGGCCGACGTCGAGGTGGCCCCCGGTTCGCCCCGGCATCACACGATCGCGCAGGAGCACGGGCTGGAGAAGGCTCTGGACCAGAAGCTGATCGAGCTGTCGCAAGATGCGTTGCAGGATCAGGCTCCGGTGCGCATCGAGTTGCCGGTCAGCAACGTGAACCGCACTGTCGGGACGATGCTGGGTCACGAGGTGACCAAGCGTTACCCCGAGGGGTTGGCTGACGGCACCATCGACATCACGTTGACTGGAACCGCCGGGCAGTCGGTCGGCGCGTTCCTGCCCCGCGGCATCACGCTGCGGATCTTCGGCGAGGGCAACGACTACGTCGCGAAGGGCCTTTCCGGAGGACGGGTGGTCCTACGTCCGCTGCGCGAAGCCTCGTTCGTCCCTGAACTGAACGCTATTGCCGGGAACGTGATCGCCTACGGCGCAACCGGCGGCGAGGTCTTCCTGCGCGGGCAGGTGGGGGAGCGGTTCTGCGTCCGCAACTCCGGCGCGACCGCCGTCGTCGAAGGGGTCGGTGACCACGGGTGTGAGTACATGACCGGCGGCATCGTCCTCGTACTCGGGGCGACCGGGCGCAACTTCGGTGCCGGCATGTCAGGCGGGGTCGCGTTCGTCCTCGACCTGGAGGAGGACAACGTCAACACCGATCTGGTGGACGTACTACCGATCCGCGACCGCGACCTGGATCGAGTTCACGCGTTGCTGCGCGACCATCACGAGTGGACCGAATCGCAGGTTGCAGCCAAGTTACTGAAGGCCTGGCCGGAGTCAGCCTCGCGGCTGAGCCTGGTGCTGCCGCGTGATTACCAACGCGTGCTGGACGTGCGGGCACAAGCAGACCAAGAGGGCCTGGACCCCGACGGTGGCCAGGTATGGGAACGAATCATGGAGGTGAACCGTGGCTGACCCCAGAGGATTCTTGAAGGTACGCGATCGGGCACTGCCTGTTCGTCGGCCTGTTCCAGTCAGGATCAAGGACTGGAAAGAAGTCTACGAGGAGCAGCAGCTCGGTGAACTGCAGCAGCAGGCCGGTCGTTGCATGGATTGCGGAATTCCCTTCTGCCACAACGGTTGCCCGCTCGGCAACTTGATCCCGGAATGGAACGACCTGGCCTGGCGGGGTGACTGGGGCGACGCGATCGAGCGGTTGCACGCGACCAACAACTTCCCTGAGTTCACCGGGCGGTTGTGCCCGGCGCCGTGTGAGACGGCGTGCGTGCTCGGGATCAGCGAGCCCGCAGTGACGATCAAACAGGTCGAGTTGACCACCATCGAGCAGGCTTTCGCGGCTGGCGCTGTCGAACCGCAACCACCGACCCGGCTGACTGGCAAGACGGTTGCGGTCATCGGCTCCGGTCCTGCCGGTCTCGCCGTCGCTCAGCAGTTGACGCGTGCGGGCCATACGGTGGCTGTGTACGAGCGAGCCGACAAACCCGGCGGGCTGATGCGGTACGGCATTCCTGAGTTCAAGATGGAGAAGTCCGTCGTCGACCGGCGGCTGAAACAGATGACGGCCGAGGGCACCCGCTTCCGCTGCGGGGTGGACATCGGCGGTGAAGAGATGACCGGCTCCGCGCTGCGCCAGCGGTACGACGCGGTGGTGCTGGCCATCGGTGCGACCGTGCGCCGCGGCCTTCCGGCACCTGGACACGAGCTGAACGGTGTACTTCAGGCGATGGATTTCCTGCCCGACGCCAACCGGGTCGCGCTCGGCGAACCGGTGCAGGGGCAGGTCAGCGCCAAAGGCAAGCACGTCGTCGTGATCGGCGGCGGTGACACCGGAGCAGACTGCATCGGTACCTCACACCGGCAGGGAGCGAAGTCGGTGACGTCGCTGGAGATCATGCCGCAGCCGGCGGAGACCCGTGCGGAGGCGAACCCGTGGCCGACCTACCCCATGCTCTACCGCGTGGCCAGCGCGCACGAAGAGGGCGGCGAACGGGTCTACGCGATCAGCACCAAGGAGTTCGTCGACGACGGCGCGGGCAATGTACGGGCGCTCCGGCTTGTCGAGGTGGAGCGCAGCGCCGGCGGTTTCAATGAGGTCGAGGGCTCCGAGCGCGAGATCCCGGCCGACCTGGTGCTTCTCGCGATGGGATTCCTTGGCCCGCAGGCCGCGGGGGTCGTCGAGCAGCTCGGAGTCGAATTGGACGAGCGCAGCAACGTCAAGCGGGACGCGAACTTCATGTCGAGCGTCCCTGGCGTATTCGTCGCGGGCGACGCGGGTCGAGGGCAGTCACTGATCGTGTGGGCCATCGCCGAGGGTCGCGCTGCTGCCCGTGGCGTCGATGGCTACCTCAGCGGGTCATCGGACCTACCCGCGCCGATCGCGCCCACCGACCGTCCGTTGATGGTGTGAGCCAGTAAGTTACCCGACCGTACGTTGGACGTAGCTCGCTGCGTCATAACCCCTGGATAGGCTCAGACACATGCGTCGCGCCAAGATCGTCTGCACCCTCGGACCTGCCACATCCTCCGCGGAGCGTTGCCGTGAACTCGTCGATGCGGGCATGGACGTCGCCCGCCTCAACTTGTCGCACGGTGCGTACGAAGACCACGAAGAGGTCTACAACAACCTGCGTAAGGCCAGTGCGGACAGCGGTCGGTCACTGGCGATCCTGTGCGACTTGCAGGGGCCGAAGATCCGCACCGGCCGGTTCTCCGGCGGCCCCATCGTGCTGGCCAAGGGCGACCTGTTCACCATCACGATCGACGAGGTCGACGGTGATCAGACCCGAGTTTCAACCACGTTCAAGGGTCTGCCCGCAGACGTCCAGCCCGGCGACTCGCTGTTGATCGATGACGGCAAGGTGTCGCTGCGCGCGGTATCGGTCACAGCTACCGATGTGCTGACCGAGGTCGTTGAGGGCGGCACGGTCTCCAACAACAAAGGCATCAACTTGCCGGGTGTCGCCGTCAGCGTTCCGGCGCTGTCGGAGAAGGACGAAGCCGACCTGCGCTGGGCGATCCAGCTCGGCGCCGACATGATCGCGCTGTCGTTCGTCCGCGAAGCCGCGGACATCGACCGGGCGCACGCGATCATGGACGAGATGGGTCGCCGAGTGCCGGTGATCGCCAAGATCGAGAAGCCGCAGGCAGTCGACAACCTTGCTGAGATCGTCGAGGTGTTCGACGCCATCATGGTGGCCCGCGGCGATCTCGGAGTGGAGTTGCCGCTCGAAGAGGTTCCGATCGTGCAGAAGCGCGCAGTGGAACTGGCCCGGCGCGCCGCAAAGCCGGTCATCGTGGCCACTCAGGTGTTGGAATCGATGATCGAGAATTCGCGCCCGACCCGCGCAGAGGCCAGCGACTGCGCGAATGCCGTTCTCGACGGCGCCGACGCGATCATGCTGTCCGGTGAGACCAGCGTGGGCGCGTGGCCGATCGAGTCGGTCCAGACGATGGCCCGCATCATCCGCAGCACCGAAGAGCACGGTCTGGACCGCATCCCGCCGCTCGGTACCCAGCCGCACACCAAGGGTGGGGCCGTTACCAAGGCCGCCGCCGACATCGGCGAATTGCTGGGCGTGAGTTTCCTTGTTCCGTTCACGACCAGCGGTGACGCAGCTCAACGACTTTCGCGACTGCGTAGCCCCGTGCCCACGGTCGCTTTCACTCCCGACCCGGTGGTGCGTTCCCAGCTCTCCCTGGTCTGGGGTGTCACGGCCTACCTGATGCCCGAGGTCAAGCACACCGATCAGATGGCCATGCAGGTCGATGAGGTGCTGCTGACCAACGGCAGCTGCCAGGAGGGTGACTCGGTCGTGATCATCGCCGGTTCGCCACCCGGCATCCCCGGGTCCACCAACGCTCTGCGTGTCCACAAGATGGGGGACGCGAGGAACAAGGTTGCTCCTGCATACGCCGAAGAAAGCGAAAGCCTGACGTAGGTTCGTCCCAGGTGACGTGCGCAGCTAAGCTTGCGCGCGCACACCTTGCCGGGGTGGTGGAATGGCAGACACGGAGCACTCAAAATGCTTTGCTCGAGAGGGCGTGCGGGTTCGAATCCCGCTCCCGGCACCAACAAGCGTTGACCCTAAGGTCGCTACGCTCAACCGACGTGAGTACTGAAATGCGTGACAGCGTTCCGAGCGATGGGCAAGAGACAGGGCGCCTGCGGGTGTTGGTCGCCGAAGACGAGGCGCTTATCCGGATGGACCTGGCCGAGATGTTGGCCGACTCCGGATTCGACGTCGTTGCGCAGCTACGGGACGGCCGTACCGCGCTGCAGCGGACCAGGGAACTACGCCCGGACCTGGTGGTTATGGACGTCAAGATGCCCGGTATGGACGGCATCAGCGCGGCCGAGGTCATCAGCGAGGAACACATTGCGCCGGTCGTGCTGCTGACAGCGTTCTCCGACAAGGATCTGGTCGACCGCGCCCGGGATGCAGGCGTGATGGCCTACGTACTGAAGCCGTTCTCCATCGAAGACCTTCTGCCTGCGATCGCGATGGCCCGGGCGCGTTGGACCGAACGGCTGTTGCTGACCGCTGAGGTGGCAGACCTGACGCAGAGGTTGGAGACCAGGAAGCGGTTGGACCGCGCCAAGAGCGCGCTGATGACGCAGCTCTCGATCGACGAACCGGCAGCCTTCCGTTGGATCCAGAAAGCAGCAATGGATCGGCGTGTGGGCATGCGCGAGGTGGCCGACGCGATCCTCGATTCCTCCGGTGCAGCACCGGAGGTAACGAACTGGGATCGAAAGTCGTAAGAGCAGCTGAATTACCGTTCAGTGTTCGTATGTCTCGTCCGGCTGCATTCGCAGTAGTCATTCAGACCCCTCCAGGGCGCAATCCCGTAGGTTCGAGTTGACTCAAGGCAAGTCCGAGGTCGGCACCAACGCCGCCGCCGAACTGGCAGGTGCCCCCTGCGTGGTCGACGTCCTCAACTCGAGCGTTTCGACCAGCACGCAGGCAATCTTCTTCAAAGCCAACGCAGGTTTCACCGGCCAACACGGGTGTGGCACTCAGCAACGTGAACGGCAAGCGGCCATTTGCAACCTACTGCCACCCCTGCACCACCGACGCGGTACAAGGGTCCCTTCGCGACCCTGATTACCTCAGCCGGCAGGGAGGCTTGCTGTACAGCCGTGCAGGGGGTGCCACTAAGGTCAGTTCGTTCCGTCCATCGTCGCGTGAGGTGTCAGCACTATGGCTCGACTCAGCTCAGTCCAGGTCATCACCGTCACCAGCGATGAGCAAGAGCGCCTCATCCCGCTGTGGGTGGCCTTGCGGGCCGAGACCGGGCAGACCCAGCAGTGGGCGGAGCGAGCAGCGCGAGACGGGCGCATGGAGACAGCTCTGGCCCGACCTGAGGTACGGATCTTCATGGCCACGTGCGGTGACGTCGACGCCGGATTTGCTGTGGTCACGTGTAGCCCGTTGTCCGGGCTCGGAGACGAGCAGGCGGCGTGGATCGACCAGATGTGGGTCAGTCCCGAGTACCGAGGTGCGGGGGTCGCTCGCGCCCTGCTGGCGCGGGTGTCGGCTTCCGCCGAGGAACAGGGCAACACCCAACTCGTGTGCTGTGTACCCACTCAGTCACGCGCTGTGAACCGGTACTTCGCCCGACTCGGATTCACCAGCGTCGTAACGGCGCGGGCGACTTCGACAGCGTCGTTGCGCCGAAGACTGACTGGGGCGACGGAGTCCTCGGGCGCTGCAACTGTCCGCATGCGCCGCTCGTTGCGCGCTCGATCCCGCGACGACGTCAACGTGGCCGGCGGCCTGTAGTCCTTCCTGGGCCGCGGTCACGCGCCTGGTGCTGCGGCACGCACCATGCAGGTGATCCGCGAGGTGCACACCCGCACACCGTTGTCGTCCAGGATCGCTACGTCGTAGGACGCGAGGGTGCGCCCCAACGACAACGCGGTCGCGGTTGCGGTCACGAACCCGCTACGAGCGGCTTTGTGGTGGGTGGCGTTGATATCCAGCCCGACCGCGATCCCTTTCTCGCCCGCGTGCAGAGCCGCGCCCACTGATCCGACGGTTTCAGCCAGTACGACGCTCGCACCGCCGTGCAGCAGGCCATACGGCTGGGTGTTGCCCTCCACAGGCATCCGAGCGACCACGCGCTCGGCGGAGGCTTCCAGGAACTCGATCCCCATTCGCTCCCCGAGTCCGCCCGCGTTCATCTCGTTGAACTTCGCCAGCATCGCCGCATCGTTTAGTGCGCCCTGTGTTGTGTCGGTCATGAGGCTTAGGCTGCCACGCGTGAAACGACTTCTGTTGTTGGACGGGCATTCCCTCGCCTACCGAGCGTTCTTTGCGCTGCCCGTGGAGAACTTTTCCACCACGACGGGGCAACCCACGAATGCCGTCTACGGCTTCACCTCGATGCTGATCAACGTGCTGCGCGACGAGGAGCCCACGCACGTCGGTGTTGCCTTCGACGTCTCGCGGCAGACGTTCCGCTCTGAGGAGTACGCCGGCTACAAGGCGACCCGCTCGGCGTCGCCGGACGAGTTCAAAGGACAGGTTTCGCTGGTGCGCGAAGTGCTGGATGCGCTGCGCATCGCGCACGTCGAATTGCCCGGTTTCGAGGCTGACGACATCATCGCCACTCTTACCGCGCAGGCCCGCGCGGCAGAATTCGACGAGGTGCTGATCTGCTCCGGTGATCGCGACGCCATCCAGCTGATCGACGAACGGGTCACGCTGCTCTACCCGCGCAAGGGTGTCTCTGACCTGGCACGTATGACGCCGTCGGCCGTGCAGGAGAAGTACGGGGTGCCGCCGGAGCGCTACAGCGATCTGGCCGCGATGGTCGGTGAGACCTCCGACAATCTGCCGGGGGTACCGGGGGTCGGCCCGAAGACGGCTGCGAAGTGGATCAACCTTTACGGCGATCTGACCGGTGTCGTCGACCACGTCGGCGAGATCAAGGGCAAGGCGGGGGAATCGCTCCGTGAGCACCTCGACGGGGTCCTGCGCAACCGGCACCTCAACCAGTTGCTCGGCGATCTCGAGCTACCGCTCGACGTCGCCGGCATGGAGCGGCAGGGCTGGGACCGTGAGGAGGTACACACGGTTTTCGACGGCCTGGAGTTCCGGGTTCTGCGCGACCGGCTCTTCGCCACACTGGAGTCCGTCCAGGACGAAGCTGCGCCCGGTTCCGGAGTCGACGTCGACGGGGTGACACTGGAGAGCTCACAGATCGCCGGCTGGTTGGCAGAGGCGGCCGGCCCCGGTGTGCGGACCGGTCTGCAGGTCGTGGGGACGTGGAAGCGCGGTACGGGCGACGTGCAGGGCCTCGGGCTCGCACCGCAGGGTCGCAACGACGCCGCGTACATCGACATCGAGACGTTGGACCCCGACGGGGAGACGGCGATCGCAGCCTGGTTAGCCGATGTCGACCGCCCGAAGGTGCTGCATGACGCGAAGGGTCCATTGCAGGCGTTCGCCGCTCGGGGGATGCCGCTCAAGGGCATCGTCAGCGACACTGCGCTGGCTGCCTACCTGGTGCGCCCCGACCAGCGCTCCTACGACTTGACCGACCTGGTGCTGCGCCACCTCAAACGTGAGTTGGTCGGCACTCCGGCCAACGTCGCGCAGGGTGTTCTCGATTTCGGTGTCGGGGATCAGCGCAGCGATGAAGCAATGGCTCAGGCCCGCGGCGTCCTGGATCTGTCGGTTGCTCTGGACCTGGAGTTGGAGGCGATCGGCGAGACCGGTCTGCTGCGCGACGTCGAACTACCGCTGGTCGAGGTGCTGGCCACGATGGAACGAGCCGGTATCGGGGTCGACGTCGACGCGATGGAGGTACTCGAAGGCGACTACGGCGACGGGGTTTCTGCGGCTGCAGGAGACGCCTACGAGGCCATCGGCGGTGAGCAGATCAATCTAGGCTCGCCCAAGCAGCTGCAGGTCGTGTTGTTCGAGACGCTCAACATGCCCAAGACCAAGCGAACCAAGACCGGGTACACCACCGACGCGGACGCGCTCAGCGACTTGTACGCCAAGACCGAACACCCGTTCCTGGAAGCTTTGCTGCGGCACCGCGACAGCTCACGGTTGCGCGTCACAGTCGAGGGGCTGATGAAGTCCGTCGCCGACGACGGGCGCATCCACACCACCTACCAGCAGACCATTGCTGCCACCGGTCGGTTGTCCTCAACTGACCCGAACCTGCAGAACATCCCGATCCGCACCGAGGCGGGTCGCCGAATCCGCGAAGTGTTCGTGGTGGGCGAGGGGTACGAAACTCTCATGTCCGCCGACTACAGCCAGATCGAGATGCGGATCATGGCGCATCTGTCCGGCGACGGGGGGCTGATCGAGGCGTTCCGCACGGGCGAGGACCTGCACCGTTTCGTCGGCTCACGGGTCTTTCACGTCGACCCGCAGGACGTCACCTCCGAGATGCGCTCGAAGGTCAAAGCGATGTCCTACGGCTTGGCGTACGGGTTGTCCGCGTTCGGGCTGTCCAAGCAGCTGACGATCGGCACCGATGAGGCCAAAGGCCTGATGGAGGAGTACTTCGCCAGGTTCGGCGGGGTGCGCGACTACCTGCGCGAGGTGGTGGCCACTGCCAGCCTCACCGGGTACACCGAGACGATGCTCGGGCGTCGCCGGTACCTGCCCGATCTGACCTCTACCAACCGGCAGCGCCGCGACATGGCGGAGCGAATGGCGCTGAACGCGCCCATCCAGGGGTCGGCGGCCGACATCATCAAGCTGGCGATGCTGCGGGTCGACACCGCATTGCAACAGGCCGATTCGAAGTCGCGGGTGCTCCTGCAGGTCCACGACGAACTGGTGCTCGAGATCGCGCCGGGGGAGCGGGCTGACGTCGAATCAATGGTGCGCCGCGAGATGGGCGCCGCGATCGAGCTCGACGTGCCGCTCGATGTCAGTGTCGGTGTCGGTTCCTCCTGGTACGACGCAGCCCACTAGCTGGATCGACACACGTGACCGGACAACTCTGGTGGGGGTTCATGCCGCTCAGGCAGGGCCCTTCGCCATCAGGATGACCGGCGGCTCGTCGTCGGGGAGCCAGTCCGGGCGTGCCTGCCCGATCTCACGCCAGCCGCGGTGCCGGTAGATCGCGAGGGCGGCGCTGTGCTTCTGGACCACGTCGAGCACAGCGGTCCGACCCGCTGCGAAGATCCACTGTTCGGCCGCGTCCATCAGTGCCCCTCCTACACCCCTGCCGCGGACCGCCGGGTCGACGAACAGCACTGACAGGCAGGCGAGATCCCGCGGCAGCTGCCTGGTCCCACGTGTCCAATGGTCGCCGAGAAGGTCCTGCTGTATCGCCGTGACCGACACGTGCCCGACCACGTTCGCCTCGACGATGGCGACCCGAGCGGTCAGTTCGCCGTCCCGGACGATGAATTCGCGGGCCGGAAACGGCAGAGGCCAACGGAACGGGTAGCGCGAGGTGGGCTGTTGACCCGCGAGCACCTCCTCGAGCGCCGGTAGATCTTCTTCACGCCGATCGCGCAACTCGATGCCGGGGAGCGGTGCAGACGTCATCGGGTCATCGTGCAACCGCGCGCTTCCAGCACCTACACCGGGTGGCCGGACAGCGTGTCGCAGACGCGACTTTGCCCGTTGAACTGTCTATGTTTGCAACACTGCTCACCATGAAGACTTGGGCAGCCAATGCACGCGATGCATTCAAGACACAGCTGTGGCCCATCCCCACCATTGCAGTCGTCGTCGCGCTGCTCGTCGGGTTGGGACTGCCTGTGGCGGAGTCCAGGATCGACGGGAATCTGCCGCAGGGAGCGCGTGGTTGGCTGTTCGGTGGTGACGCGGCCGCTGCCCGGTCGTTGCTGGACTCGATCTCGTCCTCGCTGATCACCGTTACCTCGCTCACATTCTCGCTGACGGTCGTGACCCTGCAGTTGGCCAGCAGCCAGTTTTCCCCGCGACTGTTGCGTACCTTCACCAGCGATCAGTTCGTCCAGGGGACGTTGGCGCTCTTCCTCGCCACCTTCACCTTCGCGCTCACTGTGCTGCGTTCGGTCCGTAGCGCCGGCAGCTCCGGCGGGAACGAATTCGTCCCCAAGTTCTCCGTCACCCTGGCTTTCATCCTCGCGATCGGCAGTGTGGTTGGACTGGTGCTGTTCCTCGCGCACCTGACTGCGCAGATTCGTGTCGAGACCATGCTGAAAACTGTGCACGACGACGCATCGGCCACGATGCGCAGCGTCCTACCGGAGCGAGGTTCGCGGCCGGACTATCTGGTCGACTCCCAGCCGCCTGCCCACGCGCTGCCGCTACTCGCGACTGGCGATGGGTTCCTGACCTGGATGGAAGGCAGTCGTCTGGTCGAGATCGCACAGGGCGAGGAGGCGCGGATCTACCTGAACGTTCATCCGGGTAGCTTCCTGGTGAAGGGCACCCCGCTCGGAGTGGCGTGGTCGGCGGTGGGCGGACGATTGCACGAGGATGCAATGGAACGGCTCTCCCAGCAGGTGGCCGACTGCATCCACACCGGTTACGAACGCACAGCGGCTCAAGATGTCGGTTACGGCCTCCGTCAGCTCGTCGACGTTGCCAATAAGGCGCTCTCGCCCGGAGTCAACGACCCGACGACCGCTGTGCACGCGCTGGGGCACATCTCAGCGTTCTTGTGCGACCTCACCGACCGTGATCTCGGTGCCCAGCTACTCGAGGGTGATGACGGTCAGGTCTGCGTCACCTTGGACCGCCCCGACCTGGCCGACTACGTGGAGCTCGGCATTTCGCAGCCGCGTCGGTACGGTGCCACGGACCCGCAGGTGTTGAGCAGGATATTCCAGGTTCTTCTCGATCTGAGTTACCGCGCTCAGCCCGCGCATCACGAGGTCATCGCCCATCAACTCACCCGGGCGAGAGCGACCGCGCAGGCCCAGGATTTCGACTCGGTCGAGCTGGCCGGTCTGGAACGTGTGGCGACTCAGATCGAGCAGAATCTGCATCCGCGGTAACTTCGCCACTCCGGGGCAGCCGGGTGACAGTCTGAGGGCGTGAAGCCGAACCGGAACGGGCGCTGATGGCCGTGTTCACAGCGGCCCGCGCCGTGACCCCTGACCGGCAGATCGCGCCGGTGCGCATCGAAACACACAACGGTCTGATCGTCTCCGTCCGCACCGTTCACTCCGGTGACGACCCGTCCACGAGTGTCGACCTGGGCGACGTGACCCTCGTTCCGGGGTTCGTCGACCTGCATGCTCACGGCGGCGGGGGCGCTGCGTTCACCGACGGCCCGGATGCGGCCGCCACGGCATTGCGAACACATCTTAAACACGGCACGACATCGATGATGGCCAGTCTGGTGACCGATACCGTGGACCGGTTAGCGGAGCAGGTGGCGTCGCTGGCTCCGCTGTGGCGGACTGGGGAGCTGCTCGGCATCCATCTCGAAGGGCCGTGGCTCAGTGGGCTGCACGCCGGCGCTCACGATCCGCAACTGTTGTGCGATCCGAGCGCTGCGGACGTGAACCGTCTGTTGTCCATCGCCCCGGGGGCCGTGGTGATGGTGACTCTCGCGGTGGAGCGAATTGGCGGTGCGGGCGCCCTGCGGAGCCTGGTTGCAGCGGGGGTGAAGGTGGCGCTAGGCCACAGTCATGCAACGTTCGAGCAGGCGGCAGACGCCATCGAGGCGGGCGCCAGCATTGCGACGCACCTCTTCAACGCGGAGCGGGCCCTGCACCATCGCGAGCCCGGTCTGGTGCTGGCATTGCTGCAGAACCCGGACGTCTTCGTCGAGCTGATCGTCGACGGTGCGCACCTGCACGATGAGATCGTCAGGTACGTCATGGACCTGGCGGGCGGCCGAGTCGCCTTCGTCAGCGACGCGATGGCGGCTGCCGGGGCGCCGGACGGTGAGTACCGGCTGGGGCCGGCGCCGGTACGCGTCCTGGAGGGGATCGCGCGCACTGTCGGGGCCGATGGAGAAGTGGGGCCGCTCGCCGGTTCCACGCTCACCCTCGACCGAGCGGTTCGTCGTGCCGTCCAGGCGATCGGGCTACCGATGTGCGACGCGGTACGAGCCGTCACCTTGACGCCTGCGGAAGCGCTCGGCAGGACCGACATCGGCCGCCTGGAGCTGGGTTGTCGCGCCGATCTGGTCGCCCTCGACCACGACCTGAGGGTGGCGTCAGTTATTCGCGGTGGAGTCCGCGTCTACTGATCCGTGTTCGCAGGATCAGCGAAAGACGATGGTCCGGTTGTTACCCAGCAGCACCCGGTGTTCGCTGTGCCAGGCGATGGCGCGGGCGAGCACCTGAGTCTCCACGTCCCGGCCGGCAGCAATCAGGTCCTCCGGGCCGAGCGAGTGCTCGGCGCGCGCGACGTCCTGCTCGATGATCGGCCCCTCGTCGAGGTCCGGTGTGACGTAGTGCGCAGTTGCTCCGATCAGTTTCACGCCGCGGTTGTAGGCCTGGTGGTAGGGCTTGGCACCCTTGAAGCTGGGCAGGTAGGAGTGGTGGATGTTGATTGCGTGACCCTGGAGCCCGGTGCACAGTTCGTCCGACAGCACCTGCATGTAACGCGCGAGCACGACCAGGTCGATGTCCAGTTCCCTGACCAGGTTCAACAACTGCCCCTCGGCCTGCGGCTTGGTGTCGCGAGTGACCGGGATGTAGTGGAACGGGATGTTGTAGGACGCGGCGAGGTCTTCGAAGTCGCGGTGGTTGGACACGATCGCCGGGATCTCGATGTTGAGGGCGCCGATGCGGTTGCGGAACAACAGGTCGTTCAGGCAGTGACCGAATCGGCTGACCATCAGCAAGGTACGGGTGGGTACCGAGGCGTCGAACAGGTTCCAGTCCATCTTGAAGGGAGCGGCGATCCGCCGGAAGTCCGAGCGCAGGGCCTGCGCATCCGCGGCTACGAGGGTGAACTGCACTCGCATGAAGAACAGCCCGGAGTGCCGGTCGTCGAACTGCTGGCTGGCCCGGATGTCAGCAGAGTGCTGAACGAGAAAGCTGCTGACGGCGTACACAATGCCTGGAGTGTCCGTGCAGGTGAGCGTGAGGACGTACTCCGAGTTGCCTACCGATTCCACGACCGGTCCTTTCTGGTGCGTATTACACAACACGTCGTACTTGACGCAACGAAGGATGACAGCAGAAAGACTCTTGGTCAAAAGGCTTGACCAGGACGCCCTGCTGCACCACAGTTGCTCATGGAGCACAGCTGTGCGCTATGTGCAACGAAAATGGTTCTGACATACTTTTGACGGTCTTCGGTGTTTCGGCCCGAGGTCTGGCCGCTCAGGGCGCAACTCAGGGCTTTCCAAGCTCGCCACAACCCCACACGAACGTGCGCTTCAGGCGCAGGCAACCTCAAGGAGTAACCCATGACAGGTCCCAAGGTCGTGATCGTCGGTGCCGGCGTCGTCGGCGCGGCCCTCGCCGACGTACTCACCGCCCAGGGATGGCCCGCTGTCACGGTCCTGG
>JBBPZD010000114.1:0-4636 GCA_038199265.1 Actinomycetales bacterium | reverse complement strand
CACCCTCGTACGAGATCTCGCTGCTGCCGGCGGGCAGCACCACGGGGTCGAAGGGGCCGACGACGGCCGTGTTGGGCTTGAAGAACATCATGGGTTCCTTCGGCGCCTCGCCACCCATCTCGCGGGCGTGGTCGGCGTAGTTCTTGCCGATAGCCACGACCTTGGAGCGCGGGATGACGGGTGCGAGCAGACGCGCGTCGGCGAGCAGCACCGGGTCGGCGCCGCTGGGCTTGAGCCCGACGTAGAGCGGATCGCCGGACAGCGGCGTGATCACCTCGTTGCCGGGGTCGCCCTGGACGATGCCGTATGCCGGGTCTTCCCCGGTCGTGAACCTCGCGATACGCACGGACCCACCCTACGACGCTCGCCGCCCGAGGCTCACGGCTGCCGCCCGCGTTGCCCGGGTGGCTCGGGTGGCTCGGTGAGCACCTGACCGCGATACGAGCAGAGCCGCCCGAGCAGGTCGTCGACCATGACGTCGGCGTAGCGGTCGTCGCTGGCGCGCACGTCGGTGCGCCGACTGAAGAGGGCGTCGGCCTCGTCGAGCATGAGCACTGCGCCAGTCGTCTCGGCCTCCGCAAGGATCTCGTCGAGCCTCTCCGACGCTTCGCTGGCGAACCTCGAGAGGTGTTCGGCGACGTCGATCCGGCGCACGGGACCGGACCGCTCGGCGGCGAGTACTCGGCGAGATCGACGAGCGGTGGGGTGAGACGCTGCCAGCGCCCGGTGCTGAGCGTGAGGGACTCGACGACCGCGCCGGTGTCGAGGTCGGGGGCGACGGCATACGACGTCACCCAGCAGCCGCCGACCCGTTACGTCACGCTGACACCGTCCGAGGTGTCGACGAGGGTCAGCTCGATCTCCTTGCTCAGCAGGGGCCCTCGCGCCCACAAGTCCAAAGCAAGGTCGTCGCTGACCCCTCGTGACAACGTGATGGCAGCGGTGTCGGACCGCCCCGGAACGTGGAACGTCGCGCCGGTGCCGCCGTCGTGGATCGTGATGATCTCGGTGGTGCTGCGCAGCGGGGTGATGGCGGTGACTCCGCTGACCGGCGCGCCGTCCCAGCTCACCTCGGCGGAGTAGGTCCTCATCCTCCGATCGTCCTCAGGGTGACCGCCACGGCAAGGGCACGTCGCGAGGGTCAACCGGGGGTCGCCGTCGCCTACCCTCGTGGAGTGGAGGTCCTGTCGGAGCGGTCGTGGCGCGAGCGTAAGGCGGCCCACGAGGCCCGGGTTGACGCCGCGACGGCTGGCTATCTCGCCCGGCGGGGCGGTGGACGCCGCCATCCGGTCGAGGACTTCCTCTTCACCTACTACTCCTTCAAGCCCTCGCAGCTGCGGCGGTGGCACCCGGGGGCGGGTGTCGGGCTTCAGCCGGGATCGGCTGCGGCGCAACAGGACTGGCGTCACTACGCAGTTCAGGACGACGTCGTGTCCGTCGACGTCGAGGCGTTCCTCGAGGCACGCGGCGACACGGTCCGCTTCGTCGCAGACCTCCTCGCCCGGACCGCGTCACGCCCGGGACGCTTCGGGTGCTTCGGGCTGCACGAGTGGGCCATGGTCTATCACCTCGACCCCTCTGACGTGCGGCACGCCGACTGGCCGCTCAGACTCGGCGCCGCCGGCACGGACGCCGTCGTCGAGAGCCACCAGATCGCGTGCTCACACTTCGACGCCCATCGCTTCTTCACCGCCGACGCAGTCCCTCTCAACCTGCTGCAGCCCACGCGGGCCGACCAGCCGGCACTCGAGCAGCCCGGCTGCCTCCATGCCGGCATGGACCTCTACAAGTGGGCCCACAAGCTCGTCCCTGCCGTCTCGAGCGAGCTCGTCATGGACTGCTTCGAGCTCGCTCGCGACATCCGGTCGCTCGACATGCGGGCTTCTCCATACGACCTGCGCGAACTGGGGTACGAGCCGGTGCCCATCGAAACCCCAGGTGGCAAGGCTGCCTACGTCTCTGAGCAGCGTGCGTTTGCCGAACGCAGCCAGGTACTGCGGGAGCGCTTGACCGCTGTGTGCGACGACATCGTGCAAACCGCGCGAGACGTCACTTGATCGCAACGCGGCATATGCGAGCGTGTGAGATCGCGTTCCCCGGCGTGCTTGTGGGATGGTTCGTGGGCTGCGCCGCCGGCGATGACCCTTCTCATCGGTGTGCCTGCGGTGCGGCTTAATCTGTCCGCATGCGACGCTTCGACGACGAAGACCTCACCGACGCGGAGTTCCGCGAGTGCAACCTGAGTAGGGCGCGTCTGGTCGGCGTGGTCATGCAGGACGTTGAGATCGATGGTCTGGTCACCAACCTTGTGGTCAATGGCGTGGAGGTGATGTCGTACGTTGAGGCGGAGCTCGACCGCCGCCACCCCGTGCGGCTGCTGATCCGTTCCGATGAGCCAGCCGACTTGCGCGAGGCTTGGCGACAGCTGCGGCAGGCCTGGGCCACGACTACCGCGCGCGCCCGGTCCATGCCCGAGGGCAGCGAGCATCACGGCGTCGACGGCGAGTGGTCGATGGTCGAGACCCTGCGTCACCTCGTCTTCGTGCACGACTCGTGGTTCCGGCGCTGCGTACTCGGCCTGACCGAGCCGTTCACGGCAATGGGACTGGCATCTCCGTTCGTGCCGGATCAGGAGGAGCTGGGGCTCGACCGGTCCGCCCGGCCGGGCCTCGACGAGGTGCTCACCGTGCGCGACCGGCAGGCATCGGAGATCGCGGCGTGGCTGGCCGTGGCCACACCTGAGCAGCTCGCAAAGACCGCGCCGGTGCCGGACGACGACAGATGGCCCCCGTACGCCAAGGGCCGACGGGTGCAGCAATGCCTCGGCACTGTGCTCAACGAGGAATGGGAACACCAAGGTTTCTGCGTGCGCGACCTGAACAAGCTGTCGCATCGACGGGCCTTGTAGGTGTGGCGATGAGGATCCCGCCAATATTCTGGCCCGAGCGGCGCATGGCCCCGTATTGCGCAAGGTGCGGCACGGTCAGGCCTCCCGCGCGATGCGGCATGGGATGGCCGCGCCACACGCTATCTGCGGCAAGATCGGACGTTGACGGGGAGCCAAATCGCAAGTTAACTTGGTGATGTAGGTGAGCCGATCATCGCCAGAGCCGCGTTCAAGCACGGGCTGCGCGAAGACGAGATCCTGCACGCCTACCGCGACCCCATCCGGGTGTGGGATCTCGGGGACGGGTTCACCATGATGGTCGGCGCCAACGCGGCGGCCATCATTCTTGAGGTCGGGTACGTCGAAGGTCAGAGCGCAGCCGTCACCGTTCATGCGATGCCGGCCCGGGAGGAGTTCTTGAGGTGAACTGTGATGCCACGAAGCGTTGAGGAGATTCTGCAGCACGCCGACGAGCTTGCTGCCCGGTTTGAAGACTACGAACCGGACCCCAGCGACGAGCTCGACCCGTCCGCAGTCACGGCGCTACGCACCGCGGTGCTGGAGCGGTCTGATGCCGAGCGTCACCTCCTTGCCGCGGTGGAACAGGCCCGTGCCGCTCACCTTTCCTGGTCAGCGATCGGAGCCCTTGTAGGAACCAGCGGAGAGGCCGCCCGCCAGCGGTACGCCAACAAAGTCGCACAGAACACCGCAGCGACAGGATCGGACGTGACGTTCGCGGCAGATGAGTGAATGGTCGTGCCCACCGCGGCGTGGTGCCTCATGTCAATGTGCTCGCGAAACGGGGTGTGCGTGCCTCACGTAGTTTGCTCACGAAACTTGGTCTCTGGGGGCGAGGGTCTTGTCCTTGGCTGAGGCGATCAGGGCCTGCTGGATGCGGTTGATGTTCCGGGTCAGATCGGCCGGGTTCGTCTGCTCGTACACAGCCTTGAGCCGGGATGCGGCTGCGGTGTCGAGGAAGCCGGGCTCGTCGATGAGCCGCTGGTAGGGGGTCTTGGGGCCGTCGTAGGTGCGGGTGTTGCGGCCAGCCTTGGTGGTGCGCCACCCATTGGCCTTCTTCGTGGGCAGGAAGAAGTTCTTGCGCAGATTCACGTAGCCCCAGAGTTCGCTCAGCAGGGCGAGTTCCTCGGACGTGTCGTAGCGGTAGCGGAAGGCGGACTTGCGCACGATGTCGCCGTTCTTCTGCTCGACGTGGGCGTTGTCGTTGGAGGTGTGCGCCCTCGCGCGGGTCATGAAGATCGTCCGCTGGGCGCACCAGCTGATCAGGGCGTGGTTGATGAACTCGCCGCCGTTGTCGCAGTCCAGGCCGAGCATCGGGTACGGCAACCGGTCGGCGACCTCCTCGATGGCCGCGACCACCTTGGTGTGAGCTCGGTTGCGGACCGCGACGTTCTCGGTCCAGCCCAGGTACACGTCCGTCGCGGTCAGGGTCCACGCGAACTCGCCCTTGAGGGTGTGTCCACAGTGCGCGACCAGGTCGATCTCGAAGAACCCTGGCGCTCGCTCCATCTTGTCCATCGACTGGCGCACCCCGATCGAGGAACGCAACGTGGCTCCGGGGCGGGTCGCAGCCTTCGCCGCCGGGTCACGGGCATCCCTGGTGGGTTTGAGCATTCGGTCGATGGTGGCCGGACTCATCGTCACCAGCTGGCCGCGCACCGCCGGGGTGAGCCGGCCAGCGACCTTGTCCAGCTCACCGAAGGCCTCCAGCTGCGCCAGGGTGGCAGCCAT
>JBBPZD010000113.1:0-63956 GCA_038199265.1 Actinomycetales bacterium | reverse complement strand
GGAGCAGGACCTGCTCGACATCCGCAACTTCGGCGCGAAGTCGATCGACGAGGTCAAGGAGAAGCTGGTCGAGATGGGCCTGCAGCTCAAGGACAGCCCTCCCGGGTTCGACGCGAGCGCCATCGCTGACCGCTATGACGAAGACGAGGCGGCCGACGAAGACGGCGGCTTTGCTGAGGACGAGCAGTACTGAGCCGCTGAATCTGCCGCCACCGCGACGGATTCGTACCCCAAGGAGATTCAATGCCTACCCCCACCAAGGGCGCCCGCCTCGGCGGCAGTCCTGCGCACCAGCGGCTGATGCTGGCCAACCTGGCCACGGCGCTCTTCGAGCACGACCGCATCACCACCACCGAGGCGAAGGCCCGCCGTCTGCGCCCCGTCGCAGAACGTCTGGTCACCTTCGCCAAGCGCGGTGACCTGCACGCTCGTCGGCGCGTGATGACCACGGTGCACGACAAGAGCGTCGTACACCGTCTCTTCACCGAGATCGCGCCCGACATGGCCGAGCGTCCGGGTGGTTACACCCGGATCACCAAGATTGCGCCGCGCAAGGGCGACAACGCCCCCATGGCCGTGATCGAGCTAGTCCGCGAGTCCGTCGTGGCCAAGCCGAAACGCGCCGTCGTCGCCGAGGCAGAAGGCGCAACGCGTCGTTCGGCCTCTGACGCAGCCGCTGAGGACGCCGCGGAGCAGGATGCGGCAGCCGCTGAAAGCACCGATGCAACCGCTGGTAAGTACGGCGAGGAGTCCGCTGAACCGTTGGACGGCGGAGCGTCACCCGACGCCGAGAAGTTCACGGTCAAGGGCAACGAGGACTCGATGAAGTACCACGTCGAGGGTTCGCGCTGGTATGACAGCACCGTCGCCGAGGTGTGGTTCACCACGTCTGAAGCGGCTGCTGCGGCGGGCTTCACTCCTGCCGGTGGCGAGGATGCTCAGTCCGGATCGCCTGAGGAAGTGTCCGAAGCGGCCGATCAGGGTACTGACGCCTGATCTTCGCTTCCCAGTTCGAAGGCCCGCTCTGACATCACGTCGGGGCGGGCCTTTCTTTTGCTCGGGAGCCTCGGGCGCCGAAGGGTGGGCTGTGCGAAGGTTGGGTCGATGATTTAACCCAACCGTAGGAGACCTTCATGAGTGGCGAAGCCGCAGAGAACAGCACTGAACAGGGCTTAGGCGAGCACGGGCACCCGCTCGATGCACCCGCAGGCACGGTCGATGCCGGCGGGAAAGACGCGCAGGTCGCTGCGGCAGGGGCGACCGCAGCAGATGCTGAGGCCGAATCCGACGCGGAGATGGCAACCGACGGCTGATCCGTCCCGATCCTGAGTCGTCAGCGAGGTCCCCGCATGCCGTACACGGCATGCGGGGACCTTCGGTATTCGGGTTGTCCTGCCGCTCCGAGGAAGGTAGAACACTGGCCTGCGATGTGCGCCACATAGATGCCGAGGCGGTCCAGGTTCAAGGCGATCCGGCCCTTGGGGGCGCTGACGTTGATGGCGGCGATGACACGATCGAGGTGGTCGCGTACAGGGGCCGAGGCGGCCACCACCCCGGTCTCGAATTCCTCGTCGGAGACAGCGAATCCGCGCCGTCGAATCTGCTCGATCTGATCCAGCAGGGTTCCGAACTCGTAGGTGACCGGCGTCAGGGACGCTACGTCCGGTGCCGCGTCTGCTGCCCGTGCAGCGTGTTCGGACCACAACTGCTTTAACTCCCACTTCGGCCAGTCGCTGATCAGGACCCGCCCGGACGGTGTCCGCAGCGGATTGGTGCTGTATCCCTCCCATCGGGCGGTGTGCATCTCGTGCGGGCCCATCTCCGTGATCGTGGTCAGCACGATCCCGCCTCGCAGTACACACAGGTGAGCTGTTTCGCGGCTATGGGCGGCGACTCGTCGTAGGTAGGGGCGAGCCAGTCTGCTCAACGTGGCGTCCGAGGAGCGAGCCGCCATCGCGAAGATCCGGTTTCCCACGCAGTAGCGGCCGGTCTCGGCGTCGCGGGACAACACGCCGGCGTCAGCGAGGGTCGCCATCGCCCGAGATACGGCGGCCTTGTCGCGACCGATGCCGCGGGCCACTGCGACGACGCCGTATCCCTGCGGCGGGGTGGAGCTGTCGGTGAGGTAGTTCAAGATATCTAGATCGCGGGCTAGTCCGCTGGAGTTTCGGCGCCCTCTCGGCGACTGTGGGCGATCGACTGTTGCCATAGTGGGAACAGTACATGCGCGGATTGCACCAACCGTGCTGCAGTAAGGAGGTCAGGGGATTTCCGCTCGTCCTGCCACAGAAAGTCAGACACCCGTGAGTACTACCGACCTCTCACCGACTCAGATCGGGGAGTGTTTCACCGGAGACGGCCCCAACGCCGCCCACATCAACACCGTTCTCGGTGACCGCGAGGGTCCGGCTGGTGCGGCATGGGCCGCAGCGTTGGCCTCGCCGAGCCCGGGACATGTCCCGTTCGTGGCTGTCATGCGGCCTTCGCTGCCGGTGAAGCCGATGACCTTGTTCGTGACCAAGGCCGCCCCGGCGAGCGACGAGCACGGGCGGCTCATCTGGGGTCCGGCACAGGCCGGTGTCGCAGGCGGGGTAGCGGATGCTGTCGCCGAGGGCATCATCGATGCCGAACAGGTCGACGCACTCGCGTTGATCGTGGCCGTGTGGGTCAACCCTGCCGCCGACGATGCGGACTCGGTCTTTTGCAACAACCGCCATGCGACACGCGAGGCGCTGCGTAATGGAGCCTCCAAGCTGCCGTCCATCCAGGACGTCCTGGCTGCACGCGACCATCTCTCCAATCCCTTCTACACCCCGACTGCCACAGCTGCTGAGGAGCGCTGACGTGGCCAGCGCGACAATGCCCACGATCGGATTCATCGGGCTGGGCAACATGGGTTCGGGCATGACCGCAAACCTGCAGAATCATGGCTACCCGCTGATGGTGAACGACATCAATACCGAGGCCGCACGACACCTGCTGCCCGGTGGCGCAATCTGGTGTGACTCGCCCGCCGTGGTTGCTGCCCACAGTGATGTCGTGATCACTATGCTGCCCACCCCGCGCCATGTTTCGCAGGTGATCCTCGGACGCGGTGGGGTGCTGGAGGGCATTCCCAACGGGGGCACCTGGGTTGACATGTCGACTTCGGTGCCCGATGTGACCGATCAGGTGCGTGACCTGCACCAGCACCGTGGCCTGCACTGCGTCGACGCTCCCGTGTCGGGGATGAGTATCGGCGCTGCCAATGGCACGCTGCAGATCTTCGTGGGCGCTGAGGCGAGCGATTTCGCCCGACTGCTGCCGGTCTTCGAGGCGATGGGCGACCCGGAGCGGATCCAGCACGTCGGGGGCAACGGAACTGGTTACGCGGTGAAGCTGATGCTGAACCAGCTCTGGTTCTCTCACCTGGTGGCAACAGCTGAGGTAATGGCGATCGGCGTAAGGGCGGGGGTCGACCTCGGCGTATTGCGTAATGCACTGATCGCCAGCCCGGCGAACAGCAACTTCGTGCAGCACGATGTGCGGTCCATCCTCGACTCGGGAGACTACGACGAAGGGTTCGCAGTGGCGTTGGCCTGTAAAGATCTCGGGCTGTCGATCGACCTGGCTCGCTCGGTGGGAGTCTCTGCCGAGGTGTCGGCGCTGGTGGAGCAGGTGTATCGGCGCGCACGCGCGACCTACGGGGACCGGGCGGGCGAGATGAGCCCGTTCAAACTCTACGAGGACCTGATCGGCCAGGACCTACGCCTGGTCGGTGCGACGGTTGAACCTGCAACGCCCCCTGCATTGGACGGCTCGAACGCCCTCAGTGCTGACGACGCCATCATCGTCGCCTGACGGCTGAAATGGAGTGCAGGAGAGGATGACTGCGTGAGGATGGAGGAGTTCGGGCTGGAGTTCTTCTCACTCGAGGGGCGAAACGCCATCGTGACCGGCGGGAATTCCGGCCTAGGGCAGGCGTTCTCGGTGGCGCTCGCGAAGGCTGGCGCCGACGTCCTGGTCGTCGGTCTCACCGACGACGACGGAACGACCCGTTCCCTTGTGGAGGGAGCGGGTCGACGCTTGGAGTTCGTGCAGGCCGACATCACCCGAGCCGAGGTTGCGCGCGAGGTGGTGCGCGAGTGCATCGACCGGTTGGGGTCGGTTGACATCCTGGTCAACTGTGCCGGCATCTGCCTGATCGCGAACGTGGAGGATTTCACCCGCGATCAGTGGGACCCGATGCTCGCGATCAACTTGACGGCCGCCTTCGACATGGCCCGCGAGGCAGGGCTGGTGATGCGCGATCAGGGTCACGGAAAAATCATCAACATCGCCTCGTTGTTCACTTTCCTCGGCGGTCGGGGCTCGCCGGCCTACGCGGCCTCCAAAGCCGGGATCGCGGGCTTCACCAAGGCGTACTGCGACGAACTGGGGCAGTACAACGTGCAGGTCAACGCCATCGCGCCCGGTTACTTCGCGACGGCCGTTGCCGCTGCTGCGCGGGCAGAGCGAGCCGAGCGGATCACCCAGCACATCCCCGCTGGGCGGTGGGGAGACCCGGCTGATCTGATGGGCGCGATCGTTTTCCTGGCCAGCCGGGCCTCGGACTACGTCAACGGACACCTGCTCGCCGTCGACGGCGGATACCTGGTCCGCTGAATCACACCTGTTCATCGATACCCATAGAAGAAAGTCCCATGGTTGCTTCCCGTTCCACCCTTTCCCGTTCGGCAGTCGTCGGCCATCTCGTCGCTCTGCTCGGTTCGTCCGCAGTTGTGACCGACGAACGCCAGCTGCAGGAGGTGAGCGTGGACAGATTCAAGAAGTACGCCGCCGTCCACGGCATCTACGACGGGCCGCAGCCTGCTGCGCTCGTGCGTCCGACCAGCACGGAACAGGTGGCTGCGCTACTGCGCTTCGCACAGGAGTACCGGGTCAACGTGGTCCCGCGCACCGGCGGCACGGGTACCGAGGGGGGCCTGGAGACTGCGGTCGAGGACACCGTCGTGATCGACGGTTCGGCGATGAACGCAATTCTGGACATCGACCCGGTCAACATGCGGGTCACTGCGCAGTGCGGTGTGCCGTTACAGGTGCTGGAGGACCTGCTCCGGGAGCAGGGTTTGACGACCGGGCACTCCCCGCAGTCCAAGCCGCTGGCTCAGATGGGCGGACTCGTGGCCACCAGGTCGATCGGCCAGTTCTCTACCCTCTACGGCGGTATCGAGGACATGGTCATCGGGCTGGAAGCCGTCTTCCCCGGCGGACAGGTCGCGCGCATCAAGAACGTGCCGCGGCGCGCGGCCGGGCCCGATATCCGCCACGTCGTCATCGGCAACGAGGGCGCGTTGTGCTACATCACCGAGGTAACCGTCGCGGTGTTCCGGCACTACCCCGACAACAACCGCTACTTCGGATATCTGATGGACGACTTCGCGGCCGCGATCGACTCGCTGCGCGAGTTGGTGACAGCCGGGTACCGTCCGTCGGTGTGCCGTGCGTACTCCGCCGGCGATGCGGGCCAGCATTTCTCGCACTTCGCCGACGGCAAGTGTGTCGTCGCGTTGGTGGCCGAGGGCCCGGCGCCGATCGTCGCGGCGACAGGGCAGGCCATCGAGGAGCAGTTCGCGGCGATGCCGGGTGCAACGCCAGTCGACCCTGCGCTGATCCAGGAATGGTTCGAGGGGTTGAACTGGGGTGCCGACAAGATCGAGGCCGAGAAGCAGACCATGCTGCAGGAGAAGCACCTGGGTTACACCACCGAGGTATCGGTCGACTGGTCGCAGGCCGGGCCTCTGTACGACGCGGTGCTGGACCGTATCGCTGCCGAGTTCCCGCATGCGGCGGACCTGAGCCTGCTGGGCGGGCACTCGTCGCACAGTTACCAGACCGGTACCAACCTGTACTTCGTCTACGACTACGACATCCGCTGCGAGCCGCGCGAAGAGATCGAGGAATACCACAAGCCCCTGAACGCGATCATCGTCGAAGAAGCGTTGCGATTCAATGGATCGATGGTGCACCACCACGGAATCGGAAAATACCGCGTGCCGTGGGTGCAGCAGGAACACGGCAGTGCCTACTTCTTGCTGGAAGGGCTGAAGAAGCAGTTCGATCCGCTGTGCATCATGAACGCCGCCACGATCTATCCCGTGGAAGAGTTCACCGATCCGGTGCCGCGCTCGCAGGCATGAATCCGCAGGTGGCCAGGCCCGGGCTGCGGTTCGTGCTCAGCATCGACAACGGGTCGCAGAGCACCAAGGTCTCGGTGATCGACCAGTACGGCAGGGTGCACGCATCAGGTCGCCAGCCGTTGCGCCCCTCGACGTTCCCTGCACCAGGCCAGGTCGTTCATCCCGATGATGACCTGTGGGATTCGGTCCGGGCTGCCTGCAGCGCCGCTGTCGAAGCCTTCGGGGGCCGACCCGAAGACATCGAAGCAGTCGGCCTGTGCACCATCCGGTACTGCCGAGCGATGTTGGACGCAGACGGGACGTTGCTCGAACCGGTCCTCAGCTGGATGGACGAACGGGTATCGCGCTCTTACGACCCGGTGGGCGCCGAGCCGGCCGCGTACATCACGACATCGTCGGGCTACATCGGGCATCGATTGACCGGTGAGTTCCGGGATGCGGCAGCCAACTATCAGGGGGTCTGGCCGATAGACCAGTCGACCGCACAATGGTCAGGCGATCCGACGCACTACGAACGAACGGGGATGCGCCGGGACCAGCTGATGGACGTGGTGGCGCCGGGGGAGATGCTCGGCCACGTGACGGCGTCGGCTGCCGAGGCGACCGGCATCCCCTGCGCAACTCCCGTCTACGCCACGGCTAACGACAAGGCGGTCGAGGCGCTCGGTGCCGGGCTGCGATCGCCGGCCGACGGTGTCCTCCTCTCGCTAGGCACCTACATCGCCGCCATGGCGGTGAGCGAACAGCCGCGGTGGGACACCGGGAAGTACTGGGTCAACTTCGCTGCGACACCCGGCGAGTATCTGGTGGAAAGCGACGGCATCAGACGCGGGATGTGGACGGTGTCCTGGATCCGGGATCTGTTGGAGCCCCCAGGTCGCTCCGGGAACGTCGCCGGGGATGCCGTGGTTGCAGAGCTCATGCTGGAGGCGGAGGCACGCCTCGAACCGGCGGGGTGCAACGGGCTGTCGGCACTGCTGGACTGGTTGCCACCCACGGGGCAGCCGCACCGGCGTGGCGCCTTCATCGGTTTCGACGGCACCCAGGGGCGCGGAGCTCTGTACCGATGTGTGCTGGAGGGCATCGCCCTCACCATGGCGGAGCACATCGAGGCCATGGAGGTTGTGCTCGGGCGAGGCCGCGCAACGCTGATCGTCAGCGGCGGAGGTGCGAAATCGGATCTGATGATGCGGATCCTGGCCGATGTACTCGGCCGGCCCACGACACGCACCGGCATGGATGACGCCGCCGGTCTGGGCGCGGCAGTCTGCGCCGCCGTTGGCGCCGGAATCCACCCCGGCTGGGACGAGGCCGTAGCCGCGATGGTGACGACCGGCGCCCGGTTCACGCCCGACCCGGGTGGGGTGGAGCTGTACGCAGCAGTCCGCTCGCGGTACCGCCGGCTGCTGTGCGCCGGCGAGACGCTGATGAGAGTGGTGTACCAGACACCGCACAGCTGAGGTCAAGACAGTCAGGACGGCGCAGTGGTCTTGCTCATGATCCGTCGCCCCTCCACTGGTGGCTGGCACATTTGCTGAGAACGTGGAGGTCCTACCGCGTTGTTTTCAAGTCTTGGACGCGCCTTCGCTACCCTTCGCTGGTGCGGCTACGGATCGATTTCGGCTATGACGGTCGCGAGTTCATCGGGTGGGCGATGCAACCTGGTCTGCGATCCGTGGAGCAGACTCTGAGCGAGGCCTGCGGGACGATCTTGCGCTCACAGGTACCGCGGTTGACGATCGCCGGCAGGACAGACGCCGGGGTGCACGCAAGGGGTGCGGTCTGCCACCTCGATGTCGATCCGCGGGCCTACGAAACGTTGCCCGCCCGGTCGGGTCGGGAACCTGCCGAGGCCGCCGCCCGCCGATTGAACGGGGTGCTGCCGGCGGACATCGTCGTGCACCGGGTGCGTGAGGCTGCGCCAGGGTTCGACGCCAGATTTTCGGCATTGAGCCGCCGGTACAGCTATCGAATCTGCGATGACCCGAGCACGAGGGATCCGCTGCGCCGGCACGACACGGTATTCGTCAAGCAGTCGCTGGACCTGGCACTGTTGAATGAGGCAGCTGCGCAGCTGATGGGTCTCAATGACTTCGCTTCGTTCTGCAAGCGGCGAGAGGGTGCGACGACGGTTCGGACGTTGTTGGAGTACCGGTGGGAGCGGATCGCGAACGGCACACTCGTAGCGACCGTCATCGCCGACGCGTTCTGCCACTCCATGGTGCGTTCGCTGGTCGGGGTGGTGCTGCCCGTCGGCGACGGAACCCGGCAACCGCAGTGGCCGGCGCACGTGATGAGCGGTCGACGACGCCATCCGGCGGTCAAAGTGATGGCCCCGCACGGCCTCTGCCTGGAGGAGATCAGCTATCCGGCGGACGACCGGCTCGCGGCTCGGGCGGCGCAGGCGCGAACAACACGAGAACTGCCTGGTACGTCGGCATCTGAGGCTGGTTAGTCCGCGCGCAGACCCAGCCTGCTGAACGGCGCGCCGATCAACGTTCCGACCGACACCCCCACCACTGCGAACACGGCCGTCAGGATCGCAGGCGCCCCACTGCCCGACCCGATCCCGGCTGTGTTCAGCAGGCCGAAGCTGCCGGGAACGAGTACCCAGAACGCCGGAAGGTATGCAACCTGCCAGGATGGACCGCCCGGCAACCGGTGCGCGAGCGCAGCGGCGCCCGCGGCCGCGACCGCGCCGGCGAGGCCCCCGAATCCTGGTCCGTAGAAGTGTTGGACACCGAGTTGGGTCGCTGCGGTGATGGCCACGACGGCGGTGATGGACACGACGGCGTGCAGCGGCACGTACAAGTTCATGTTGAGACCCGCTACCGCGATGACGAGTCCGATGACTATCGCCCACCCACCCTGGCGAGCTACTGCGGTGTTGTTGAGCACGGACATGGGCGCATCGGTCACCGCTACTGCCGCTAGGACGCCGGTGAGGAACAGCACCAATTGAGCTGCCCCTGCTGTCAGGCGAGCAGTGCCTGCTTGGAGGGCACCTGCGGCAATCTCCGAGAGGCCGGTGACCAGCAGAGTACCTGGAAGGAGGACGGCCAGCACCGCGACGATCGTCCGCAACGGGCCCTGCATCCAGCCGGCTTCAGTAGCGAGCAGGACCACCACGGACACACTGAAAGCTGCAGCCACGGGCACCAGTGGGCGCATGGAGGGCCAGCGTCGTGCCGCTGCGGTCGTGCCGGCGATCAGTAGCGAAGCGACCGCTGCGATGAGTACGTTCGCCAGCGCCGGTTGCAAGAACAGGCACAGCCCGACGCCGACGGGCAGGGCGCCGAGATCGGCAACCCACGCGGGCCACGGAGCCGGGCGAGAACGGATCACCTGCAGCTGGGCGAGCGCGTCCGGACAGCCCAGTTCATTGCGGCGGACGGCATGCATCACCTCTAACGTATCCGCCGTTTGCTCGAACCGCTGACCGGCGCCGACAGGGCGAAATCCGGTCGAATCGTCGGCGCCCATCGCCACGAACAACCCTGTGGGGGTGCCTGCGACCACGACGTCGTGCGCGCCGAGGGCCGCTCCCACCCCTCGCAGCATCTCCTCGACGTCGTGCACAGACAGCCCGCCACTCAGGAGGTCAGCACCCAACTCCAGGAGGAACTTGCGGCAGAAGTCGATTTCGTGGTCAGGTCGGCGGCCGTGGTCGGGATCGGCCTCGCCTTCAAGGGTGCCGGGGGCCGGCATGCGTTGTCTCCTCCGTCGAAAACACTGATTCAGCTGCCCAGCCTAGGAGAACTTCTCAGGTGCCCGGTGACCAAGGTTGGACGAAGTCGTTTGCCGGGAGACCTTCGATTGCGGCCCTGAGCGAGGCCGCATCGGCCCCGTCGAGCTGCTCCCGGATGATGTCTGCATGTCCTGCGTGCCGAGCCAGTTCCTCGACGTGGTGCATGAGGTAGAAGCGCTCGGTCGTGGCAGTTGCGGTCAGCACACCGTCCCAGGGGGCCGGTGGCTCGAGCGTGTGCGCGTTCGGGTCGGACGCGCGAACACTGCGCAGGTACTCCTCGGCGGTCTGGTCGAAACGCTCGAGCGCGAGAGTCAGCGGCTCGTCCCCGGTGAGTGCGAAGCTTGCCGCGAACTGCCCAAAAGCCGCCGGCGTGAACTCCCGCACGCGACTCCCCTCGGCCAGGCCGCGCAAACGTTCACCCATGACATAAAGGGCGTGTTCGATCAACCCGCCGATCGACAATCCGCTGCGACACGGGGTTGCTCGGGCCTGCTCATCGGTCAACCCGTGCGCCGAGGCACGCAGAGCGGCCAGTTGATCACCCAGGAACAGCGCGAATTCTTCAACCTCGGTGTGGATTGCTGGTGTGGGCATCGGTTCGCCTCTCGTTCTCGACGCGAGACCACCCCGCGCATCACGACGCTAGGGGTCGGCACCGACACTGCGATCCAATGCAGGTGACGCTCGGTGTGGGCTCAGGGAGAATGACCGCTTGTGGGCCACATCGATGTCAATGCGATCGGATACTCCTTGCCGGACGGCAGACCGCTGCTCGACGGGGTCAACGTGCGGGTGGGGGAGGGCGCCAAGGTGGCGCTGGTCGGGCCGAACGGCACCGGTAAGACCACTCTCTTACGGATCATCTCCGCGGAGCTGACAGCCGACGAGGGAGCCATCACCCGCAGCGGTGGGCTCGGTGTGATGCGCCAGTTCATCGGGCAGGTGGGTCGCGACGGCGAGTGCGTCACTGTGCGCGACCTTTTGGTGAGCGTCGCACCCGCACCGATTGCGAATGCAGCACGCGCGGTCGATGCAGCAGAGCTCGCGATGGTGGAGCGCGATGACGAGCCCACTCAGATGGCTTACGCGCAGGCGCTCGCAGACTGGGGCGAGGTAGGCGGTTACGAGGCCGAGACGCTCTGGGACAAATGCACTGTTGCCGCCATCGGTACCTCATTCGACAAGGTTCAGTGGCGCGATGTCGCCACACTCTCGGGAGGCGAACAGAAACGGGTCGTTCTCGAAGCGTTGCTGCGTGGTCCGGAAGAAGTGCTGCTGCTCGACGAGCCCGACAATTACCTCGACGTCCCCACCAAACGCTGGCTGGAGAAGGCACTGAACGAGTCACCCAAAACGGTGCTCTTCGTCAGCCACGACAGGGAGTTGCTGAACCAGGTCGCAACGAGAGTCGCCACCTTGGAGCCGACGGCCGCCGGGTCGATCGCCTGGATGCACCCCGGGCGGTTCTCCACCTATGCCCAAGCCCGGGAGGATCGAAACAGCCGCCTCGAGGAGTTGCGTAAGCGGTGGGACGAAGAGCTGGCGAAGCTCAAGGCACTGGTGCAGATGTACAAGCAGAAGGCCGTCTACAACTCCGACATGGCCGCTCGCTACCAGGCAGCGCAGACCCGGCTGCGCAGGTTCGAAGATGCCGGTCCTCCCGAAGTCACCCCGACTGAGCAGAAGGTGACCATGCGGTTGCGAGGCGGACGAACCGCCAAGCGCGCGGTGATCTGCGAAGCAGTGGAGCTGGCAGCAGGGGAGGGGGGCAGCGCGCAGACGCTGATGCGGCCGATCACCACCGAGCTCTGGTTCGGCGAACGGGTCGCTGTGCTCGGATCGAACGGCTCCGGCAAATCCCACTTCCTGCGGCTCCTCGCGGCCGGCGGCAGCGACCCGGATGTCGAGCATCAGCCGGTGGGGGACGTGCAACCCGCGCGCGTGGTGCACCGAGGTGTCGTGCGGTTGGGTTCGCGGGTGCGCCCGGGTTGGTTTGCCCAGACCCACCAACATCCAGCCTTGATGAGTCGGACACTGCTGGAGATCTTGCATCGCGGTGACGAGCATCGCGAGGGAAAGGCGCGAGAGCAGGCCTCCAAAGCCCTGGACCGGTATGGGCTGGCCCATGCTGCGGAGCAGACGTTCGGCTCGCTGTCCGGAGGCCAGCAGGCGCGCTTCCAGATCTTGTTGCTGGAACTGTCCGGGGCGACGCTACTGCTGCTGGACGAACCGACCGACAACCTCGATCTGCACTCCGCTGAGGCGCTCGAAGAGGGTCTCGAGGCGTTCGAGGGCACGGTCGTAGCGGTCACCCACGACCGCTGGTTCGCCCGGGGCTTCGACCGGTTCCTGGTCTTCGGGGCCGATGGGGACGTCTACGAATCCGACGAACCCGTCTGGGACGAGCGACGGGTGCGCGGCCGCCGCTGAAGGCGATGGGCCACAGTCCTACGGCTTCAGGACTACCTTCATACAGCCGTCCTGTTTCTTCTGGAACCTGTCGTATGCGCCTGGCGCCACTTCCAACGGCAGCCGGTGGGTGGCCAGGGAAGTGAGTCCAAGGGGGTCGACCTGGCCGCCGTACACGCCGCTGACTGACACGGTGCCACCGCGACGCACGCTCTTGATCGCGGTGTGCAGCGCTGCGAGACGGTCGACGCCCATCGTGTCGGTGAGAGGCTCGGCGATCACATCGGGCAGTAGTCCGGCGGCCTTGACTGCGGTGCTCAACAGCGACCCACGTGCCTCCATACAGACGGCGTCGACGACGCCCGCAGGTACTCGGCCTGACCACCCGGCACTGCGCCGTACATGTCGGTGTAGCCGAACAACGTGGCGCCCTTGCCCTGCTCACGAACCTAGGTGGTCTCGCACTGAGCCATCAGGCCGCGATCGCAGTGGCCGCAGGAGATATCGAAGGGAATCACGACGCGATCGCCCGGTGCAATGTGATGGACATCTGCCCCGACTTCCTGGCCGATGCCCATGCTCTCGTGGCCGAGTACATCTCCGGGAGTGTCTCGACGCTGACCTTCGCTCTTCCCTGCCATGTGAGTGCCCGCGTGATCGTCGCCCTTCTTCTGCGACCTTCGGCCGCTGTCGCCTGTAACTTGTCGGGGGGCCTTTGCCCGGCCGCTGGCTATCTTCAAACCCGCCGCGAGGTCAAGCGGATGCGCGGCCACCCAAGGGCTGCCGACCGGCTTGCAGAGCCCGCAGCGCGTGTATCAGTGGAACGGCGCACAGCGCTGCAAAGCACATGCGGCCAATATTCCAGTCCAGGCTCTGCGGCAGGGTTGTGGAGATGGCGGATGCGATACTTGTCAAAAATAGAAATAGGAGGACGGGCCGACCTGATCGGATCGGAGGATGGCGTTTAGCTGTCGCAATTCTCAACCACACTGCCTGGGTGCCCAAGCCGGCGAGAGTGCCTAGAGCTGCACCTGTTAGACCCAGCGATTTTAACAGCGCGAACGTGACTACCAGTTTCACTATCAGCGCGGCGGCTGAACTCCACGCAATCGGATGGGACAACCGAATGGTTATCAACATTCGGGACGTGGCGCCGGTTGCGGCGACGGGCAGCGCCGCTAATCCGATCACGAAAACAACGATCGAGAGGGACTGCTGGTCGTAGTCCGCTGGGGCGACTATCCGCAGGAGCGCCGGCGAGGCGACGGTTATGGCCAACAGAGACCACCCGAGCAACCAGTAGATGCCATCTCGCGAAGAAGCGATCAAACGCCATCGCTCATCGACATCCACGACGCTCTTGAGTCGGGGGATCCAGGCTCGGTTTGTGAAAATCAGAATAAGGGTGATTGCGTTTCCGACAGTGAAAGCAACCTGGTACCGCGCTACCTGGCCGGGTCCGAACGACGCCTGAATGATAAAGCGATCTGCCGCGTTCAGGACGAAATCGGCGATTCCCGCCAGGAGAAGGGGAACCCCTAGTCGCAGGGCCCGCCTGATTGTCTCGCTGTCGCGAAGACCGCCCAGGCGAGGCTTGGTCCACGCGAGACCGAGGATGAGTCCGGCGAAATTTCCCAGCACCCCACCCCACGCATAGGTCACGGCCGAGCGTTCGACAGTGAACAACAGGACTAGGCCGAAGACCTGCCCACCTACCGTCGCCAACAGGCTGATGGTGCAGAACCGCAGCAGCCGGTCTTCGGCTTGCAGCAGGGCCAGGACCATCAGGCACGCGGCTCCGGGGGCGGTCCACAGCAGGGTGACGGTAGGCAGCCCACCCGGTCCGTCGAACCCGATGGCACTGGCCCACAGCGGCGAAGTCAGCGCCGCGATACCCGTCACCACGAACGCGAACAGGACGCCGACGGCCAACAGTCCGCGCGACCGTTTCGCGTCGGAATCCTCGATCCGCTGCATCTCCAGTGCCTGGTCGATGCCGAAGACCGAAACGAGGATCAACAGTTGATAGAGGGCGATCGCGGCAGCCAGTGAGCCGAATTCCTCGCGAGGAATGATGTGGGTGAGGATCGGAGATACGAGCGTGCCGACGATCAGTTGCATCGACCAGACGAGTACGTACAGCATTCCCCGCCCGAACAGATCAGGTCCGGAACTGGTCGAGGTGTCATTACCGGTCGACGCTGGATCCGAGGTGCTCACTCTGGTGGAGGCGCCGGCGCAGTCCGGAGTTCGGAGTCGATGAGACTGAGGAGTTCTGTACTCGTGTCTGAAAGTTTCCGAGCGAAAAGTGCAGGCTGGTGCTTCCGGAAGCGGGCAGCCTCAAGTAGCGGGAAATCTTCCTTTGTCAGCGACCGTGGGTTGCGAGCTGGCGTAGTTCCCCAGTCGATGTACCAGAGGGCTAGTTTTTGTGAGGTGACGCCGTCCCATCCACTGCCGAGTTCTCTACTCAACAGTAAAGACTGAATAGTCACTTCATCGGGTGTCCAGCAGCGGCGGAAATAGTCCCACAGGTCAGGACGTTCACTAAGGAGACGGTCGATGTACTCAGCATCACTGCGGCACAGTATTTTGGATTGCGATCCAGCACCCCGAATGACATTTATCGGCGAACGTCGCGGAATGGGTATAGCAATGCGATGGTGGCGCCACGGCCATTGCCGGAACCAGAATCGATCGGCGCCACCTGTTCGGCCCCATCCCGGACGCGGAATCGGGTGGATCTCTACGAAAGACCGCCCGTCGTGGTGACTCAGATATTCCGAGATGGCCGATACACTCGCAAGTGGGTAATCCGCGCCGGTAAGCAGGATGAAATGCTCGGCATCGGTTTCGCGTAGAGCTGCTCTGTACCCCGCCAATTCAGCTTCTAGAACTTCCGAGCGCGCCCACCCGGCATGTAACCGCGGCAGCAGTGTGACGGTCTCCGGCAGATCTTGGATCATTTCAGCGAATATATGTTCGGGTGTATTTGCATCTATATGGACAAAAGAGGGGATTGGCTGTAGTGCTGAGATAAGGTCCCGGAAATGTTGTGGCTTGTCGTGCGCCACCACGATCGCGGCCGGTAGTCGTGACGGCATCAAAACATCGTACGCGACCACGATGAGTTGGCGTGACGGCATCGCACTTGCCGGAGTCGATCTGAGTTGTGCTTCTAGGCATAGGGGACAAATCGCATCTTTGTGCGCAAACGTTAGTCTTCGGGCCGATCAACAGCCTCAGGTGTCCCCGAGTCTTGGTCAGGGCCGGTTGGCCGTTGCTCGTGCGGGCAAATCAACGGGAAGCAGGTCGACGTAGGCGGTTACCCGTCGGGCGCCCGGCGAGCCCGCACCTATCCGGCGGTAGCGCTCGAAGACTTCGGTCAGTTCCGCGTCGAGCGCAACGAGTTGTTCGGTGGTGACGAGCAGTGGACGGTCGCACAAACCGCATATTCGCTGCCAAGCGAAGGAGGATTCGTGTTGCCGGGCGATCCACTGATCGGCACGCGACGCGAAATACTCCAGATAGTCCTTTTGCAGCCAGACCTCCATGCTCTTTTCGTCCTCCGTCCTGGGTTCCGTATCGCCCGACGCGGTCTCGGCTGCTTCCCACACGCGTCTGCGCCCATCCCCGGTCTCGGTGTCGCGAACAAGGAGTGCAGATTCCAATTTGCGCAGGTGGTAGCTGGTGGCGCCGGTATTCGTTTCGAGATCTGCGGCCAGCTGGGTTGCAGTAGCGGGACCCGCCAACCTCAGGCGGGCAAGCAACCTGGTTCGAAGGGGATGGGCGAGTACGCGTAGGGACTGGGCTCGCGTTGAAGATCTGTTATGCATGTTCTGACCTACTTTAGGACGACAGGATGCCGGGAGTCGTTGACGGCAGTGGATCTGCGAAACACTGGTGGCTTCGTCCTGATCGGCCCCCGTCACCTGATCCGACTGCGCTGTGACGGCCCCGTTGCTGTCCTATTCGGAGGTCTCCCAGGATTTGACTCCCGCCGGGTTCGCGAAGACGAGAAAATCGGCGGCCGAGTAAACCGGTTGCCAGTCGGTATTGCGAAAATGAGTGGCGATGCGCTCCAACGCGCCTTGTTTCAGCAGGCCGAGCTGGTCTAGCTGGGTCGTGAGCAGGGGAGACTTCACCACGACATACACCGGCAGGTCGGGCGTGCGGGTCTTGACCGCGTACGCCAGTGCGTCGACATACGTCGGGTCGGCGCCACTGGTGCCCTGATAGCTGTTGGTGATGCCGTACAACGGGTCCTGGAGCACTGTCGCAGCTCGGTCCTGCGGCACATACCTCCAGGTCAGCTGCTGCGGAAAGCCCAACGAGACCGCGGCAATCTGTCCCTTCTCGCCGGCTGCCCGCTCCAGATGTCGTTCGACAGCTACTTCGCGCGTCGAGACCAGCCCCGTGAACCATCCCCCGAAAGTGCATTGCATCGCCCCGATGAAGACCAGCAGTGCCGCGACGGATGACGCCAACGGAAAAAGCCCCATCCGTGCGGAGGGAGTTCGATGTGTCAGAGCTGTCTTCAGCGCTGGGGCCAGCAGAATGGCGGCACCCGGCAGTGAGTAAAGATAGACACGGAAGACGGCTTCGCCGCCGTAGTTCGACAGAAGCACAACGGCTGAGCTGCCGAACATAATGATCGGTGCCGTCGAAGGTCTACGCCGCACGAGTTGAATCACGACGATTGCGAGCACCGTGATCCAGAGCGCAAGAGCCACACCTCGGGTCAGTTGGGACGTCAACTGTTGGCCTGCAGCTCCGATCTGCGTCACGTTGCCAGCGGAATTCTCTGCCACATCTGCGGAGATACCGGGATTGTTGGCCAGGAGTGAGGACCAGTTCACGACGACCATCACTGTGAAGCTCAGGATCATCGGCGCTGCGATCCATCGAGGTCTGGTGGTCTTGAACACACCCGCCGCGACGGCGACGACCAGTAGCCATACGGGGGTGAGCTGATGGGACCAGGTCACTGCGGTGAAGATCAGCGCGGCCAAGATTCCAGCGGACTTGGTGTGTCGATCGTCTCGAGCCACCAACATCAGCGACAAAACTACGAGGGCGAGAAGGAAAGCGAAAGCCTGTGGAGAAAGGTAGTCCTGCCCCACCCAGTTGAGGGCCTCGAGAATCACTGCGGCGGTCATCGCGACCGGGCTGGCGAGGCCAGCCGTACGGGCCAATACAAACATCGCCGCAAGGAGCGCAAAGTGATAGATCAGGGTGAAGCCGTGCGCCATGGCGAAGGTAGAAACGCCGCTGCTCTCGCTGAACCACGTCCCCGTCGCCAGTGCGCCTGGCCAATCTGAGTAGACGTCCACCCCCCGAGCCAGGGCGCCAGAATGGGCGAACCAGTCCATGACCCCCAAATGCCGGTAGGTGTAGTAGTACAAGGCCTGCGGGGTGGAGAACAAGGTGTAGCCGCGCACGACGATGACGAGGGTCAATGCTGCTCCCCACATGGCGCCCAATGAAGAGCACCTGAGCGCGGCCACGAATGCCGCCAGCGCCAACAAGGCGGCGACCAGCACGAGAGGTTGAGCCACGAGCAACCCGTAAGACGTGTAACTGGCTGCGGCCACACTATGGATAGACCAACCGAAGACAGCCACAGCGGCCACGATCAAGCTGACCGACACACGTGTTCGGGGCTCGGGGCTCAGGCCTCGGAGCGTGGGTGCCGAGAGCGGGGCAACGATGTCGCGACCGGAAGACAGCACCGCTCGGACGACAGCGGCAATCGAGATAACGGCCGTCGTGGCGATCGGGTGGAATTCGCTGAGGGCCAGCTCGGCCGACAGGATGAGAGAAAGTACTGCGACACCGGTGGCCGGCAGCGCGACTGATGCGACCAGACGGGGCAGGGCCGCGAGCGCACTGAGAACTAGCCCGCCCGGTGCGCAGAGAGCGAATATTCCGATCAGCACGACGCGCATGCCGACGGGTAGGAACGGGATGAGCCCGATGATTCCTGCGATGCCGCCTAGCGCGGTCAACCGGTCCAGTAACAGCTTCGGCAGGATCGGATGCTGCTCGAGGGGAGGCTGCCTACGGGATCGCCGCGATGAGTGGACGACCCCATCGGATTGTTCCTGGGTTGCCACGGGCCCTCATCGTCTCCAATACCCCTGAACAGGGTGGTTCAGAACGCGTCCGGGAGCGCGATCTGGAATTTGCGGCTTGTATCACGCCATTACCAAGGCAGATTGTAGTGTGAGTTCTCGTCTGATTACCGCGTACGCGTCGCTCCAATCGGCCGCGCGAGATTGCACACTTATTGTGCAGAACCCCTGATCTACTCCGCTGGATGATCGTGAATCGTCTTCGAAAAACGTTATGGGAGAACGAAATTCGTTCGATTTGAGCCAAGCGACCGAAGTTTTCTAGACTGAGGGCCGCTGCGTTAGCGCAGTCCCACGTTCCTCGCCCGTGGTTCCGGCCCCCGTCGGCGGCTACATGGCGTGTTGAGAGAACAGTTGTCTCAACGTGATCCCGAACCAAGAAAGTTGACGAAGTGCGCACATTTACGCCCAAGTCGGCGGAGCTCCAGCAGGAGCGCGTCTGGCACATCATCGACGCATCGGACGTCGTGCTCGGCCGGCTGGCCACGCACACGGCGAGTCTGTTGCGCGGTAAGCACAAGACCACCTACGCCCCGCACCTGGACACCGGTGACTTCGTCATCATCATCAACGCCGAAAAAGTCGCGTTGACCGGTTCGAAGTTGCAGAAGAAGATCGCCTACCGCCACTCAGGCTTCCCCGGTGGCCTCAAGGCAACCACCTACATCGACCTGATGGCCAAGGATCCTGCCAAGGCCGTGGAGAAGGCAGTTCGGGGCATGGTTCCCAAGAACAGCCTCGGTCGCGCGCAGATAGCGAAGCTCAAGGTCTATGCCGGCCCCGAGCACCCCCACAGCGCCCAGCAGCCCGTCCCGTTCCTCATCACCCAGGTTGCGCAGTAGCTCGCCGGCTGCTGCCCCCTTACCTTTCAAAACTTCAGGAGAATCGTGGCTGACGACCAGACCACCGAGCTCGACGTCCTAGAGACCGACGAGCCCGCACTGTCCGAATACACCTCAGAGTCCAGCGGGCCTGTGGGCGAAGACGCACAAGATGAAACCAGGCGCCGCTCGGCTTCCGAGCCCGGCGCCGGCACCGGCCGTCGCAAGCAGGCCATCGCTCGCGTGCGCATCGTCCCCGGCACCGGCGAATGGACGGTCAACGGTCGCACCCTGGCCGAGTACTTCCCGAACAAGGTTCACCAGCAACTGGTCAACGACCCGTTCACGATCCTGGATCTCGACGGTGCGTACGACGTGCTCGTACGGGTCCATGGTGGTGGCCCCTCCGGTCAGGCCGGTGCAGTTCGGCTCGGTGTCTCCCGTTCGCTGAACGGCATCGACCCGGAGCTGAACCGTGCGCCGCTGAAGAAGGCCGGTTTCCTGACTCGCGACGCTCGTGTACCCGAGCGCAAGAAGGCCGGTCTGAAGAAGGCCCGTAAGGCTCCGCAGTACAGCAAGCGCTGAGTCAGGCCCTTTACGTGGTCTGCTGCGTTTCGGGCCGGAGCCTGCAAGGTTTCGTGCAACGCCCAAACGCTGCATCCGACCCCGGGGTCCTGGATTCTCAGGACACCGGGGTCGTTTGATCTATGTCTGATCTAGGAAGTGAGCCCATGGGACAAATGTTTGGCACCGACGGCGTGCGCGGACTGGCCAATCGTGACGTAACCGCCGAGCTCGCGCTCGGCCTGGCGGCCGCTGCTGCGCGGGTGTTGTCCGAAGAAGGGCAGATAGCCGGGCATCGGCCGCGGGCAGTTGTCGGTCGCGATCCGCGCGCTTCCGGGGAATTCCTCTCAGCGGCCACAATCGCAGGGCTAGCTTCGGCCGGTGTCGATGTCCGGGATGCCGGAGTGCTGCCAACACCCGCTATCGCCCACCTCACGGCGCACAGTTCAGCTGACCTTGGTGTGATGATTTCTGCGTCGCACAATCCGATGGCGGACAACGGCATCAAATTCTTCTCGCGTGGTGGTCACAAACTGCCTGATTCGATCGAGAACTCGATCGAGCAGCACTTCGCCCAGAACTGGGACCGACCCGTGGGCGCGGCGGTAGGTCGGGTGACGGACTACCCGGAAGGTGCCGACCACTACCTGGCCCACCTTCGCGGTGCCCTGCCGCACCGGCTCGACGGTCTGCACATCGTTTTGGACGCCGCAAACGGTGCGGCCTTCGATGTGGCTCCCCGCGCTTTCGAGCAGGCCGGTGCCCGCATCACCCTGATCGGCGCCACGCCGGACGGCATCAACATCAACGAAGACTGCGGTTCCACCCATCTCGGCCCTTTGAGGGCCGCGGTGCTCGAGGCCGGCGCGGACCTGGGCCTGGCGTTCGACGGCGATGCCGATCGATGTCTAGCTGTCGATGGGTCTGGTCATGACGTCGACGGCGACCAGATCATGGCTGTGCTGGCCATCGACCTCAAGCGGCGCGGCCGTCTCGCAAAGAACACTCTCGTTGCGACGGTGATGAGCAACCTGGGACTGCATCACGCGATGCGCGACGCGGGGATAGAGGTCCGACAAACCGGTGTCGGTGATCGTTACGTTCTGGAAGAGATGCGTGCACAAGGGTTCTCGCTAGGTGGCGAACAATCGGGTCACGTCATACTGCTGGAGCACGGAACCACCGGGGACGGTCTCTTGACGGGTCTACTGCTGGCGGCCTGCGTCGCTTCCGCGAAGCTACCGTTGGCGACGCTGGCTGGTTGCGTGACCCGGTTGCCGCAGATTCTGGTGAATGTGCCCGATGTCGACAAGCATGCAGCTGATCATCACGCCGGGGTCCAGGCCGCAGTACGAGACGTCGAGTCCGAGCTCGGTGACACCGGCCGGGTGCTCCTTCGCAAATCGGGCACTGAGGCGCTGGTCCGTGTCATGGTCGAGGCCAAAACACCGCAGCAGGCGAAAGATCTGGCGACTCGGCTTGCCGACGTGGTGGCCAGAGAACTCTCCCTGAACTGACCCCAGTCCCGACGATCGAGGAATGGTCCAACATCCTCGACGTTGAAGCATGTGTAGTTACCGTTGTTCCACGATGAAAGGTGTACCTATGCCCTACGAAGCACTCGACGAAGTTCTCTACACCACCGACGCAACCGCCGAGGGCGGCCGGGGTGGACATGTCAAGAGCGCGGACGGAGTCGTCGACTTCCTGCTGGGCCCTCCCGGAAGCACCTCGAACCCCAAAGCGAATCCGGAGACGCTTTTCGCGGCCGGATATGCAGCCTGCTTCGGAGGCGCCCTCGCGAAGGTCGCCGAACCTGCCGGTCACGACGTCAGCAAGTCGACTGTCACTGCCTCGGTGAGCCTCGGCAAGGGTGCGTCCGGTTTCGGACTGGCGGTCAAGCTCGTCGCGAGCATCCCCGGTCTAGATGCCGATACCGCGCAGCAACTGGTTGATCAGGCGCACCAGGTCTGCCCGTACTCCAAGGCCACTCGCGGAAACATCGACGTCTCCGTGTCGGCAGCCTGAGCAGTTCGAACTGAGACCGATCTCGCCCTGTCCGCCATGGCGGACGGGGCGAGATCGGTTTCGCCGTCTCAGGTTACGTCAGGTAGCTGACCAGTGCTCGTCGCATCTCTCTGTGCGCGATGCGCTCGGTGTAACTGTTTTCGTTCATCGTTCGTCTTGAGAGCAGGAACCCCTGGCACATCAGGACGACGGTTCGAGCCAGCACCTCAGGTCGCCCCCTCCGCACGTCCCCCTGGCGTTGCGCTTTGCGGATTACGTCCGTAAGAACAGCGACGACCGATTCTTGGGATTCACTCTGGCGTTGCAAGAGGTAGGTCAGCAGTAGCTCTGGGTCGACGTCGATCATTTTGATGAAGAGCGGGTTCTTCTCGATCTCGGCAACGAGGGAGACAATCCACGCCGCAATCGACGTGGATTCGGCGTTCCCGGCGCTCGAGAGGGCGACCACGAGCGAAAGCCGAAGCTCTCGCTCCACGAGGTCTGAGGTGAGTGCAGCCATATCCGGCCACCGCCGATAGACGGTCATTCTCGAAACTCCAGCGCGACGTGCCACATCGGTCATGGTGGTTCGTCGCCACCCGACCGCAAGGACGCAATCGCGGATTGCGTCCAAGAGTCTGTCGTCTTCAGCAGGAATGTTACGAGAAGGCGTCATGTGTCACACTATATCGCCATGGCAACTTTTCACCTCATCGTCAATTCTCGTGCTGGGGGCGGCCGTTCGATCGCCGCGGCCGATCGGGTGGCTGCAGCGTTGCGCGCTCGGGGAGCGCGAGTTCGGACGACGGCGAGTGTCAGCGTGCAGGCAGTCGATGAACTGGTATCGGCGAGCGTTCGCCTCGGAGAGCGATGTGTCGCTGTCGGAGGCGACGGGACCGTGAGTTCGATCGCAGGATCAGTGGTTCGGCACGGCGGAACACTCGGGATTGTGCCTGCGGGGCGTGGGAATGATTTTTCCAGACAACTCGCCATTCCTTCAGGGGCAGCGGCGCAGGCAACGTGGCTGATGGCGGATTCCCCGACTGCTGTCGATGCGATCGACGTTGGCGGGAAGGTGGTAGTGGGCAGTGTCTACGCGGGGGTCGATTCCCGTACCTCGATGATCGTCAACGGACTACACCGGATGCCCGCACTGCTTCAGTACCCATACGGTGCCATCCGGGCACTCGCGACCTTCCCCCTCACGTCCTACCGGGTGATGGTCGACAACGACGTGTTCGAATACGACGGGTTCACGGCAGTCGTCGCCAACTCCGGGTACTACGGGAAGGGAATGCACATTGCACCGCAAGCCGATGTACGGGATGCGCTGCTCGAGGTGGTGCTGTTGGGTGCCGGCGGGCGGGCGCGCTTCATCTCCCGACTACCGAGCGTGTACAGAGGCACGCATACGCGCCACCCGGAGGTCGTGACGACCCGAGGTCGAGTCGTCACCATCGAGGCTCAGGGTGTCGAGGCATATGCCGACGGCGAGCCCCTGGCCACGCTTCCGATCACGGCCCGCGTGCTGCCCGGCGCCCTCAAGGTCATGCTCGGCTGACGGCGCGTCGAAAGGTAGGAATGTCTGCGTCTTCCGTTACCTGGGTGCACGAAAACGCGGACACCCAGATTGCGATGGACTCTCATCAGGCGCCCGCTAACTAGTGAGGGAATCCTGCACAACGGTCAACGCGTCGCCGACGCGGATGACGCCTTCGGTGTCCGGTATGAGGTTCGCGGCAAACCAGGTGGCGCCATCCCATCGGCGGTGCATGGCCAGAGTTCGCAGCGGCTCCTTACCTTTGTGGAGGTCGGCATCGATGGTGGGGATCACGCATCGGGCCGACGGTAGTGTCACCCGGAAGATGACGCCCCCGATCTGGACCCGCGACCAGTGGTCCTCGGCAAACGGCTCGAGAGCTCCAGCTATCTCGATATTCGCTCTGAACCGCGACGCGGGGGTCGGTAACGGTTCTGTTCCTCGAGAGGCAGCGGTCTCCCGAACCCAAAGGTCCAGCTGTCGCACTGAGGCATCGGTGACGAGGTTGACCGGGAAGCAGTCCGCGAAAGCTGTGTAGTCACCCGGCTTGCTGTATTCGGGGTCCAGGTGCCGCCGCGTGGGGTCTTCGCACCAAACCAGGCGCAGATCGTCCAATCCTGTGACGCGCTGAAGCCAGTTGTCTGCCTCGCTTCCGGCTGGGCGCGCGAGCATCGGCGGCTCGCCGAACATCGACACCTGGATGGCTGCGGCGTCGGGGAAGCTGACCTTGAGGTCGGGCATGCCGCAGGCTTGCAGCAGCAGATCGACGTCCACTCCGCTGGCGCGGTTGTCCGTGACGATGGCGAACAGGCCAGGGTGCTCGCGGGCCGAGACCAGGTTCCCTTCGCGATCGACCACCATCCATTCACGGTCGCCCGCCAGACCGGCGTGAGTGATCTGCGCAGATTCGACGGGCCTGATCGCGGTTGACTTGACGGGATGGATTCGGAGGCCGCTGACATGCATACGGCCATCCTAGGAACGGTGCAGCTGCATGATCGCGGTCAAGCTCTGGAGACAGTTCCGGGCAGCACGCCCGCGTCGATCACGGCTTTGACGAACGGCCGGCAGCCGCTGACCAACTCGCCGGCATCGGGAACACCCTCAAAAACCCCGGATGCCATGTCATCGGTGGTGTCTTCCAGGGCGGCGTACAGGCGGCATCCGGAGGTGCTGATGGTTGCGTCACTGTCGAGCAGGTTACGTGCCCCCAGAGACGACTGCGCCATCGTCCACTCCTGCTCTGACCACGCGCGCGAGGTCCGCGCGAATGCGGTGCCGAGAGTGCGACGTCGGAGCGAGGGGTCGGGATGCGGCGATTCGTGGAAGACAACGGACTCCACATCGGAGAGACCGGCTTGAACCAACGCGGCTACGTGGCCGTCGCCACGGAACTCGCGAAGTGGCGCGAGCGCAAGCCAGAGGCGCAGATGAGGCGGGTGCGAGGCTTCCGTCGTCAGGGTGGTGGCCCACGCCGCCGCAAGGGGCCTACCCGCGTAGTTGAGATTGCCGCCGATCTGCACGAATCGATCTGCCAGTTGCGTGAGCGCAGGATGTTCGACGAGGGGTCCGAACGCAGCGTCCAGTGTCTGCTCAATCGCATCGAGGTGCATCGCGAAGGTTCGGTGTAGCCCGTAGGCCTTCGCCTCTGCCCAGGCCGGAGCTACTGCTGAGGGATTGAAGTTGTAGAACATCGCCGCAACTGAGGCACCGGACACGTTGCCGAGGGGTGCGCCTCGTCCTGCGAGGTAACGCGCCATCGGGGACAGGCCGGTGTTCCTGCACTGGCTTCGGATGGAGGGGTTGAAGTACGCCACGACATGCAGTGGCTCCAGCGCCTCGTACGCCGACCGGGCGAACCGGCGCGCAGCTGTAGAACGGTATCCAACCCACGAGTCCAGGGAGTTCACGATGCTCAGAAGTGCTGCTGCAGCAGGCCGGTGTCAACGTCGTAGACGAAACCTCCGGTTGTCGCCCGACCGGCGATGAGCGGATGGGTGCGTACCTTCGCAACGTCCTCAGCGAGCGCCTCGAGCTGATCCTCGATGACGTGGAAGCGGTGCCACGTGACGTCGGTTCCTGCGGACTTGCCCACCTGTGCCCGCAGCTCGCTCTCAGTTGACGTCGCGACGGCGCACCTGGTGTGCGGCACCACAAGAACGCGCTCGACATTGAGCAGGTGCACGCACAGCACGAGCGCCTCGAGCGCTGCATCGGTGATGCGGCCACCCGGGTTCCGGAAGATTTTCGCATCGCCGGGTTTCAACCCGACCATCCGCAACGGATCGATGCGTGAATCCATGCAGGTCACGATGGCGATGCCGGCAGCTGCGACGCCGTCGAAGCCACCGAGGGCGAAGCTGTCACCGAACTCTGCGTTGGCACGCAGCAGATCTTCGAAGTCGTTCACAGTCCAGGCCTCTTCTCGATCGTCATGGCCGTCGGCTTCGCGGTCGCCGCGAAGAAGTTCTCACCCTTGTCGTCCACCACGATGAACGCCGGGAAATCGCGAACCTCGATCTTCCAGATGGCCTCCATACCCAGCTCGGGGTACTCCAGGACCTCGACCGAAGTGATGCAGTCCTGAGCCAGGCGCGCAGCCGGTCCACCGATAGACCCGAGGTAGAACCCGCCGTGGGTGTTGCACGCGTCGGTCACCTGGGTGCTGCGGTTTCCTTTGGCGAGCATCACCATCGAGCCGCCTGCCGCCTGGAACTGCTCCACGTAGGAATCCATCCGGCCGGCGGTGGTGGGGCCGAATGATCCCGACGCGTAACCCTGCGGTGTCTTCGCCGGTCCTGCGTAGTAGACGGCATTCTCTTTGAGGTACTGCGGCATCTGTTCGCCCGCGTCCAACCGCTCCTTGATCTTGGCGTGCGCTAGGTCGCGCGCGACGACCAACGGACCGGTCAGGGACAACCGTGTCTTGATCGGGTGCTTGGTGAGCTCGGCCAGAACTTGTTCCATCGGCTGGTTGAGGTCGATCTCGACGACGTCTACCGCAGCGTTCAGCTGCTGCTCGGTGATCTCGGGTAGGAACCGAGCCGGGTCGGTCTCCAGTTCTTCGATGAACACCCCGTCGGGGGTGACCTTGCCCAGGCATTGACGATCGGCCGAACAACTGACCGCTATTGCGACCGGGAGAGAGGCACCGTGCCTGGGCAGCCGCACGACGCGCACGTCGTGGCAGAAGTACTTGCCACCGAATTGAGCGCCGATGCCGAACCGTCGAGTCAGCTCCAGCACCTGTTCCTCGAGTTCTACATCCCGGAATCCGCGCCCGAGCTCCGACCCCTCCGTGGGTAGTTCGTCGAGGTACTTTGCGCTGGCGTATTTGGCGGTTTTCAGCGCGAACTCCGCGCTGGTGCCGCCGATGACGATGGCCAGGTGGTACGGCGGGCACGCTGCGGTGCCCAGACCGCGAAGTTTCTCATCCAGGAACGCCATCATGGCGTCAGGGTTGAGGACTGCTTTGGTCTCCTGGAAAAGGAAAGACTTGTTCGCCGAGCCGCCCCCCTTGGCCATGAAGAGGAACTTGTAGGTCGTCTCGTGCCCTGCGGCGCTGTCGGCATAGAGCTCGATCTGTGCCGGCAGGTTCGAGCCGGTGTTCTTCTCCTCCCACGTGGTCAGCGGAGCCATTTGGGAGTACCGCAGGTTCAGCCGGGTGTAAGCGTCATAGACGCCGTGGGCGAGCGCAGCCTCGTCGGGTTCCTGGCCCCCGACCAGCACCTGACCACCCTTTTTGCCCATCACGATCGCGGTACCGGTGTCCTGGCACATCGGGAGTACGCCGGCTGCAGCGATGCCCGCGTTCTTCAGGAGGTCCAGGGCCACGAACTTGTCGTTATTGCTGGCGTCGGGGTCATCGATGATGCGTCGCAGCTGCGCGAGGTGGGCTGGGCGTAGGTAGTGGGCGATGTCGTGCATCGCAGTGTCAGCAAGCAATCGAAGTGCTGCAGGGTCGACCTCGAGGAACGTGCGACCGCCCGGTCCGGTCGAGACGCCGACCCCGTCGGTGCTCAAGCAGCGGTAAGTGGTGTTGTCCGGCCCGACGGGGAGAAGGTCCTCGTAACCGAACTCGGTCGTGGGCATGGCTGGCTCCTTGGCGGCGGGGCTCGGGATCATCGGAGGTCAGCGTATGTGGCTGCACGCAGCACCGGTGCCAGATTTCGCAATCGGTTGGACCTGTTACCGGTCAGTAGGTATCGATTCGGAAACGTTTAGACTGGCGTCCTGCCCGTGGGTTGCAAGAGTTGGTTCCCAAAAGGACAGTGAAACCAGTCACACCCGTCACATCCCCAACATCGCCCCGTCAAGGAGCTTCTCTCCATGAACACACCATTGCCACGTCGCCGTGGCATGGCGTTGGCACTTGCCGGCGCCATGGTTGCCAGCGTCGGTCTTGCGGCCTGCGGCAGTAGCAACGAAGGCGGCGCAAAGACCTCGCTCACCTGGTATATCAACCCGGACGTCGGCAATACCGATCCGACAAAGGGGGGGCAGGCGTCGCTGGCATTGGAGTGTTCCAAGGCATCAGGCGGCAAATACGACATCAAGGTCCAGCTGCTGCCCAACAGCGCGAGCGATCAGCGGATTCAGCTGTTGCGTCGGCTCGTCGCCAACGACAGCTCGATGGACCTGATGAGCATGGACCCGGCGTTCGTCACTGAGTTCGCCTCGGCCGACCTATTGGCCCCCGTGCCGAAGGATATGTACGACAACTTCAAGGCCGACCGGGTCGACTCCGCTCTCAAGGGTGCGACCTTCGACGACAAGCTGATCGCCGTGCCGTTCTGGGCCAACACCCAGCTGCTCTGGTACAGCAAGAAGGTTGCCAAGGCTGCGGGTCTCGATATGACCAAGCCGGTCACCTGGGCACAGGTGATTGCTGCCGCCAAGAAGGAAAAGAAGAAGATCGGCGTGCAGGCCAAGTTGTACGAGGGCTACTCGGTGTGGATCAACGCGTTGATTGCCGGTGGCGGTGGCTCGATCATCAAGGACCCGGCTGCCACCGCTGAAAAGGTCGTACTGGGGATCAACAGTCCTGCTGGCAAGGATGCCGCCAAGATCATCTCGACCATCGCCAACACCGGTCTCGGTGGCCCCGCTATGGGTTCCTCGGACGAGACAGCAGCATTGGACCTTTTCCAGAGCAAGGCTGCCGCGTTCCTGGTCAACTGGCCGTACACCTATGCGGCCCTGACCGGTGACAAGAGCGATGTCGGCGCTGTCGTGTACCCGCGGACTGTCGCTGACAAGGTCGCCGCGCCGCCGTTCGGCGGTATCGACCTGGCCGTGGGTAAGAGCAGCAAGAACCCCAAGGTCGCCTATGAGGCAGCTGCGTGCATCACCAACGAAAAGAACCAGGCCTCCTACATGGCCAAAGCCGGCAACCCTGCCAGCCGCAAGGGTGCTTTCAAGGATGCCGCGGTGGTGAAGGCGTTCCCGAACGGCATCGCCCAAACCATCCTGGAGTCGCTCGGGACCGCCACGCCGCGTCCTCTGTCGCCGTACTGGGGTGACATCTCCACCGGTCTGCAGCAGCAGTTCAGCCCGCCGAGCTCTGTAGACCAGAAAACGCCGGCGCAGGCCCAGACATTCATCGGCAACGTTTTGAAGGGGAAGGCACTGCTGTGAGCACTGTCGAAGACACCACGGCGCAGGAAAAAACGCGCCGATCGGGTAAATCCAAGCCCCAGATATCGGATCGAACGAGAGGTGAACGCAAGCTCGGCTGGAAGCTGGCGGGCCCAGCATTCCTTGTCATGATCTTGGTGACGTTCTATCCGATCGCCTACGCGCTCTACCTGTCGTTGTTCAACTACCGGTTGACCGATCCGGCCGCACGCAAGTTCGTGTTTCTGCAGAATTACCAAACGGCCCTGAGCGACCCGCTGTTCTGGAAAGCGACGGCTATCACGGCGCTGATCACGATCATCACCTTGATCGTCGAGTTGGTGTTCGGTATGGCGATCGCGATGGTGATGAACAAGATCGTCCTGCCGCGCAAGTCGCTCCGCACCATCGTATTGATCCCCTACTCGATCATCACCGTGGTCTCTGCATTCTCCTGGCTCTACGCGTTCAAGTTCGACACCGGATTTGTCAACCACTGGCTGCACTTCCTGTCCTTCGGTGCATTCGATCCGAGCTACAACTGGTTCGGTGGCACCTGGTCTTCGCTGACCATCATCTGTCTGTCGGAGATCTGGAAGACCACTCCGTTCATGTCGCTGCTTCTATTGGCTGGTTTGGCTCAGGTGGACCAGTCGATGGAAGAAGCCGCAAAAGTGGACGGTGCCTCGTGGTGGCAGACCCAGGTCAAGGTGGTCTTCCCGAGCATGAAGGCGGCCATCATGGTTGCCGTTGTCTTCCGCGCCCTCGATGCTTTCCGGATCTATGACAACCCGTACGTAATGACCGGTGGCGCCAACAACACCGACACCCTCTCGATGCTGGTCGGTCGAGAGACGGTCACTCGAGCCGAGATCGGAATGGGTTCCGCACTTGCGGTACTGCTGTTCATTTTCGTGTTGATCATCGCCGGGGTTCTGGTCCGCGGCTTCAAGGTAGACCTGACGGGGGATAAGAACTGATGGACACCAACGTCACGAACAAGACGAAGTGGGGCCTCGCCGGGGTCTCCATACCGATCATGATCTGGACCCTCGTGCCGATCCTCTGGATCTTGGCAACGTCGTTGAAGAGCGAGACGGCGCTGGCTGATCAGAGCCAGAACGTCCTGGGCAACTTCTGGCCCAAGAACATCTCGTGGGAGAACTACAGCCTGATCTTCACTGGCGGCGCCAAAGAGCTGTTCGTCCCGGCGCTGTGGCACTCCGTCGTCGTCTGCCTGGCCGCCACCGTCATCAGTGTGGTGCTGGCGACCTTCTGCGCCTACGCGATCGCCCGGCTGGAGTTCCCCGGCAAGAAGGCGATCCTGCTCACCGCGCTCACCGTTTCGTTCTTCCCGGTGATTGCGATGGTGACACCCCTGTTCAACCTGTGGCGCATCCTGGGCCTCTTCGACACGATCCCGGGCTTGATCATTCCCTACATCACCCTGACGTTGCCGCTGTCGATCTGGATCTTGACCGCGTTCTTCCAGCAGATCCCCTGGGAGATGGAGCAGGCAGCACAGGTCGATGGCGCAAGCAGCTGGCAGGCGTTCGTCAAGGTGGTCGCGCCGTTGGCTCTACCGGGCGTTTTCACGACAGCCATCATTGCGTTCTTCGTAGCCTGGAATGATTTTGTGTTCTCCAGTAATCTGACCGCAGCTCGAGCCCAAACTGTCCCAGCGGCGTTGAACTCGTTCACCGGGGCAAGTCAGTTCACTCAGCCCACCGGGGCTATCTGTGCTGCAGCAGTCGTCGTCACCATTCCCGTCGTCATCTTGGTTCTGGTCTTCCAGCGCCGGATCGTCGCCGGACTCACCTCCGGCGCCGTCAAGGGCTGACCGGCGTTACCGCCACTAAGGAGCACAACAGTGTCAAGCATCAAGCTCAACAACATTGTCAAGAAGTACGGCGACGGATTCCCTGCGGTCAACGACGTGTCTCTGGACATCGCTGACGGTGAGTTCATGATCCTCGTCGGTCCGTCCGGTTGCGGGAAGTCGACTCTGCTGCGAATGGTCGTCGGTCTGGAGGACATCACCGGGGGTGACCTGGAGATCAACGACAAGCGGGTCAACGACCTCGCCCCGCGCGATCGCAACCTGGCCATGGTGTTCCAGAACTACGCGCTCTACCCGCACCTGACCGTCTTTGAGAACATCGCGTTCCCGCTGCGTCTTGCCAAGGGCAAGTTCAGCGACAGCGAGATCAAGGAGAAGGTGCACAACGCAGCCGGAATGCTCGAACTCGAAGAACACCTGGAGCGCAAGCCCGCGAACCTCTCCGGTGGCCAGCGTCAGCGAGTCGCCATGGGTCGGGCGATCGTCCGTGAAGCGGATGCGTTCCTCTTCGACGAGCCGCTGTCGAACCTCGACGCCAAGCTGCGTGGTCAGATGCGGACCGAGATCGCGCGCATGCAGCGCCGCCTCGGTTTCACCTGCCTGTACGTAACGCACGACCAGACCGAGGCCATGACCCTCGGTGACCGCGTGGCCGTGCTGAAGAAGGGCATCCTGCAGCAGTGCGCGTCGCCGCGCGAGCTCTACGAACAGCCCGTCAACCTCTTCGTGGCCGGCTTCATCGGTTCACCGCCGATGAATTTCCTGCCCGCGCAGGTCGACGGCGACACGCTGAAGTTGCCGATCGCCGACGTCAAGCTCACCGGCGAGATGGCAGAGAAGGTCAAGGGGAAGAAGGCCGTCATCGTCGGCTTGCGTCCCGAACACATCAAGGACACGACCTTGGGCGACACCATCAACAACGGGGTGGAATTCACTGCCGTCGTCGACGTGAAGGAATGGTTGGGCAACGAGCAGTATGCCTATATCCCCTTCGAGCCCGACCCGTCCATGCAGAAGACGCTCGAGGAGCTGGACCGCGACCTCGACGGTGAGGGCATGCGCACCCAGATGGTCGTCAACCTCGACGCCCGTTCGGTCGTGCGTGAGGGGCAGGAGGCCCACTTGGCCTTCGACCCGTCGATGATGCACGTCTTCGACCCCGAGTCAGGTGACTGCCTGACTCGCGATGAGGAGCGCGCGACAGAGATCGCTCGTGACAACGAAGAGCAGCGCAAGGCTGCGTTGGAGCGTGCTCGTTCCATCGAGTCCAAGAAGACCGAGAACACAGGGGCGCACAAGGCGTCTTGACCGAAGTAGTTCAATGAACGTAGGGCCGAGTCCGTTCACGGACTCGGCCCTACGCCTATTTCTGGAGGGCCCTGGGTGAACACGTGGCTACAGTTCGCCTTCGTGTGCGTCCTGCCGGTATCGCTGCTCTACCTGCTGATCCACCTCCCGAAATTGATTCGACCGTTCACCCAGCGACGGATCCGCCCGCATCCGACCCATCTACCGATCGAGCGACTCACCTCCGACCTGCAACGCCTCAGCGCTGAACAGGATCGGGTACGACGGGGAAACGTGCCCGCGCGCTGGAGCCGGTTGACTGCGATCGAGCTCGCTTACGACGACGTCCTGTTGGACTGTTGCGCAGCGTTGGAGTTGGACCTGCCGGGAACCTCGCCGTTGACCCGGACTCAACGATTGGGAATCGAAGCAGCACTGATGAGATCCGGACTGCGCTGGTAGCCCGTAGCACCGCCGGCCACGACTCGTAGGCTTGTCGACATGTCAGACAACGCGAAGACCGTTCTCATCACGGGGGGTACCCGAGGAATCGGGCTGGCCATCGCCCGACTGCTCGCTCCGTCGCACCACCTGTTGATCGGTGGCCGGGATGCGTCAGCGGTGGCCGGGGTGTGTTCCCAATTGCGATCGGCGACGGCCTTCGTCGCAGACCTGAGCGACGAAGCCGCGACGACTGCGGCGGCTGAGAAGGTCGACGAGTTGGATGTCGTGGTGCATTCGGCGGGGGTGGCGGGTCACGGTTCCACCGCCACCTTGGATCGGGCCGCGTGGCGCACCACCATGGAACTGAACGTGATCGCCGTCGCCGACCTGACACGTCTGACTCTGCCCGCACTACGCAGGGCTCGTGGGCAGGTGATCGTCATCAACTCCGGGTCAGGCCTGCATGCGACCGCTCGCGGCGGGCTCTACTCGGCCACCAAGTTCGCAGCGCGTGCCTTCGCTGATGCGCTGCGTGAGGAAGAACGCGAGCATGGCGTCCGGGTTTGCTCGATCTATCCAGGACGGGTCGACACCGACATGCAGCGAGAACTGCAGGGTCTGGGAGAGGACTATGACGGAAGCCTGTACATCCGACCCGAGTCGATAGCAGCTGCAGTTCAGCTGGCGATAGACATGCCTCAGGATGCCGCCGTCGAGGACCTTTCGGTACGACCCGGCCCGCGCTGAGTCAGTTCGACTAGTTCAGAGGCGGGGAGAGCGGTCCGATCAGGTCGCAGCGGTGCGGAGGTTGCGATCCGGCTCGGGAGACGGTGACCGCCGACGTCGCGATACCTCGGTGGACCGCCGCCAGGAGCGTTTCGCGGTCTGCCGCACGCAGGCGTTCCCGGGCGGTGACATCCCCCAGCAGCCCGTCGTCCAAGAGCTGGGAGATCATTCCCGACATGAAGGAGTCCCCGGCGCCAACGGTGTCGACCAGATCGACCTTGCGGCCAGGAACGTCGACCAGTTCATCGGTTGCACTCAGGTAGGCGAGCGCCCCGTTTCCACCGCGAGTAGCCACCACCAATGACGGTCCGAGTTGTGCCCAGAGCCGCAGGATTTGCCCGAGTTCGGCGGCGTCGTCGTACAACCATGCGATGTCCTCGTCGCTGGCCTTCACGACGTCGCTGAGCCCGATCATCTCCTCGGTTGCCGACCGGATATCGGCCGCGGCACCGATGATGCTCGGCCGCGGGTTGGGGTCCAGCGATGTCGTGCCCAGGTCGCGATGGGTCACAAGGGTGTCGCGAACCCCGCTCGCACCCGGCTGGAGGGCTGTTGCGATAGATCCGGTGTGCACATGCCCGGTCGTTGCCGGGAACGGCGTGACCGGGTCCCACGACAGGTCGAACTCGTAGGTGGCAGCGCCCGACCCGTCGAGGTATGCAGCAGCGGTCGGCGTCCGAACAGCGGTTGCGCTGCCGTCGGTGAGTTCGACCCCATCTGCGTCGAGTAGATCGCAGATGTCCTGACCGTGCCGGTCATCGGCGATATGTGTCGCCAGCACCACCCGGTGTCCGAGACGCGAGAGACCGATCGCCACATTCAGAGGCGAGCCGCCCACGTGCTCACGCACCGAGCCGTCAACGCTGTGCACGATATCGATGAGTGCCTCACCGATGACGAGGTGTGCGTCCACGGATCAGCGGTCCACACTCGTGTACTCGGCCATCTTCGCCACCGAGTGGTGCGCGTCGATGGTGCGGATCGTGCCGCTCTTCGAACGCATCACCAGGGACTGGGTGTAGCAGCCGTCGGCACGGTAGCGAACTCCGCGCAGCAGCTCGCCGTCAGTGATGCCCGTCGCGACGAAGAACGCATTGTCGCCGCGGACCAGGTCGTCGGTCGCGAGGACAGTGTCGAGGTGAAGACCTGCGTCGATGGCCTTCTGACGCTCCTCGTCATCCTTGGGGGCCAGGATGCCCTGAATCGTGCCGCCGAGAGCCTTCATGGCGCACGCAGTAATGATGCCCTCGGGGGTACCGCCTACACCGAGCAGCAGGTCGATACCGGTGTCCGGCCGAGCGGCCATGATTGCGCCGGCGACATCTCCGTCGGCGATGTAGCGCAACCGGGCGCCCGCGTCGCGGATCTGCTGTGCGAGCTGCTGGTGACGGGGCCGGTCCAGCATCACGACTGTGACGTCGGCGGGTCCCACCTTCTTGGCCTTGGCGACCCGGCGGATGTTCTCGGCGACCGGCAGTCGGATGTCGACGACATCGGCGATGTCCGGACCGGCAGCCAGCTTGTCCATGTAGAACACGGAGCTGGGGTCGTACATCGAACCACGTTCGCTCACCGCCATGACCGAGACGGCGTTACTCATGCCCTTGGCGGTCAGGGTTGTGCCGTCGATGGGGTCGACCGCTACATCGACACCCGGTCCTGAGCCGTCTCCGACGTGTTCACCGTTGTAGAGCATCGGTGCTTCGTCCTTCTCGCCTTCACCGATGACGACGACACCGTTCATCGCGACCGAGGAGATGACCCGTCGCATCGCAGCAACAGCGGCGCCGTCGGCGTCATTCTTCTCACCGCGTCCGACCCACCGGCCACCCGCCATGGCAGCGGCTTCAGTGACGCGAACCAACTCGAGCGCGAGGTTGCGATCCGGTACGGCGTCGTTGCTGGGGTTGCTCGTCTGGTGCGTGTCGTTGGCGGACATGCGGCTCCTTCGTCAGCGGGTAGGGCCCTGGAAGTGGACCCTCGAACTCCATCGCGAGTGTAGCCAGCGAAGGCACACCGGGCGGATGTCGTCAGACAATCCGCATGCGCGACCATAGACAGGTGACTTCCCCACCCGCTGAAACGTCCGACGCGCCTGCGCCCGCGCCCGCCCGACGCGGCATGAGCGGCACCGCGAAGAGCATCATCACCTCGATGGTGGTGTTGGTCGCAGGGTGTCTCGTCCTGTTTGCACTGACGCCTAGGGTCGACAATGTGCGGCCCACGACGGCGAACGTCGCATCGATCGCCCGGGACGTCAGCAAGACCCAGAAGTGGGACGTGGCCGTGGCCGATCAGTTGCCGCAGGGGTGGACCGCGACCAACGTGACCTTGATCTCCGGTAAGCCGAACACCTGGCAGGCGGGCTACACCTCACCGGACAACAAGTACGCCGCCGTCGTCCAAACCGCTGGTACGAGCGAGGCCTGGACCAAGCAACAGATCGGTGCCTCCAAGCAGGTCGGCACGTCGTCGATCGCAGGGCAGACCTGGACCCGTTGGGAACGCAGTGACGGCGAGCAGCGCTCGCTCGTGCGACCTGGGCCGCTCGGCGGACTGAGCACCGTGGTCATCGGTACCGCCCCCTTCGCGGAACTTGATGCGTTCGCTGCTGCTCTACGACCGCTCAGCACCAGCTCTCTCCGGGGGCGATGAGCCTCAGATGCCGAGCGCACGGCGTACCGCACGAGTGTTCCGTCGGGACACGGGCACCATGGTGTTCTCGCTATCGTCCATCACCAGCATCAGTTCCCCCTTGTCTCGACGTTCGACTTCCCGAATTCGGTCCAAGTTGACGACATACTGACGGTGGACCCGCATGAAAGTACCGGTGCCGGCCAGTTCGTTGTCGAGTTTGTCGAGGCCGGATAGGGCCGCCCGCAATCTTCCCTCATCCGTCACCAGCCACACGTCGTCATGGTCCGATTCGGCCACGGCGACCTCCGCAGTCCGCAGCAGCACCATTCGGTTCTCCTCACGGACGGCGACGATCCGACGGGACCCCCCTTGTGGGGATCGCCCTACTTCGTGGTGTGGGAATTGCTCACCCGGGAAGGCACCGAAAGAGATCAGGTGGCCGATCAGATTGCCGTAAAGGAACACGGGCCGGATTCCGATCAGGGACGGTTCGTCAGCGAGGGGGATGAAGAGCTGAGTCGAACCAGTCCAATCCCGGTCTGACTCCGCCTGATCGGTCGCGTAGCGGGCGGCGTGGATGAACGCGGGCAACTGCGGAGTCCAGCGCACTGCGGGATCGATCGCCGGGGTATTGCCGGGGACACCGAGGATGATGCTCGCCCTGTCGTCGGCAACGACCACCGCGCCAGCCCTGTCGACGGCGACGAGTGGCTCGGTCGACTGAGCTCGGGCACGGCTGAAGGCTGCGAGTAGCTCGCTACCGCTTTCTCCCGCGCGCTTGCGCAAGCTGGACTGGGTGTAGGTCGCGGCACCTTCCAGCCACGCGCGCGCGGACGCTGGAAGGTCACTTCGCCAACACGAGATGTTCAGGACCGCGATCGGATCCTTACTGACGACGTCTCGCACAGCGATGCCGCCACAGGACCACTCGTGGAAAGTCTTACACCAGTGTTCCGATCGACTGATCATCATCGCGTGCCGGGATTCGAGCGCGGTGCCCATGCCGTTCGTACCTACCGCGCCCTCAGACCAGGAGAACCACGGCGCAAGTCCGCCGTCAGTGGCGATCGCACGGGTGTTTTTATCACCCCAAGCCCCCAGGACCCCGCCGTTCGCGTCGGCAACCATCACAACGCCTCCTGCGTTCGCCACCTCGTGCGCGATGGCGGCGGCACGAAAACCCAACTCTGCGAAGACCACGTCGTGGTCGAGGGGGTGTGCAGACTGTGAGACCGCCGTCGGTGCCACCGATAGAAACGGGTCCACGCGGTACTGATCCCGCGATCGCTGCCAGGAGACTGCGACTTCGGGCCGCACGCCTGAAATGTCGTCATCGCCCTGCACGAAGCGTTCCCACGCGCTGTAGACATCAGTCTTCGTCGAGGTGCGGGACGCCGACTGGAGTCGTTGAACACCTGACATTGTGGCGCTCTCGATCTGTTCATAAGCCCGCACGGGACATCGGAACAGGCCCGACATGAACGGGTAGTGGTTACTTCACAACAGGCTATCTGCCACTGCGATGCATAGATCAAGATACTCAGGTGGGTGCTCCCGGTGCTCACCCACTCAACGCTGGTCACTGATTCGGTTGGCAGCCGATTTTGTTGTCCGGGGGTGGTGGCACGTCTCGGCGGCGGCAGCATTCAGCCGCATGCGTGCACGTCGCCCGGCCGTGTGATCCAGGTCTCACGACGAACGGCTCCTTGTTGGGAGCGAGCGGCAGCGTGTGGCGGTCTGGCGGCAATGTCTGTTCCCGTGGGTTCAAGCGGCATACGGTGCGTTTTACGCCCGGTTCGAAAAGAGGTGTTTGGACAAGCGAGCGGATTCTGGATGCTGAGGCAAAACACGTGCCTTTTCATCTCTTCGTTGATCGAGAGAGGTCCTCATGGGTTTTTTAGCACTTGGAATTGACAGCTTCATCGCATGTCTCGCCGTAGGTGCCCTCCTTCCTCGCCGTTCATGGTTGCCGTTCGCCATGTTGTTCGGAATAGCCGATTCCGGGGCCTTCCTTCTCGGGACGGCGCTGCACTACGAGATGTCTGAGCTCACTGCCAGCATCGTGTCGGGGACGGCTTTGTTGGCCCTGGGTGTCTATCTGGTCATCGTGGCCATCACCGCGCAGAGAGTCGCCAACACCCGCTGGGTGTGGGCCCTTCCAATCGCCCTGACACTCGACAACATCAGCTTCGGCCTACTCGACAACTCCTCTTCGGTAGCGTCATCAGCCGCTTTGCAGCTCGCGTCGAGCACGCTGCTTGCCCTGGGTGGCGTCGTCGTGAGTGTCGCCATCGTGCGCGCCATCCCGAAGGTGCACGAGAACAAAATTCTCACGGCCGGTATCGCTGGTGTCGCGTCGATCATCGCGGTACCTGTCCTGCTATTCGTTGCCTGATCAAATATCGTCCAGATATCGAGAGAGGAAGGACCTGATGGCTCAGTTCGTCGGCCAGACTCTGCCACCGTGGCAGACGCCTGCGGCGCCCCAGGTCCGCGTATCCGCTGAGGTCACTGCTTACGTGGCAACCTCGGACAACTAGTCGAACGCGTCGGGGGGTGTTGACTGACTCACCAGCCTTACACCCCCGGTCGCGACATCGCGGGAAGACAACCGATGCCTGGAAACCCTGATACGTACGTCACCCGGACTTACCACGCCACCGTGGACACGCGCCGGTCGCTCAAGGGGAGCAGTCATCGTGGGACACGAGGGGGCCCAGCTGACGGGTGGCCGCTGCGGCTCAATCTGCAGTCCCTGGCCCGGCCCGGCCGCGCGGCCAATCCGTTGGGCGACGATTTCGACTACGCCAAGGAGTTCCTCTCCCTCGATCTCGAGGCATTGGCACGCGATGTCGACGAGGCGCTGACAACCTCGCAGAGCTGGTGGCCTGCCGACTTCGGACATTACGGTCCGCTCATATTGCGGATGGCGTGGCACAGCGCCGGAACGTACCGCGCGACTGACGGACGGGGCGGGGGGAGCGCGGGGATGCTGCGCTTCGCGCCGCTCAACTCATGGCCTGACAACCGCCACCTGGACAAGGCGCGCCGCCTGCTCTGGCCGGTGAAGAAGAAGTACGGCTCCAAGATCTCTTGGGCTGATCTGATGATCTTCGCGGGTAACAGAGCACTGGAATCGATGGGGTTCACGACCTTCGGATTTGCGGGTGGCCGTGAGGAGGTGTGGGAGGCCGACGATACCTATTGGGGCCCAGAACACGAATGGCTCGCAGACGAGCGGCACAGTGGTATCCGGGATCTGGACGAGCCGCTGGCAGCGACCGAGATGGGGCTGATCTACGTCGACCCACAGGGTCCCGCCACGGTGCCCGACCCGATTTCTTCGGCGCGCGATATCCGTCAAACGTTCGCTCGGATGGGGTTGGACGATCAGGAGACCGTCGCGCTGATTGCGGGTGGGCACACGTTCGGGAAGACCCACGGAGTGGCCAACCGGGGCACCTACGACCTCGGACCTGAACCCGAGGCGGCGCCGCTCGAAGCGCAGGGCCTGGGCTGGGCGAACCCATTCGGTACGGGCAACGGTGCCGACACGATCAACAGTGGGCTCGAGGGAATCTGGACGCCGACCCCGACCACCTGGGACAACAGCTATCTCGAGACACTCTTCGGCTATGAGTGGGACGTGACGCTCAGCCCTGCCGGTCTGTGGCAGTGGATCCCGAGAGACGGCGCGGGCGCCGGCACCGTTCCGGACGCTCACGATCCGTCCAAGACACATGCACCCACGGTTCTCACTATCGACCTGGCACTGCGGGAGGATCGCAGATACGAGGTGATCGCACGGCGGTACCTGGAGAACCCGGACCAGATGGCGGACGCATTCGCGCGGGCCTGGTACAAACTCACGCACATCGATATGGGCCCAGCCCAGCGGTATCTGGGGTCGCTGGTTCCGTCCGAACAACTGATCTGGCAGGACCCGTTACCAGCCGTTGACCACGAACTCATCGACGCGGACGACGTCGCCGCCCTCAAGAGCCGACTACTCGAGTCGGGTTTGTCAATGGTGGAGCTGGTCCTGACGGCGTGGGCGTCGGCCTCCACGTTCCGCAATAGCGATAAACGAGGTGGGGCCAACGGTGGCCGCATCCAGCTGGCACCGCAGTTGAGCTGGGATGTCAACGAGCCTGAAATGCTGCTCTCGGTGCTCGACACGCTTGAGCAGATCCGTGCTCAGTTCAATGAATGTCAGCGCGGCGGCAAGAAGATTTCGCTTGCTGACCTCATCGTGCTTGGCGGGTGCGCTGCGGTCGAAGCCGCTGCTGCCAGTGCGGGTCACCACATCGAGGTCCCGTTCCGACCGGGACGCACCGATGCAACGCAGGAGTGCACCGACCCCGAATGGTTCGCCGTGCTGGAACCGACAGCGGACGGGTTCCGTAATTACCTCGGCACCGGCAACCGACTGCCGTCTGAACTGCTGCTCATCGATCGAGCGAATCAACTGACGTTGAGCGCCCAGGAGATGACAGTGCTGCTCGGTGGGCTGCGCGTGATCGGTGCGAACCACGGCCGATCCGCTGTTGGCGTGCTTACCTCGACACCGGGCTCCCTGAGCAACGACTTCTTCGTCAACCTGCTCGACATCGAGATCGTGTGGACGCCGATCCCGGGCAACACCACTGTGGAGACGACCTACGAGGGCAGCAACCGGCGCACCGGCGAACTGAAGTGGGTCGCCGGTCGCACTGATCTCCTTTTCGGTGCCCATTCGGAACTGCGCGAGCTGTCGGAGTTCTACGCCGGTCCGAACGCTGAAAAGACCTTCGTGCAGGACTTCGTGTCCGCGTGGGTCAAGGTCATGAACCTCGATCGGTTCGATCAGTCCTGAGTGTGCTCAGAACTCCTTGCGCCATCAGTGTTGGTGCAAAGCACACGAGCAGTACATGTTCCGACACGTGAAGCAAGCGGGCATTGAATTGCAGCCCGGACAAACCTTGCAATCGACCGACTCGGTGTGCCGACCGGCATCGACCGAGGTGTACGACTCGCCACACAGATAGCACGGCGGGCGCACAACGGCGTCTCCCAGGTCGCCCGAGCGCATGTCCGCCATCAGAAATCACCTACGCCCGCGACAACCAGGCCACCCATCAGGACAAACGCGATCCCGGTCCACAGGTCGGTGCGGAAGCGGAAGAAGTTGGCCACTGTACGGCCGACCTGGTGGCCGACGACCGACATGACGAACGTCGTCGCCGCGAACAGGAACGGCGCAAACCATGGCGAATATCCCGCCAAACCGAGTGCCGCGCCCGCAGCGACGTTATCGATGCTCAACGGTATGGGCAGCCAGCGCCTGGCTGTTTTCATGCCGAAATCGGCATGCTCGGGTGACCGGATCACCCTGACGATGAGCCACAGGCCGTATGACGCAAGTCCGGCCGCTGCGATCATTTCACCGGCGGCGGAGATCCTGGTGCTCAGATACCCACCGCCCAACAACCCGACGATCGGTGCCAGACCGTCCCAGAGGGCAAAGATCAGGGACGTCTGAGTTGACTGCCGCAAGGTCGGTTTGAGCCCTCCGAGCGCTATCGATGTCCGAAAGTTGTCCAGGCTCAGGGCAAAACCGAGACCTATCAAACCAATCATTCTTCTCCCTCCAATACGGTCGGAGACAGCGAAATGAGCGTATTTCTGGTCAGTTCCCGGGTTGCCGGGGTCGCTTGTGTTTTCCGGCGGCCCACCTGTGGGCGGGGAATCAACGAACCGTTCCGCGGCCGCGCCGGGTCGTTCGCTGCAGACACCGCGGCCTCGATCAACCCGTGGTCAGGCGAGAGGTGACAGACCGGATCAGTCCGGGCGGCGTCCCCGGTGAGCGCGAGGGCTTGACAGCGACAACCACCGAAGTCAATCTCTTTGCGCTCGCAGCTGCGGCACGGATCCGGCATCCAGGCATCGCCGCGGAACTGTTGGAACAGCGGTGATTCCTCCCAGATCCACTCAAGGGGGTGCTCCCGCACGCTGGCCGGGGGCAGGCCGAGGGAGCGGGCTATCTCATGGGCAGCCGGGCATGGCAGCGCCTCGCCGTTGGGCACCACGGTGAACTGGCGACTGGCCCAGCCGTCCATGCAGGGTTTCGGATACTTGCTGTAGTAGTCGGGAATGACGTAGATGATCTCCATCTGCTGCCCCAGCCGCTCCCGAGCAGCCCGCACCACCGTCTCCGCGCGCTCCAGCTGCTCCCTGCTCGGCAGCAACTCGGCCTGGTTGGGCCCTGCCCAGCCGGCATACTGCGTATTTGCCAGCTCTACACGGTCGGCCTTCATCGCGACCGCCATCTCCAGGATGCCGCTGATGCGGTCGATATTCTCTCGGTGCAGCACCACGTTCAGAGTCAGTGGCCAGCCCAACTGCTTGACGAGGCGCGCAGCCACCTGTTTGCGCTCGAATGAGACAGTGCCGGCGATCTGGTCAGATAGAGCCTGCTCATCGGCCTGGATACTGAGCTGCACGTGGTCGAGGCCTGCGTCGCGGAGCTGCTCGGCGCGACGGCTGGACAATCCGAGTCCGCTGGTGATCAGGTTGGTGTACAGGCCCAGTTGGTTGGCACACTTCACCAGGTCGACGATGTCGTGGCGCTGCAGCGGCTCGCCGCCGGAGAGGTGCACCTGAAGCACGCCCAGGTCGGCGGCTTCGGTGAAGACCCGTTGCCACTCCGTGGTGCTCAGCTCATCTCGATAGTCGTCGAGCTGGAGAGGATTGGAGCAGTAGGCGCAATGCAGGGGGCAGGAGTACGTGAGTTCAGCCAGCATCCCGTAGGGCTTATCCATGGTCTACCTCCATACCGCGCTTGGTGACCAGATCAGCGATGAAGAGTTGCACCTCGCCGTCCGCGACCTGGTCGTATTGGCTGCTCAGCTCGGATTGAATGTCTGCCACGGTCCGCTGGGCATCGCACAACTTCACTATCGCGGCGCCGGTTGCGTTGATGATGAGAATCGACTCCGGCGACAGCAGCGTGTACTGCTCTCGCGCGGCGTCGAAGACCATCCGCACGTGCGGCGCCAATCTGGGCCGGGCGGCCCCGTCAACGATTTCCATAGCCCTGGTCAATCGCGTCGAGCATGCTCCACAGCACGTCGCATTTGAAGGACAACGCTGCCATCGCGGCTGTCTGCGTCTCCGGGGTGACGCAGTGCTGACGCACCACCTCCAGACCGTGCTCGGAGTCGCGGGGTGCCTGGGTGATACGAGCACGGAAGTAGGCAAGCTCCCCGGGGTCTATCCACGTGTAGTGCTGTTCGAATGCCGCAAGACGCTTTGCCATCACGTCGGGTGCGAACAGCTCAGTCAGCGAGGAGGCCACCGCCTCCACCCACGGCCGGGTGCGCGTGAAGGTTACGTAGGCATCGACAGCGAACCGCACCCCCGGGAGTAGGTGTCGCTCGTCATCGAGTTCCTCCCTGGTGAAGCCGACAGCTTCGCCGAGGCGCAGCCACGACTCGATCCCACCCGTTCCCTCGGTGCTGCCGTCGTGGTCGATCACGCGCTGCACCCAGCGGCGCCGTACCTCACGGTCCGGGCAGCTGCTGAGGATCGCGCCATCCTTGCGGGGGATGTTCACCTGGTAATAGAACCGATTGACCACCCAACCACGGATCTCCTCCGGGCTGGATTGCCCCTCGTTCATCCGCCGGGAGAAGGGGTGCTCACTGTGGTACTGCTTGGCATGAGCCCGGAGTGCGTCCTCGAGTTCATCGGGCGTGAGTACTGCTGTCATCGTGCTCCTCAAATTTCTATTTCCAACCCGTCCACGGCGACTTCCATGCCATGCCGGTCGAGGTTCAGTCGTTCTGGCGAGTCGTCGAGCAGGATGGGGTTGGTGTTGTTGATGTGGATGTAGACCTTGCGGTCGATGGCCAACGGCGACAGCAACTCCAGGCTGCCCCCAGGACCGTTGATCGGCACATGCCCCATATCGCGCGACGTTTTCTGGGCCAGGCCGAGGCGGGGCATCTCGTCATCACTCCAGCACGTGCCATCGACCAGCAAGGCGTAGCAATCAGCGAACTCTTTCAGAATGCTTGAAGTGAGCTGCTGTACGCCCGGCAGATAGACCAGGCTTCGACGGCTGGCGGTGTCGGTGATGCGGTAGCCGACGACTCGACCGTATTCCGCAGCACCGGTGAAGCGCAGCTGTTTCTTGGTGGGAACAGCGAACGCGCGGTACGAAAGCCCCCCTCCCAGCAGCACCTCGGTACCGGGAACCACCTGTCTCCATGTGATCGGGCAGTACGCCTCAGCCGTACGGAGCACTCCGGTTCCGGTGGTGAGGGTCTCGTACATCGACTCGGTCGCGTGCACCTCGAGTCCGCGCCCCTCCCTCATCAAGAGCAAGCCGAGCGTGTGGTCCAGCTCGGCATCGGTGAGCAGTGTGGCCTGCAACCGAACCACCCTGCCGTCCGCGGGGTGCAGCGCGGGAAAAGACTCGATCTGTGACTGAATGTCCGGAGAGGCGTTGAGTAGATACCACTGCTGCCGGTCACCGCTGACCGCGATTGAGGACTGGGTGCGTGGTGTGCAAGGCCGTGCTCCTGTACGCACCGCACGACAGGGGGGACAGGTGCAGTTCCATTGTGGAAAGCCCCCGCCAGCGGCTGATCCCAGCACGCGCATCCACATCCCCGATCGCCCTTTCCCAGACTCGCCGACGGGGGTGTCGGGCTTGATTGCCCAGACACCCCCGTCGGGTTCGACTAGTTGTCCGAGGTAGCCACGTAGGCGGTGACTTCGGCAGACACCCGGATCTGGGTAACAGTGGGGGACACCCACTGCTGCAGAGTTTCGACCATTGAGTTTCTCCTTCTTTCGGTACGTGGACAGTGGTGATCAGTATTGGTCACCACCGACTGCAGAGAAGCGATTACGCCTCAGGCAGGGCGAAGGCGATCAAGGCGCTGCCGTGACCGGCGCCGAGCATTCCAGGAATGATGCCTTCGAGCCATCCCCCCCAGCCGACTGGCACGACAACGTACTGCCTGCCGTCGACGCTGTAGGTCGAAGGGCTGCTGTGGTGACCGCTGCCGCACTGGAACTCCCAGAGCTTCTCACCGGTACGGGAATCCAGTGCGAGGAACTCACCGGTGGGAGTGCCGGCGAACACCAGGTCGCCTGCGGTCGCGAGTACGGATGCGGCCATCGGGTAGTCGATGCGGTGACGCCACTTCTCCTCACCGTGGGTATCGAAAGCGCTGACCGACCCGGACATGTCGTCGATGTCCACGGCAACGGCAGCGCCCCAGTAGGGCATGCCCTCTTTGAACTCCCTGCGGCGCCGGGTGGCGGTAGCGCCCACGTCGGCGACGGGGACGTAGAACATCTCCGTCTTCTGGCTGTACGCCGCGTGGGTCCATTCCTTGGCACCAGCCGGGCCGGGGTAGAAGTGGACGGGCTCGCCCTCTTTGTCCGGGTATTTGCGGGGGGTCACCTTGCCGTCGCGGGTGATGACTCCCCAGTCGATCCGGTCCACGAATGGAGTGACGTGCTGTAGCTCGCCGTTGGTGCGGTCCAGCACGAAGAAGTAGCCATTCTTGTCGAAGTGGCCCAGTAACTTCTTGCCGTCCCGTTCGAACAACGTCATTTCCATCGTGGAGTCGTAGTCCCACAGGTCGTGCGGAGTGAACTGGTAGTGCCAGGTGATCTCACCCGTATCGACGTTCAGAGCGACCACACTGTCGGTGTAGAGGTTGTCTCCGGGGCGGATGTCACCGTCGAAATCGGGTGCCGGGTTACCGGTGCCCGCGTAGTACAGGTTCGTCTCCGGGTCGTACGTGCCGGTCACCCAGTGGTTAGCACCGCCGCGCTGCCACGCTTCACCGTCATCCGGCCAGGTCTCCGAGCCTGGCTCGCCAGGCTTGGGCACTGTGTAGGTGCGCCAGCGCTGTTCACCGGTCTCCAGGTCCCAGCAGTCGATGTGGCCACGCACCCCGAACTCGCCGCCAGCGCTACCGGTGATCAGCATGTCTTTGACGACCAGCGGAGCCAGGGAGGCACTCTCACCCGCGCGTACGTCACCGATCGTCCGCTTCCAGACCGTCTCGCCGTTGGTGGCGTCCAACGCCAGCAACTGGGCGTTCGGGGTCACGAAGTAGACCTTCCCGTTTGCGACGGCACAACCGCGGTTGACGTTGCCGCAGCACAGCGACACATCGAAAGGCACCGCATGCTTGTATCGCCACAGTTCCTTACCGGTGGCCGCGTCGAGAGCCCAGAAGTGGCCATCCCAGCCGGTGACGTACATGACACCGTCCACGATCACCGGACAGGCCTCGAACGCGTACGTCGATGAGCCTGCGATTTGTCCGGCACTGCCCGCCTGGAAAATCCAGGCCGGACTGATTTTCTTCACGGTCTCGGTGTTGATCTGGTCCAGCAGGCTGTACCGCTGACCGTCGTACGCGCCGTAGTACGTCATCCAGTTGTGGGATTCCGAACGGGCGTCGAGAAGGCGGTCGTAATTGACGGTGCTCGTTGCAGGCGCGGTGCCGGGTACGTCGCTCAGCGCAGTGTGGTTGATCGCCTTACCGGCGTCCACATAGTCCTCTGGTGCTTCCACATATTCGATGGTCATCGCTTCGATGCCTTTCTACGGACGGGGCTGAGCAGGTCGGTCGAGACGGGCCTCTGGCGGGACTTCGCCGCGGACGACGATCGCTGCTGTCAGACCGCGGCCCTCGTCGTTGCCGCCTGGTGAGCTGTACCAGTAGTAGCCCGGGCCGTCCAGGTTGAGTGAAGCCGTACCCCTGGAGTGGTTCAACAGCCACAGGAACTTCATGTCGCCATTGCTGGGCAGCAGGCAGGAGTGGGTGTTCGTGTCATCGTTGATGACCGTCAATTCGAGGTCGCCGCCATGGGGGAGGACCAGGATCGCCGGGTCCCAGATGCACTCGTCTTCGGTGATCCGGATCGTCGCCTCCATCGTGCCGTCGGCGCGCTCGGTGGCCTCAGCGATGTTTCCGGTCGACAACACTCGACCGATGGATGCCTTGTTCTGCCTGTCCAGACCGAGCTCGGCGATAAGGTCGGCTCGTTTTGATGGTTCTGCAACTACCGTCATCGGACACACCACTTCCTCAACTGGGAAATTTCTCACGGGTTAGACACATCTGTGCGCACCCGAGATCTGGATCCACTCGGCTGTCCGAGCACCTCGTTCGAGCCGGGCGTGAAATCACCGTATGCCGCCTGGACCCCGGGGGACAGGTATCACCGTCGGACCGTCCCACCCCGCCGCTCGCTCGTCGCAGAGCGCCGTTCGTCATGAGACGTGGATCACATCGACCCGAGGGGACGACCATCCGGCTGTCCGAGACCGAAGCCGCGAAGACGAGGATGACCGACCCGTCGAGCGTGCCGAGGAGACAGTCGATGCCGTCGCCGACCATGGTGAGCGCAGTCAGTCCGGGACGTACTGTCGGTCGTGTTCGACTAGTGCGAAAGCCCTTGTCCACGGCGCAGCCTCAGGCGGACGAGATGTGCGATGCGCGCGGTGAGACGTACCGGTCGAACAGACTGCAAATGTAGGAGAAGTGACGATGCTGATCGACGGCCACAACGATCTTGCCTGGGCGATGCGCCAGCAGTACGACGCCGATCTGGGCGCCGTTGACCTGACGCAGATCGTCCCGGATCTGCACACCGATCTGGCGCGACTCGATGCCGGCGGGGTGGGTGGACAGTTCTGGTCGGTGTACGTACCCCCGGATCTCTTTGCCGGTGCTGCAGCGGTCGTCGCCACACTGGAGCAGATCGACTTCGTCCGGCGCCTCGTGACCCGCTACCCCGACCGACTGGTGCTGGCGACGACCGCCGACCAGGTCGAGGCCTCCGGAAACCGGATCGCATCGCTGCTGGGTATGGAGGGCGGCCACTGCATCAACGGATCTTTGGCGGTCCTACGCATGATGCGCGCATTGGGGGTGCGCTATCTGACGCTGACGCACAACAGGAACGTGCCGTGGGCCGACTCAGCGACCGACGAGCCGGTGTTGCACGGATTGTCGCTGTTCGGCGAGGAGGTAGTGCGCGAGATGAACCGCCTCGGCATGCTGGTCGATCTGTCGCACGTGTCAGCCGACGTCATGCGGCACGCGCTGCGGGTAACCGCCGCGCCGGCGATCTTCAGTCACTCCTCAGCGAGGGCAGTCTGCGACCACCCACGCAACGTGCCCGACGACGTCCTGGTGGCGTTGGCCAAGAACGACGGCGTCTGCATGGTGACGTTTCTGCCCGCTTTCGTCTCGCCTGCGGTTGCCGAATGGAACGCTGAGGCCAAGTCCGAGGCTCGGCGCCGTGGGCTGCGCAAGGGAACGGCGGCTTACGACTTGCTGATGACACGGTTGACCGAGTTGACGCCGCCGCCGATCGCTACCTTGGCTCAGGTGGTCACGCACATCGAGCATGTGCGGGATGTGGTCGGCGTCCGGCATGTCGGCATCGGGGGTGACTACATGGGCAACGAGACCATGCCGCAGGGCTTGGAGGACGTGGCCGCGTATCCGCGTCTGTTCACTGCCCTCGCCGACCGCGGCTGGTCCAGCACCGATCTGACCAAGCTCGCCGGCGGCAACGTTCTGCGCGTGCTCAGGGCTGCCGAGAGCGTCGCCGACTCGGAGGGTCACTAGGTCACCGCCCGCGAAGTCCCGAACCGAGCCCCTCATGACCCACGGTTGAACCGTGAACGCCACGGCAACCCTTGATCGGCCTCAGGACCTACTGTCAGCTGCGCAGTGCTGCGGGTATCAGTCGACTTTGGCGACCAACATCCGTGATCCGGGCGGGGCGATCTGCTGGTAGTCCCCGGCGGTCGCCTTACCTTCGTCGGAGGCCAGGGCAGCCTGCATCGCATCCTCGTCGGTGAAGTACAGCTCGGCCATCCGGTGGTAGGTCTGCTCGCCGTCATCGGCTGCGGCGATGAACACGGCGCCCTCCCAACGTTCGAGACCGGGGACCGTGTCCACCAGTGGTCCGTGCTTGCCGAGGTAGTGCTCGTCGAACGCGTCGGTGTCGTCGGGCTGGGTATAGAGGACGACCAATTTGACTGTCATATGGGGGACCCTAGGCTGCCCGCCGGCAGAATGCGTGAGGAGTTCCCGTATCCGGTTGGCCTTTGCGACACTGGTCGATGGGGATGTGGGTCGCGAACCCGTTGCAGGAACCGGTCAATCCGGGTTGCCTGACGTGTCGGAATCGCCAGCCGGGCTGATGTCGGTCCCGCTAGCGTCGATCCGCGCTATTTGAAGGACTGCAGTCAGGCCGTGGGGAGTGCCAGGCCAGTGTTGCCGGATGGTCTGCGCACCAGCGCGGTGGACTACGGATCGAAGCGCGAACACCACGATCACCGCGTCGTCGGCGTATCCGATGACGGGGATGAAGTCCGGGATCAGGTCCAACGGGAAGGCCAGGTAGAGCAGGAGCAGCCACAGCCGTACCCGGGCAGCGCGGGGGACGGCCGGGTCAACAGCCAGGCGCTCGAGCAAACGCAACAGGTCCGGCAGCAGGCGCAGACTTTCGTTCAAGGTCAGTTCATCTGGTCGTAGCCGCCACATGGCCACGATGAGCAGCAGCCATAGAAGAATCAGACCGGCCGCGGCGCTTACCAAGGTCGACCATGCGGTGGCGTTCATGCGCACCTCGGCACAAAATGTGACGAGGCGACCAGTGGCCCCCTCGCCGGGGTTGTCTCCCGGCCCAATCCGACGGGATCCGGAAGCGGTGTGGCCTACACCCCGAAGGGTTTCCCGCCAGCGAGGGAAGCCAACTGTGGTCCCTCAGAGGTCCTTACTGAGGCCTATCTCGAGGTAGGGAACGAGTAGCTACCTGTGCCGGAATGACCGCTGGCCCGAAACCTGACTGGGCCGATCGCCACCGACCAGGATCAGGATCAGGCGTACCCCCCTCAACCCGCAGCCATCACTCCCCGCTTGTTTCCTCCGGCTCCGACGGGAAGTCCGGCGAAGCCTTGGATGCGGCCTCTTCCCCGGCCTCTTGCTGGGACGTGGGCTCGGGCATGAGGTTGTTCTGAACTTCTTGGCGTGCTTCCGGGCTTCCATCCTTGTTTTCTGCCATGGTCTCTCCTTCGTCGGCGACCGGCGTGGACGCAGGTCAGTGAGAATAATGCTCCAAACCTGTTCGTCGGACAACGCCTCGACACTGGAGGTCACCGACTAGTAAGTTGTTCTGCCAGACATTTCTCGCCGAAATCGGTCAGGGCGTCAGCCCCGGTCTACGGTCATCGCGTCGATGCGTTGCTCGGCGTCAGCGAGCCACTTGTTGCAATGCGCAGCGAGGGCTTCGCCGCGCTCCCACAGGCGCATGCTCTCCTCGAGGCTCGGCTGCCCACTCTCCAGACGGGACACCAGTGCAGCGAGCTGGTCACGCGCACCCTCGTAACCGAGGTCAGGGATATCAGCATGTGCCGATTCGACGTTGTCGGTGGGGTTGGGTCGGGCGGCGTCGTCGGTCTGTTCTCCAGTGGCCATTTCTAGCGCTCCAGTTCTTCCAGGGTCAGTGGTGGTAGGAACACGGGCTTCATTCGGTTGCTCGGGACAAGCTGACGGGGCGTACGGCAAAGTCACCGCGTGCGACGGTCACACGCAGCAGGTCCTGCGGCGCCACCTGATCGACGTCCATGACCACGTCGCCGTCCTGGGTGCGCACAACGGCGTACCCGCGCTGGAGCACGTCCAACGGGGACAGGGTCCGCAGCTGACCTACCAGCAGTGCGACCTGGTCGGCGGCGCGTTCGATACGTCGCACCAACACAGACCGCGACCGATCCTGTAACTGCTGTATTACCTCGCGCCGACCAGAGACCATTCCCAGCGGATCGATGAGCGCGGGGGCCGAACACAGCTGATCGAGCTGTCGGCGTTCGATGGCTGCATGGTGCCGTAACGATCGAGCAGCGCGCAGGAGCAGCGCATCGAGTTCCGCATGTTGCTCACGCAGGTCAGGCACTATGCGCCGAGCAGCATCGGTGGGGGTCGACGCACGTAGATCAGCGACGAAGTCGAGCAGGGGAGTGTCGACGTCGTGACCGATGGCGCTGACGACGGGCGTGTGCGTGGCCGCAACTGCGCGCAAGAGCGCCTCGTTGCTGAACGGGAGGAGGTCCTCGAAGGCCCCGCCGCCGCGGGCGATCACGATGACGTCGACGTCAGGGGCAGCATCCAGTTCGGCGAGGGCCGAGCTGACCTGTTCGACGGTGCCCGGGCCCTGCACGGCGACCTGTTTGATCCGGAAGCGAGTGGCGGGCCAGCGCAGCAGCGTGTTCTCGACCACGTCTTTCTCGGCCGCGCTCGATCGCCCACAGATGAGGCCCACGGTGCGGGGCAGGAACGGCAATGGCCGTTTGCGCCGATCGTCGAAGAGCCCCTCGCTGCGCAGCAACTGTTTGAGGTGCTCCAGGCGCAGCAGCAGATCACCCACGCCAACCGGACGCATCTGACGTGCGTCGAGTTGCAACGTTCCGCGTTTGGTCCAGAACGTGGGTTTTGCCTGCACCACCACACGTGCCCCCGGGCCGATGCCGGGACCCATCGCGTCCAGCGTGTTGACGTGCACGGTCACGGACAAGGACATGTCGACATCCGGATCACGCAACGTCACAAAGCAGGTCGGGGCGCCTGGTCGTCGCTGCAGTTGGACGATCTGACCCTCGACCCAGAGGGCCGACATCTTGTCGACGTAGTCGCTGATGCGCACCGACAGGGTGCGTACCGGCCAGGGTCGTTCGGCCGTGGTGTCGGCGGCCTTCTCAGGTAAAGGGGCACTCACGCTGCCACCGTAGGCCGTGTGCGGGCCCGTCGAGGTGCCTGACCGCGCGGGCGCAGGCGAGCGGGCTTGGGTACCTCCGTAGACTCGGGGGCATGACCAGCACTCCCACGGCCACTGCACCCATTCTCCAGAAGCGGGTCCTGCTCGCGGCGCCGCGGGGGTACTGCGCGGGCGTCGACAGAGCCGTCATCACCGTCGAGAAAGCGCTGGAGCTGTACGGTGCACCCGTCTATGTGCGCAAGGAAATCGTGCACAACAAGCATGTTGTGACCACGCTGCAAAAGCGCGGGGCGATCTTCGTGAATGAGACCGACGAGGTACCTGAGGGCGCCACTGTCATCTTCTCCGCGCACGGAGTTGCGCCGGTGGTGCACGAGGAAGCTGCGGCTCTGAATCTGAAGACCATCGACGCAACGTGTCCGCTGGTGACCAAGGTGCACCGGGAGGCGACCCGGTTCGCCAGCGAGGATTACGACATCCTGCTGATAGGGCACGAGGGCCACGAGGAAGTAGTCGGTACGGCGGGGGAAGCGCCCGATCACATCACTCTGGTACAGAGCCCCGAGGAGGTCGAGCGGGTCACGGTTCGCGACCCGGAGAAGATCGTGTGGCTTTCTCAGACCACGCTGTCGGTGGACGAAACGATGGAAACCGTCCGGCGGCTGCGTGAGAAGTTCCCGAAACTGCAGGACCCGCCCTCGGACGACATCTGCTACGCCACCCAGAACCGCCAGTTGGCCGTCAAACAGATGGCGCCCGATCTCGATCTGATGATCGTGGTCGGCAGTCGCAATTCCTCCAACTCCGTTCGATTGGTCGAAGTAGCTCTGGAGCACGGCTCTCGAGCCGGGCACCTGGTGGACTACGCCGACGAGATCGACGAGCGGTGGTTGGACGGTGTCGGAACGGTGGGTGTGACCTCCGGCGCCTCGGTGCCTGAACTTCTGGTGCGGGAAGTGCTCGACTACCTTGCCGAGCGGGGTTACGACGACGTCGTCCCGGTGACCGCAGCTACCGAGAGTCTGCTGTTCTCGCTGCCCAACGAAATTCGTCGGGACCTCAAGCGTGCGGGCAGAACCGATGACAAGGTGCGTCACGACGCCGGAGCCGAGCGCTGAGCGTCATCCCCTGAACTTTTCCGCGATCCGGTGCGGAAATCCAGCTGAGGACGGGTTACCTCTCCGCTGTCTGAGATGTCGGTGTCTACTGCGTCGATGAGTTCGCGCGCAGTCATCGGTCGGATAGCGGTGTCGATGGGTAGCGGCGTCGGTGCAGGGGTGTCGGCCAGGCCCAACTCATGCATCTTCCGGGCCGTGACGAGCACTCGACTCTCCAGTGTGCCGAGCAGGGCGTTGTATGCCTCGACAGACCGTTTGAGGGAACCGCCGAGCTTGTCGGTGTGCTTGCCGAGTGTCGCGAGCCGTTCGTACAGGCTCTTTCCCAGCTCCAACAGTTCAGCTGCGTTCGTGCGCAGATCATCGTGTTGCCAGCTGAAGGCGACGGTGCGCAACAACGCCAAGAGGGTGCTGGGGGAGGCGAGCACGACCTTTCGCGCCATTGATCGTTCGAAAATCGCCGGATCGGCGAGCAGTGCTGCTGACAGGACGGCATCGGAGGGAATGAAGGCCACGACCATCTCTGGGGACTGACGGAACGCAGTCCAGTAGGCCTTGGACGCCAACGCGTCCAGATGTTTGCTCAGCGCGCGCGAATGGGCCGCCAAACCGGCTTCGCGAGCGGTGATGTCCAGCCCGTCCTGCTGTGCGGTCAGGTAAGAGGTCAACGGTGCTTTGCTGTCGATGACGAGGATCCGGTCACCGGGCAAGTGGACAACGACGTCGGGCCGAGCGATGCCGCCGTCGCGCAAGTGAACGGTGGCCTGCTCCTCGAAATCGCAGCGCGCCAACATGCCTGCGTGCTCCAGAATCCGTCGTAGCTGCGTCTCGCCCCAGGTCCCAGTGACGTTGGAGGACTTCAACGCCCCGGCCAGCGAAGCGGTCTCTCGCTGTAGACGGGCCGTACTGTCGCCGACCTGGTCCAGCCGGGCCCCCAACTCACCCCACTGCTCGATCCGGTCGCGTTCGAGCACTGCAACCTGCCGCTCGACGCGCAAGAGGGTCTCGCCCAGCGGTGTGAGCACTCCTGCCGTGCGCTGGTCCTCGCGTTCTGCAATCTCCAAATCGGTGATGCGCTGTCGCAGCAGATCTCGCTCAGTCGTGACCGACAGCGTCCGGCCCGTGTAGAGCAACCGGAGGTAGAGCGCTGTGAGCAGTGCCCCGAGGGCGACGCCGAGAAGGAGCGCTGCGAAGGGATTCATCGGGGAAGCTTCACATCGACCACTGACAGTCGAGTATCCGACAGGCTCAGGAGGATCAGGCGCTGCTTCGGCGCAGTACCGGTTTGACTGCCTTTTGCACGTGGTGCCACGCGTATCTCTGGACGAGGAGGGTGAGTGTTCCCGCTGTGATCATGCCCACGAGATTCAGACCGAGTTGAGCTGCTGCGCCTCCCATCTCGCTCGGCACCCACAAGCCGAGTGCGAGAGCGAAACTGCCGGCGGCGGGCACGGTCGTGACCGAGATGAAGACCCCCACCATTGCTTGGGCTTTCTGCACCGAAACGGCGAGGACCCCGGCAGCACCGGCGAGTAGCGCGACCACGAAGGACCAGAACGTCGGCTGCCAGATGAATTGGGTCTGCGGGCGTGGGCGCGTGACCGCATCGGGTTCCAGCAGACCCACGCCACGGATGGCCAGTGCGATGATCGCAACGACGAGCGCTGCAAAGACGAAGCTCGCGAACAGAACCGCGATGCTGCGCCGGGCGACGGAGAAGTCACGCAGTGCGAACCCGGTGCAAATGGCTGCCACCGTCGCGAACTCCGGCCCGATGACCATCGCGCCCACGACCAGGATCGAGGAATCGGTGATCACCGCGACTGCCGCGAGCGCTACCGCCAGCACCAGGAAGGTGAGATAGCTCAGTGTCGGTCGTGCAGCATCACTGGCTTGTTCCACCAGGATGTCCCACACGACGGCGTCATCAGGATCACCGACTGCGGCGCGGTCAATGTCCTTTGCCGCTTGGAACGGTGCACCGGCGGGCTCTACGAGCGTGATCCCCCCGTGTTCGGCCAGCCCCAACCTCTCCAGGCAACTCAGCAGTTCGCTCGCGGTCTCCTTCGCTACATCGGCATAGATGAGATCACCGACAGGGCGCAGCGAGGCAGCGTGGATCACGCTGACATTCGTGACGGCGGTGTTGTCGATCAGCTCGTCAATGACCGCCGAGCTGAGGTCAGACGGGACATTCAGACTCAGGTGAACGAGCATCCGGCCAACTTAGGTAGAGACGGCGCAGCTGAGGTGAACTGGACAGATCAGTTCAGGTCAGATCATTGGGATAGCCAGGATCGGGGTGGTGGTCGGCACTGTGGAGCCACCCTTGGGTTCGACAGTGATATCGAACTCGCTGGCTCCCTGGAGCTTCGGAACGAGTGTCGTGCTGCCGTCGGTCCCGAGCACCCCGGCACTGGTCGGCCCGTCAGACTTGATGTACCAGCCCTGGTAGCTCGACGCTCCGCCCGCAGCGGCAACCTTGTCGAGCTTCGCGACCGCTTGATTCAACGACCGGGACATCACGACCGTAACGGTCCCGCCACGGAAGGAAGCCGTCCTGCGCACGACGTCAGGTGCCTTGGAGATGCGAGCTTCCGCGTTGGTCACTCCAGAGGGTGAGTCCGACCACGGAGCGACCTTCGCGACTCCCACCCCGCCGACGACGACGGCGGCGGCCGCGACCATTGCCAGCACGGCGCGGCGTGAGCGGCCTGTCGAGGCGGGCCGTGTCGCAGACGCGACCGGGGCAGGCGACTCTTGGGGTGTCACCTGGATCTGATCGAGCAGATTGGCGCGTAAGCCAGCTGAAGGAGTGACCTCCGGAGTGTCCATCGCAAGCATGGCGGTGATCTCCTGCATCTCGGCCACCTCCTCGCGGCATTGCTCACAGTCCCGCAGGTGCTTTTCGGCGCGGGCCCTTTCCAGTTCATCGACGGCGTGCAGCGCATATCCGGCGGTGTCGATATGGGTGGTGTTCACGATGTGCCTCCCATCGCGGTGCGCAGCCGCAGTAGTCCGTCTCTGATGCGTGTCTTCGCTGTTCCTAGCGGGATGCCGAGTCGTTCGGCGACCTCCGCATGCGTATGACCTTCGAAATACACCAGGCTGAGCGCCTGCCGTTGATTGTCTCCCAGCGTCTTCATCGCTACTCGCACTCGGTCTGCGTCCAGCTGTGCAGTGACCTGGTCGACGGTGGAGTCGTAGGAGGTTTCCTGCGACTCCCTTGCGTGCGTGGTATCCCTGCGCCGGCTGGCCTGCGCAGATCGCACCCGATCCACCGACCGCCGGTGGGCGAGGGTGAACATCCAACTGAGGGCTGAACCACGCGCCGGGTCGAACTTGGGGCTGGTGCGCCAGATCTCGAGGAATACCTCTTGAGTGATCTCTTCGGCCTGCGCACGGTCAACAATCAAGCGGACGACCAAACCGTTGATGCGGGAACTGGTCGCGTCGTACAGGCGGGCGAAGGAGTCCTGATCGCCACGACCCGCTGCCTGGAGAAGGTCAGCCAGTTGCGGCGTGGAGTCCGACACTCCTGCGTCCACGCTCCGCAATGCACCCGACATGGGGTCCATCCTGACGGATGAACCCCATGTGAGCGTTACCGACGTCACGCTTCGGTCCTGACTGAGGTTGATCAGCTGGCCGGAACGAGCACCGAGTCGACGATGTAGACGTTGGCGTTTTTGGTCTGGACGTTCCCACAGATGACCTTGGCCTCTGCGCCACCCTTGACCGTCAGGTTGGGAATGGTGCCGTTGACGGTGACCTTGGTCTTGGCCAGGGTGTCGTGCGAGCCGACGATCTGCTCCGGGGTGAGGCGCTTGCCGACGACGTGGTTGGTCAAGATGGTGGTGAGCAACTTCTTGTCAGCGAGGACCTTGTCCAGCGTGGCCTTGGGGAGCTTGGCGAACGCGTCGTTGGTCGGCGCGAAGACGGTCAGTTCGGGAGCGTTGTTCAAGGTGTCGACCAGGCCGGCCTTCTTGACGGCGGTGACCAGGGTCGAGAGCAGCGGGTTGTTCGATGCTGCCGTGGCGACGGTGTCCTCGGTCATGCCACCGAAGGAACCCTTACCGGTCTTGGGGACTGCGGAGCAGCCGGGGCCGAACGGCTTGGCGGCGTCGGCAGCTGAGGAGCTCGTGGCCGGAGCCGAAGAGCTCGAGGTGGCCGGTGCGCTGGACGAGGACGAGGCCGCGGGAGCTGCTGCCTTGCTGGAGCTACCACCGCTGCTGCTGCCACCACAGGCGGTGAGGGCTACGGCGCCGACCGCGGTGAGTGCTGCGGCGGAGGTCAGGGTGCGAGTCTTCATGGGAAATCTCCTTGGTTTGGTTCACGCTGCTGTGAGCGAGGCTTTGTGCTGAAGTACATGAGTCATTCGGAGTCCGCCAGACGCCGGATTGGCTTCTGGTGAAACATTTTTACTCGACGGAGAAGAACAGGTTGACGATGCCGCTGGAGCCGTCGGGGAATACGTCTTTGCGCGTCGTGGACTGCAATTTGTCGTCTCCGAACACGACGCGGGCGCGCACCTGGTGCTGGCCTTTGGCCTTGGTGTCCCACAGGTAGACCCACTGGCGCCAGTAGTCGACGCCGACGTCCGGGCCCATGGTTGCGTCTTTCCAGGCACCTTCGTCGATGCTGACCTGGACCTTCACGACACCTTGACGTTGAGCCCAGGCGACACCGCCGATCACCGTCTTGCCGTCCTGGGTCTTCTGCGCCGTGCCGAAGTCCTTGGGTGTGTCGATGCGCGCCGATGGCTTGATCGGACCGTCGGTGGTCCATTTGCGCTGGGTCCAGTACGCCTTCTTCTGGTCGTAATCCGTCACGGTCATCTTCGTGACCCATTTGGTGCAACCGAGCATTCCGTAGAGGCCCGGGGTGACCAGGCGCGCAGGGAATCCGTGGGCTCGCGGCAGCGCGGTGCCGTTCATTCCGATGGCGAGCAGCGCATCGCGGTCGTCCATCATCGCGCCGAGCGGGGTGCTGATGGAGAAGCCTTCAGAGGATTCGCTGTAGACCTGTTTGCCTTTGCCGACGTCTTTGACTCCGGCCATTTCGAGCAGGTCGCGGGTCCGCACTCCGAGCCAGGTTGCCCCACCGGCGTAGCTGCCGCCGGGCTCGTTGCTGATGCAGGTGAGGGAGATGTTGCGTTCGATGAGATCCATCGCGGCGATGTCCTTGTAGCTGAGCGAGAGCTTCTTGCCACCTGCGCCGCCGTCGATCTCGAGCTTCCACGAGTCACGATCGACGTTGGGGACCGCCAATGAGGTGTCGACGCGGTAGAACTTCTCGTTGGGCGTGCGCAGCGGGGTAATTGCGGGGTACTGGGCGGTCAGGCCGGCAGGGATTGCGGCGGCCTTTTTCTTCGCGGTCGGCAGCGCGAGCTTCGCAGTGCTCTTGACAGCACCCAGCTTCTGCCCGACGGCCGCGCTGAGGACAGCGACGCCGGCTACGGCGCCGGCCCCCGCGAGGAACAGGCGGCGAGTCGCAGCGAACCGCGGCGGATCGCCCGCTGCCTTGGATGGAAGCACCTGGTTGACCAGGTCGCGGGTGAAGCTGTCGCCGGAAAGCCAGAAGAGTCCGAACAGGGTGAGGGTGCCCACGATGGCAGTGGCGATGGTTGGGACGATGTCGGAGCCGACGGCAGCAGGGCGGGTCATCGCGGCGAAACCGGCGATGGCGACCAAGAGGAGCTCCAGTCCGAGACCCGCGAGGAAGATCCTTCTTGCCAAGAGACCAGCAAGGCCAGCGAGTACGAGTGCTCCAGCCGATACCGACACGAGCAGCACCAGCTTGTCGTTGGTGCCGAACTGCTTGATCGCGAAGTCCTTCAAGGCAGTCGGGGTGCGGTCGATGACCGCATTGCCGATCGCGAGGACGGGGGAGGCCGATGCCCGTTTGAAGGACGCAACCAGGTGGCCGATCGCCATCCCGAGCCCGGCTGCGAGGATGCCGATCAGGACAGCCCGCCAGCGGGTGACCATGCCTTCGGGGTTGTCAGGATGCAGGACCCGCTGCAGACGGGACCGGGGCTCAGACTCAGCTGAAGCATCGTCGCAGGCGTCCCTTCGAGACTGCTTCTGGGTAATCGCGGCCCGGAGGCGGTCGAGGAATTGACTCATAGGTGATATTCGGAGCGAAACGCCGAATGGATGCGCTGCGCGCGACCGCGTAACCTCTTGACCTCGTGGCCCTCACCATCGGAATCGTCGGACTGCCCAACGTCGGCAAGTCCTCCATGTTCAACGCGCTGACCAAGAACAATGTGCTCGCGGCGAACTATCCTTTTGCGACTATCGAGCCGAATGTCGGTGTCGTCCCCTTGCCCGATTCGCGCCTCGCGGCGCTCGCGGAGGTGTTCGGCAGCAAGGCGATCATCCCGGCGACGGTGTCGTTCGTCGACATCGCGGGGATCGTCAAGGGAGCCTCGGAAGGAGAGGGCCTCGGCAACAAGTTCCTCGCCAATATTCGTGAGGCCGACGCGATCTGCCAGGTCATCCGTGCGTTCGACGATGACGACGTGGTGCACGTCGACGGGTCGATCTCGCCGGTGCGAGACAAGGAGATCATCGAGACCGAGCTGATCCTCGCCGACCTCGAGACCCTTGACCGCGCGATCCCGCGGTTGGAGAAGGAGGTCAAGGGCAAGAAGGTCGAGAAGTCTGTGCTCGACGCTGCGGTGGACGCGAAGGACGTGCTCGATACCGGAGCCACGCTGTTCTCCCAGCGCGCCAAGCTCGACCTGGCCTCGATCCGTGAACTGGGGCTGCTGACGGCCAAGCCGTTCCTTTACGTCTTCAACGTGGACGAGGACCAGCTGACCGACACCGACTTCCAGGCATCGATGCAGGAACTGGTCTCGCCTGCCGAGGCGATCTTCCTGAACGCGAAGCTGGAGATGGAGGTAGCTGAACTGGAGGACGACGAAGCCGCCGAGCTGCTGGAGACGGTCGGCATCACCGAGCGTGGATTGGATCAGTTGGCGCACAAGGGTTTCCACACCCTCGGCCTACAGACCTACCTGACGGCCGGCCCCAAGGAGACCCGCGCCTGGACCATTCCCGTTGGCGCGACCGCCCCGCAGGCTGCGGGCGTCATCCACACCGATTTCCAAAAGGGTTTCATCAAGGCCGAGGTCATCTCGTTCGAGGACATGGTCGAGCTGCGCTCGATCGCCGAATGCCGCTCGCACGGTAAGGCCCGCATGGAAGGCAAGGACTACGTCATGGCTGACGGCGACGTGGTCGAGTTCCGCTTCAACGTCTGAATCGGCGCCTTTGCCCAGTTCAGAAGGGGTATAGGCCCTCCCAGTCCGCACACAGCCCGCAAGAAGATCAGCGGCAGGGGTCTGATCGCGCTGTTTGAGACGGCATTTTCTGGGCTCGGTTCTACCAGTTGAAGCAGCGAGTGGAGTGACCCTCCGGCGGCGGATAGCCGTGCCAGACCCGGTGGGTCTGAGGCAGACAGGCGCGTCCGAGTCCTGATTGCGACAGTATGAAGCATGACCAGCGACGCGACTGTTGCCGCCGCGCTTCAATCGCTGGCCGGCGTACGACACGGGTACGACGTCGCTGTTCGGGTTGTGCCAGACGAGCCCGGTCTCTACGCGTTCTACGGCGACGAACCAACCTGGTCCTCGCTCGGCCTCGCTCCCGCGTTCGAGGGTCAGCCACTTTACGTTGGCAAAGCGGAGAGAACTCTCCACGGGCGAGACGTCCGCACGCACTTCGCGGCGGGGAAGACCGGTTCGTCTACCGTTCGGCGCAGCCTCGCCGGGTTGCTGGCGGCAGAGCTCGTGCTGGTTCCCATACCGCGCAACATCGCCAAGCCCGACGGCGGCGCCAACTTCGCCCTCGACCCGCCCAGCGAGGCGCGGTTGAGCGATTGGATGCAGCAGCGACTCTCGCTGGCTACGTGGGCCAAGTTTGAGGGAGAGAATCTCGACGCCATCGAGACGGCAGTGGTTCGCGAACTTCGGCCACCGCTGAACCTGGCGAAAGTCGCCGAGCCCAGAGAGCGACTCCGAGCGGCCAGAAAACGACTGGCGGACATAGCTCGCGCCTGGCAGCCCGGCGTCTCGTGAGCCGGGCCGGTCAAGTCACTTTGAGTAAGTGCTGCGCCACGTGAGCGGCCGTCCGCGACCTCGTCGTTCCACACCTCGCGGTGGGTGGAAACGGGGCCAGGTGTTTCACCCACTACCGTTGTCAGGTGAGTGATGTAGCGAACGGGGCCCCGGCGGCGCGCGAGATGCCGACCTTCGCCGAGCTCGGGTTGCCCGAGAAGGTGCAGGCCGTGCTACGCGACGTGGGCTATGAGACTCCGTCGGCGGTGCAGGCCGCGACCATCCCGCCGCTGCTCGAGGGCCGTGACGTCGTCGGCGTCGCGCAGACCGGTACCGGCAAGACGGCGGCGTTCGCGCTGCCGATCCTGTCCCGCCTGGATCTGACGCAGAAGACGCCGCAGGCGCTTGTTCTCGCCCCGACGCGCGAGCTCGCACTGCAGGTGTGCGAGGCCTTCGAGAAGTACGCCGCCCACCTCAAGGGCGTCAAGGTCCTGCCCGTCTACGGCGGCCAGGGGTACGGCGTACAACTCTCCGCGTTGCGCCGCGGAGTCCATGTGGTCGTCGGTACCCCCGGCCGCATCATGGACCACCTCGACAAGGGCACTCTCGACCTGACCCAGCTGCGCTTCCTGGTCCTCGACGAGGCCGACGAGATGCTCAAAATGGGCTTCGCCGAGGACGTCGAGACAATCCTGGCTGACACCCCCAGCGACAAGAACGTCGCGCTGTTCTCGGCCACCATGCCGGCCCAGATCCGCCGGCTGTCGAAGAAGTACCTCAACGACCCCGTCGAGATCACCGTCAAGGGCAAGACGTCCACGGCGGCCAACATCACCCAGCGCTACCTCACGGTCAGCTATCCGCAGAAGGTTGACGCTCTGACCCGGATCCTCGAGGTCGAGAACTTTGAGGGCATGATCGTCTTCGTCCGCACCAAGAACGAAACCGAGACCCTGGCCGAGAAGCTGCGGGCCCGGGGATTCTCGGCCACGGCGATCAACGGTGACGTGGCCCAGAACGTCCGAGAGCGGACCGTGGACCAGCTCAAGTCCGGCGCCCTCGACATCCTGGTGGCCACCGACGTGGCGGCCCGCGGCCTCGACGTGGAGCGGATCAGCCACGTGGTGAACTACGACATCCCGACCGACCCCGAGTCCTACGTGCACCGCATCGGCCGCACCGGTCGGGCCGGGCGCAGTGGCGACGCGATCTCGTTCGTCACCCCGCGGGAGAGGTATCTGCTCAAGCACATCGAGAAGGCCACCCGCCAGCCGCTGACCCAGATGACCTGGCCCAGCGTCGAGGACGTCAACACCACGCGTCTGGCCCGCTTCGACGACCAGATCACCGAGGCGCTGCAGGCGACGGGCCGGATCGAGGGCTTCCGCGAGATCGTGGCCCACTACGTCCGCGAGCACGACGTGCCCGAGGTCGACGTGGCCGCCGCACTGGCCGTGGTGGCCCAGGGCAACGAGCCGCTGCTGCTTGACCCGGCCGCCGAGAAGTCGCGGCGCACCGAGCGACCGGTCCGTGCCGAGCGGCCCGACCGCGGCGCCGGCACCAAGCCCAGCTGGGGCGATCGCGCGGAGCACGGCGACCGGCCCGAGCGCGGCGCCAAGCACGAACGCCGGGTCAGGCCTAGCCACGTGACGTTCGCGAGCTACCGGATCAACGTCGGCAAGCGGCACAAGGTGGAGCCGCGCCAGATCGTCGGCGCCATCGCCAACGAGGGCGGCCTGAGCCGCAGCGACTTCGGCGTCATCACGATCCTGCCCAACTTTTCGCTCGTCGAGCTGCCGACCGACCTGGCCCCCGAGGTCTGGGCCAAGCTGCGCACCACCCGCATCTCGGGCAGGTTGATCGACCTGGCCAAGGAAGACGGCACGCGGGGGTCAACGGAGTTCTCCGAGGACCGGGCGGTTCGCACGCCCCGTCAGAAGGGCTGACCGGGCCGGTCTGCGTCGTGACGGTCGTCCGGCGCCGACGTGGTGCCACACCATCGCGACACCGGCAGACGTCAGTTTGTGCCGGTTACCGACCTGAGCGAAGCATTCGCCGCCGCCCCGACCCCCGAGCCGACAACGTGGCGGGCCGACCAGGCCGCTGCCGATGAGATCTTCGGCCTGGACGAGCCGACCGACCCCTTGGATCGACGCTTACGTTGACCACAATCCCGACGCGTCGTGCCCTTCTGGACACCTCGGTCGTGATCGACTTCCCATCCGCGCGGGTCGCCGAGGTCGCCGAAGAGGTCGCGGTGTCGGCGGTGACCATCGCCGAACTGCACTACGGGATCACCGCCGCAGCCGATCCCCTCACCCAGATGTACCGACGCCAGCGCGTCCAGGCAATCTTGGACCAGTTCGAGGTACTCCCGTTCGATGTGACCACTGCCGAGTACTACGGAGCCCTAGCAGCCCTCGTGCGCAACCATGGCCGTAGCCCTCGGCTACGCCGTATGGATCTGCAGATTGCTGCGGTCGCAGCACGGCACGGCTTGACCCTGCTGACCCGAAACGCCAAGGACTTCACTGGCCTGGAGTCCGCGCTCGTTGTGATCGACCTGTCAAACCCGTCGTAGAAGGCCACCAGCTTCCACCCGGGCAGGGTTCAGCCCGGCATTCCTCCGGAACATCGCGGGAGGTACCGCGCGGATCGCTCCTTCGTCAGAGGCCGTGTTATAAAAGCTGAACGACCTCGTTGCTATGCGTCTCCGGCTCATCTCGTCGCTGCCACACGAGTAGCACCCAGACGTGGCCTCGTACGGGGTGTCCTGCTCAGGACTGTTTGCCGTCGTCGCCGGCCAGTCCGTGCTGCGCAGCAACTGCCGCGAGTCGTGTATCTCGTGTCCACAGCCGGGCGTTAGCAGTGAGCATTGTTGCGGCCAGCAGGTGTGCGTCGACATACCCGATGCCTAAACCGAACAGTTGATGACTGTCGATCAGCGTGAGCACCTC
>JBBPZD010000112.1:0-6538 GCA_038199265.1 Actinomycetales bacterium | reverse complement strand
TATCCGCGGCCTTCGTATCCTGCTCACCGGCGACATCGAACGTGAGGCGGGGGCTGCGGTACTCGGTGAATTGCGGAACCGCCCAGCTGGCCCCGGTTTCGATGTGCTGAAGGTCCCGCATCACGGATCGGCCAATCAGTCAGCAGAACTGGTGCGTTTCGTGCACTCGCCCGTCTCGATCATCAGTGTGGGGGCAGGCAACGACTACGGGCTACCTGCACCGAGCACGCTGTCGTTGCTGCGCAGCCTCCCGGGAACGACCTATCGCACCGATGCAGGCGGCGATGTGGTGGTCGTGGTGCAGGGCGGCACTGCGGCGGTCGTTCGCCAGTAGATCGCCGGCCTGACGGGGTGTCTTCAGGCCACCGGGCCAGCGGCCCGCACCGAGCCTGCCGCCGCGCACAGTGCTTTCAAAGTTGCCGCGACCGCAGGTACCCGAGTGAGGTCGGGGGTGGTGACGGCGTACACGGTTCGCCGCGGCGCAGGCTTGATCGGCAGGATCGCCACGCCGTCGTTGTGCGCGGACGCCAGGATCAGGTCGGGGATCAGAGCTACTCCCAGACCAGCGGCGACGAAACCGAGAACAGCGACGTAGTCCTCGGTCTCGAACGATACGTCCGGGGTGAATCCAGCTCTCTCGGCGAGTGAGAGCAAGTGGCCGCGACATCGCGGGCACCCTGCGATCCACTGCTCTTCGATGAGGTCGGTCATGGCCACGGAGGCGGCGCCGGCCAGGCGGTGGCCGGCGGGCACGACCAGCCGCACCTCGTCTTCAAGCAGCGTGCGGGATTGAAATGCCTCGATATCGTCCTCACCTCTGGCGAGAACCGCCCCGTCATAGGCGAAGGCGACGGCGATGTCGCACTCGCCGGCGCGCAGAGCAGCGAGCGACTCCGGCGGCTCGGCCTCGGTGAAGCGCACCTCGACGTCCGGGTGAGCGGAACGAACCATGGCGAGCGCCTGCGGTACGAGCGTCGATGAGGAGGAAGGAAAGGCCATCAGCCGGACCCGACCGGCTCGCAAACCGGCGATCGCGGCGACCTCAGACTCGGCGGCTTCCAAAGCACTCAATACAGGTCCCGCGTGCCTGGCCAGCACAGCTCCTGCTTCGGTCAGTCGCACGCTACGGCCGAGGCGTTCCACCAGGACGGTGCCGATGCGGTCTTCCAGACGCCGCACCATCTGGGAGATGGCGGGTTGGGAGTAACCGAGCGACACGGCGGCCGCGGTGAAACTTCCCTCTTCGGCAATGGCGCGGATCACTCGGAGACCAGCGGCGTCGATCATTGCCTGATCATATAACAACAAGTTATCTAGAGACGAGTTTTAGCGAATTATCGTTTGGTCCGGTTGACGGCCTGTGTACCCGCGGCGTGATCGCGGGCGTCGCGGTGTCAGACTCTGCGGGTGGCTGAAACCGCGCCGTCGTCTGCGCCAGATGGCGTGTCCGCTCAGCAGTGGGCCAGGTTGCTTGAGCTCGTGGGGTTGGGTGGTGTCGTGGCGCTGACGGGCGCCGGACTCTCCACCGAGTCAGGCCTGCCGAGCTATCGCGACAAGAGTGGCGCTCGCCGGGTGCAGCCGATGACGGTGACGGAGCTGCTGGCCACACATGAAGCGCGGCAGAAGTACTGGGCCCGGTCCTACGTGGGCTGGCCGCGATTTGCAGCGGCCGCCCCGAACAACGGCCACCGCGCGGTCGCGGACCTGCAGGCCGCAGGCATCGTGAGCACCGTCATCACCCAGAATGTCGATGGGCTGCATCAGGCAGCGGGCGGACAGGACGTGCTTGAGCTGCACGGAAACTTGGAGCGGGTCATCTGCATGGACTGCTCTACGCTGCACCGGCGTGATGACATGGATCAGTGGTTGCAACAAGCCAACCCCACCTTCGACCGCGAGATCGGAGGTGCAGTACGGCCAGATGGTGACGTCGCGTTGCCCGAGGCGGTCATCAGAAACTTCGTAACAGCAACCTGCCCGGTGTGCGGATCGGACCTGTTGAAACCAGACGTGGTCATGTTCGGCGAGTCAGTTCCGAAGCCGTTGGTGCAGGAGTGCTTTTCCCTCGTGGAAGGCGCCCATGCGCTGTTGGTGCTCGGGTCCTCGCTCGCCGTGATGTCGGGCTACCGCTTCGTCCGGCGTGCCGCGCGCGACGGAGTGCCGGTCGTCGTCGTCAACGACGGCTGGACCAGGGGAGACCCTGAAACAGACCTCAAGATCGAGGCCCCGCTGGGTCGGACCTTGCAACACCTGGCTCGCGCGCTGCCGGCCGATGGGCCAACCGGCAGCTGAACCGTCTCAGACCCTGCGCAGGACTGCGGTCACCTTGCCGAGGATGACCGCGTCGTCGCCGTCGATGGGGTCGTATGCGGGGTTGTGCGGCATCAGCCACACTTTCCCGTCGGTTCGCTTGAAGGTCTTGACGGTGGCTTCGTTGTCGAGCATGGCGGCAACGATGTCGCCATTGGTGGCCGTGGGCTGCTGCCGGACAACAACCCAGTCGCCATCGCAGATCGCCGCATCGATCATCGACTCGCCGACGACTTTGAGCAGGAAGAGGTCCCCTTCCCCGACGATCTGCTTGGGCAACGGGAAGACGTCCTCGATGACCTCGTCGGCAAGTATCGGCCCACCGGCTGCGATGCGCCCGACGACGGGGACATAGGTAGCGCTGGGGCGACGATCGCCGATGCCGGTCTGGTCCTCTGCGTCTTCAGATGCGGCGGTGACACTAGATCCGCCGCGATACCCACGCTGGTCCTTTTCCTGGTCGGGGGAGATGACCTCGATGGCGCGGGGTCGGTTGGGGTCTCGGCGTAGGTATCCCTTGCGCTCCAGCATCGACAGCTGGTGCGCTACCGAGCTGGGGCTGGTCAGACCGACGGCCTCGCCGATCTCTCGAAGGCTGGGCGGGTAACCCCGCCGGTCGACCGAGTTGCGAATGACTTCGAGCACGCGGCGTTGCCGAGTGGTCAGGCCGTCGTCGTCGCGCTCGGGCATGTGGTGCACCTTGGCCATTGTCTTTGTCCGTTCCCTCGCCGAATGAGCCGTGCTGTGGCCACCATTCCGCGCTACTCCGCGGTTTTTGCGGGGCTGTCGGTGGTCGGTGTTTGTCTGTTGCAGGTGAGGACGAGATTACGAGCTTCGGACACAGTTTCCAAACACCTGTTCGGGGCGTGTCTGGATTTTCTCGAACGCACGTGCTAGAAATCAGACAGGTGTACGAATCGCACACGCGTGCGATTCTCGACAGACCGGAGGGTCTTATGAGTGTTGCAACCGCTGTTCCCCGTTGGGAAACGCCGACTCCCCTTCCGCGTCACTCGCGGCCGGAGCCGACGCGCGAGCGTCACCTGCACGCTGTTCCCGCCGCGACCAGAATTCCCGCGCAGCTCGACGCTACGACTCACCACCGGGTGACGCGACGAGGGCGTTTGCTGCTCACCACGACAGCGACGGTGTTTTTGTTGGCATCCGGTGTGGTGGGCGCCCGTGCGGTAATCGGCGGTGGGCCGGCTCCGGCCTTCGACACGGTGACCGTGCGGTCTGGGCAGACCTTGTCGCAGGTGGCCCACCATGCATATCCATCGATGTCTGTTGCAAACGCCGTGCAGCGCGTTCAGGCCGCGAACAACCTCAACACGAACCTTGTTTTCGGTGGCGAACTGCTGCGTCTGCCGCGCTGACCACTGCGCGCACTGCGCTGACCTGCGCAGACGGAATGGGTGCCGGGTGGTGCTGGGCCGGTGGTTGCATCGTCGAGTGGGTGACCTTAAGATCGCTACATCTAGTAGTTACACGGATGTAAGTCGTCCACATGTAGTCCCCAGGTCTGGTGTAGTTATCCAGAGGTAGGGGGCTGGATATCCCAGTGTTATCCACCGGTTACCCACATTTTCGGGTTCCGGCGGACTGGTGTCTCTCATGTTCCGACGGGTCGTTCGCGTTCGTGGCTCGCCGTCGACGAAGTGAGGAGTTGGCTCATGCACTGTCCGTTCTGCCGCCACGAGGACAGCCGTGTTGTCGATTCCCGCTCCAGCGATGACGGCACGTACATCAAGCGACGACGCCTATGTCCCAGTTGCGGCAAGCGCTTCTCCACCATGGAGACAACCAGCCTGACCGTCGTCAAACGTTCCGGTGCCAGCGAGCCGTTCAGCCGCCAGAAGGTACTGGTCGGAGTTCGCAAGGCCTGTCAGGGCCGTCCTGTGTCCGAGGACGATCTCGCACTGCTGTCCCAGCAGGTCGAAGAGTCCGTCCGGGTGCAGGGTCTGGCAGAGATCGACGCCCATGACGTCGGGTTGGCGATCCTCAGGCCGCTTCGTGACCTCGACGAGGTCGCTTACCTGCGTTTCGCCTCGGTCTATCAAGCATTCGACGATCTCGGAGATTTCGAGGCAGCGATCGCGTTGCTGCGTGCGGAGCGAGACATCACCGGCCCACAACAGGGCACCCCCAGCAGCATCTGAACAACGCAGCCAGCTCATCAGTCACACGGAGGAATACACGCATGACCGAAACCACCGGCGCACGTACCGACGCCACCCGGGCCAAAGGGGCCAAGGGCCCCAGCAGTGCGGCCAACGGCGTTCACATCGAGCGCATCTTCACTACTGCTGGTGTGCACCCTTACGACGAGGTGACGTGGGAAACCCGTGACGTCGTGCAGCAGAACTGGAAGACCGGAGAGACGATCTTCGAGCAACATGGTGTGCTTTTCCCCGATTTCTGGTCGGTGAATGCCTCCACCATCGTGACGACGAAGTACTTCCGTGGTGCGCTCGGCACCCCTGTGCGCGAGACCAGCCTCAAGCAACTGATCGACCGGGTCGTGCTGACCTATGTCAAGGGCGGCCGCGATCACGGCTACTTCGCCGGTGACGGGGATGCCGAGATCTTCGAGCACGAGCTCACCTGGGCGCTCTTGCACCAGGTCTTCGCCTTTAACTCCCCGGTCTGGTTCAACGTGGGCACCAAGAGCCCGCAGCAGGTTTCGGCGTGCTTCATCCTGTCGGTCGACGACTCCATGGATTCCATCCTGAACTGGTACAAGGAAGAGGGATTCATCTTCAAGGGCGGCTCCGGCGCCGGTCTGAACCTGTCGCGTATCCGTTCTTCGAAGGAGTTGCTGTCCAGCGGTGGCACGGCCAGCGGGCCGGTGTCGTTCATGCGTGGCGCGGACGCCTCCGCAGGAACCATCAAGTCCGGTGGTGCGACCCGTCGCGCGGCCAAGATGGTCGTACTCGACGTGGACCACCCCGACATCGAAGAATTCATCAACACCAAGGCGCGCGAAGAGGACAAGATCCGCGCGTTGCGTGACGCCGGTTTCGACATGGACCTCGGTGGCCGCGACATCACCTCGGTGCAGTACCAGAATGCGAACAACTCGGTTCGGGTCAGCGACGAGTTCATGCAGGCCGTGCAGGACGGTACGTCGTTCGGGTTGCGGGCCCGTGAGACCGGTGAGGTCATCGAGGAGGTCGATGCTCGCGAGCTGTTCGACAAACTGAACAAGGCCGCGTGGGAGTGCGCCGACCCGGGCATCCAGTACGACGACACAATCAACGACTGGCACACCACTCCCGAGAGCGGCCGGATCACTGCGTCCAACCCGTGCTCGGAGTACATGTCCCTGGACAACTCCTCGTGCAACTTGGCGTCGTTGAACCTGCTGAAGTTCCTGCGCAGCGACGACACGTTCGACACGGCCACGTTCCAGAAAGTTGTAGAGCTGGTCATCACCGCGATGGACATCTCGATCTGCTTCGCCGACTTCCCGACCGAGGCCATCGGCCAGACCACACGCGACTACCGCCAGCTCGGTATCGGCTACGCGAACCTCGGCGCATTGTTGATGGCGACCGGCCACGGGTACGAGTCCGAAGGCGGCCGTAGCTTGGCCGGCGCTATCACCTCGCTGCTGACCGGTGCGGCATACAAGCGGTCGGCTGAGCTGGCTGGTGTCGTAGGCCCGTACGCCGGGTACGCCCGCAACTGCGACGCGCACCAGCGCGTGATGCGTAAGCACCGCAGCGCGAATGACGAACTGCGTCCGCTCGACACGATGGATGGCGAGATCCACCGGTACGCCACCAAGGCGTGGAAGGACGTCGTCGATGTCGGCGCCGCCAACGGCTACCGCAACGCCCAGGCGTCGGTCTTGGCACCCACCGGCACCATCGGTTTCATGATGGACTGCGACACCACCGGCATCGAGCCGGACTTCTCACTGGTGAAGTTCAAGAAGCTGGTCGGTGGCGGGTCGATGCAGATCGTCAACCAGACGATCCCGCGTGCGCTGAAGAAGTTGGGCTATCAGCAGGAGCAGATCGAGGCCATCGTCGAGCACATCGGTGACAAGGGCCACGTCATCAATGCTCCCGGTCTCAAGCCGGAGCACTACGAGGTGTTCGACTGTGCAATGGGTGAGCGACCCATCAGCGCTATGGGTCACGTCCGGATGATGGCCTCATGCCAGCCATTCCTGTCCGGCGCGATCTCCAAGACGGTCAACCTTCCCGAGGACGCGAGGATC
>JBBPZD010000111.1:0-11100 GCA_038199265.1 Actinomycetales bacterium | reverse complement strand
TGTGCTCGATCGCGTTGCTGACCAGGTTGCGCACGATGCGCTCGACCCTGCGCCGGTCCATCGGCGCGATGGCCGGACGTTTGCCATGTACTCGCAACCGGGTGTTGTTGAGTACCGCGAGTGGCTCGTAGGAGTCGCAGATACCGCGCACGACTTCTCGGATGTCGACCGGCTGGTCTTGCAACGAGCTCGCGCCCGCATCGAAGCGGCTGATCTCCAGGAGGTCGGTCAGTAGGGTCTCGAACCTGTCCAACTCGCTGTTCATGAGTTCAGCCGATCGTGCGACCGGCTCGGCGAAGTCGGCACGCCGGGCATGCAACATGTCGGCGGCCATTCGGATCGTGGTCAGGGGCGTGCGCAGCTCGTGTGACACGTCGGAGGCAAATCTCTTCTGCAGTGTCGACAATTGCTCCAGCTGGCGGATTTGACGTTGCAAGCTGTCGGCCATCGCGTTGAACGACATCGCTAGGCGAGCGAGGTCGTCCTCACCACGGACCGGCATCCGCTCGCTGAGACCGCCGTCGCTGAGTCGTTCAGCAACGTGAGCGGCAGCACGTACCGGCGCGACGACCAACCTGGTGACCAGGTAGGCCAGCGCAGCGAGCATCAGGATCAACAACACCCCGCCGAGACCGAAGGCGCCTTTGACGATATCCAGTGAACGCTCTTCGGCGTCCATCGGGTAAACGAGAAAGAGGTCATAGACACCCGCGCCGGGCACCGTGACCTGCGACCCCACCATGACCGCCGAGATGTCACCGGTCCCGTCCGCATTGCGGGGCACGGTGAGGATCTGGGTCTGTTGATGCTGCGGGTCCTTTTCGACCGCCTCGATCATGGCGAGAGGGACGTCGGTGTTCCGAGGCCCGGTGCTCACCCGGCCGAGGCGTTGGGTCACCGGTCCACGGCCCTGCTCGAAGATGACCCGCCGCGACAGATCGTTGCCCGCGGAGGAGATCTGCAGCACGGTCTGCTGGACGAGTAGCTGCAGCGCGCCCCGGTCTGTCTTGTCGTTGGAAGTGAAGAGCTTCTGCGCCGTGTCACGCTTGGAGAGGGCGTCGTACTCCGAGGAGGTGATCTTGTTGTCGACCAGACCGTCGGCGATCCGCTGATACATGTAACTGCCGACCGCAAGCGTCAAGATGATGCCTGCAACCACGGTGATCGTGACGACACGGGCGTGGATAGAACGGCGCCAGGTGTGTTGTAGGAAACGTCGGAACCTCGCTGCGTGCGAGCGATAGGACATCCGCGATGGTGGGCTGGCACTCATCGCAGGTCAGCAGCTGCGCACGTTCGAATGATCATTCCGGTCCGGCTTTGTACCCGACGCCGCGCACGGTGAGCACGATCGTGGGATTCTCCGGATCACGCTCCACCTTGGCGCGCAACCGCTGTACGTGCACGTTGACCAGCCGGGTGTCACCTGCGTGCCGGTAACCCCAGACCTGGTCCAACAGCACCTCTCGGGTGAAGACCTGCCACGGTTTGCGAGCCAAGGCGACCAGTAGGTCGAATTCGAGCGGGGTCAGCGAGATGTGCTCACCGGAACGACTCACGCTGTGACCGGACACGTCGATGTCGAGGTCGCCGAGGCCCAGGTGTTCGGTCTCGGGCTCATCGGTGCGTCGCAGTCGCGCCCGGACCCGGGCAATCAGTTCCTGAGGTTTGAAGGGTTTGGTGATGTAATCGTCAGCCCCGGATTCGAGACCGACTACGACGTCGGTGGTATCGGTGCGAGCCGTCAACATCACGATCGGCACCATCGACTCGGCGCGGATCGCCCGACAGACCTCGATTCCGTTCATGCCCGGGAGCATGACGTCCAACAGGACCACATCCGGGGCGCTGTCGCGGAAGGCCTTCATCGCCGATCCACCGTCTGCGCAATGGGCTGTCTCGAGGCCTTCTCCGCGCAGAATGATGCCGAGCATTTCTGCGAGCGACGGATCGTCGTCGACGATCAGTACTTTTCCCCGCATCGACATCGACACGTTCCCCGTTCCGCTAGATCAGCAATTCATTGACAGTTTCCCACAGCGTCAGGTGCGCTCTCTGAACGGTGAGGAGACAATCACAACGGACCGGGCCACCGGAGAGAACTTGTTCTCCGGTGACCCGGTCCGTTGAGTGAGGATCCGAGCAAAAGACTCAGTACCGGTAGTGCTCCGGCTTGTACGGCCCGGCAACGTCGAGGCCGAGGTACTCGGCCTGCGTCTTGGACAGCTCGGTCAGGCGCACACCGAGCGCGTCCAGGTGCAGTCGAGCGACCTTCTCATCCAAGTGCTTGGGCAGCACGTAGACCTGCTTGTCGTACTCCGTCGGCTTGGTGAACACCTCGATCTGGGCGATCGTCTGGTTCGCGAAGCTGTTGGACATCACGAACGACGGGTGACCAGTAGCGTTGCCCAGGTTCATCAGGCGTCCTTCGGACAGCACGATGATGCTGCTCCCGGACTCGAACGTCCACTCGTGCACCTGCGGCTTGATCTCGGTCTTGACGATGCCCGGGGTGCGGGCCAGGCCGACCATGTCGAGCTCGTTGTCGAAGTGACCGATGTTGGCCACGATCGCCTTGTTCTTCATCTTGGCCATCTGCTCGGCAGTGATGACGTCGTAGCAACCCGTCGTGGTGACGAAGATGTCGGCGACATCGATGACGTCGTCCAACTGGGCGACCTGGTAACCCTCCATCGCCGCCTGCAGCGCGCAGATCGGGTCGATTTCGGTGACGATGACCCGGGCGCCCTGACCCCGAAGGGACTCGGCGCTGCCCTTGCCGACGTCGCCGTAACCGCAGACGACGGCCACCTTGCCGCCGATGAGAACGTCGGTGGCGCGGTTGAGGCCGTCGATGAGGCTGTGACGGCAGCCGTACTTGTTGTCGAACTTCGACTTGGTGACCGAGTCGTTGACGGTGGTGGCCGGGCCGAGCAGTTCACCGGTGCGGGCCAGCTCATAGAGGCGGTGCACGCCGGTGGTGGTCTCTTCGGTGACTCCGCGGATGCCCTCGGAGATCCTGGTCCACTTGTGCGGGTCGACCGCCATGGTGGTGCGAACGAGTTCCTTGAAGACTGAGAACTCTTCGGTGTCATCTTCTGTGGTGGGAGGAACCCCGCCGGACAGCTCCCACTCACGACCCTTGTGGACGAGCATCGTGGCGTCGCCACCGTCGTCCAGGATCATGTTGGGGCCTTCACCACCGGGCCAGGTGAGGATCTTGTCGGTGCAGGCCCAGTACTCCGGCAGCGTTTCACCCTTCCATGCGAAGACGGGCACACCCTGCAGGTCATCGGTGGTCCCGTTCGGACCGAGGACTGCGGCGGCAGCAGCCTCGTCCTGGGTGGAGTAGATGTTGCAGGAGGCCCAGCGCACGTCGGCACCGAGAGCGGTGAGAGTCTCGATCAGCACGGCGGTCTGCACGGTCATGTGCAGCGATCCGGCGATGCGGGCACCCGCGAGGGGCTTGCTGGTGCCGAACTCTTCGCGCAGCGACATCAGGCCGGGCATTTCGTGCTCGGCGAGACGGAGTTGGTGGCGGCCTGCTTCGGCGAGGCCGAGGTCTTTGATCTGGTAGTCGAACGACATGTTTGCGCTCTCCTTCTGTCACGACAACGCGCGTGACGATACGGAAGTGGTCTTTTTGATGGACCCGGCGCGCCCTGCTGGGCTGCGTGGCACGGGTTATCACCCACGCCGGCTCCGTGATTCTAACGTCCATCGCACGCTGAGACACATCGGCGGGGGTCAGGCCTTGCTTGCACGCTCAGGTTGTGCCTACCTACGCCTTCATCCTGACGGTGTGGGAATCGAGGGCTGGTCCAGTGTTCGGAGCACTTCGATGACCCGTTCGGCGTTCGTCGCCGGGTTCACGAAGACGAGCCGCAGCACGGTTTCGCCTTGCCAGGTCGTTGGAATGCACAAGATGGTGCCCGCGTGGGCCAACCGCTGCGACCACTGGTGGTAGTCCTCTGGGCCCCAGCCCAACCGCCGGAACAACAGGACCGACAGCTGGGGTTCGCAGACGAGGTCCAGGTGCGGACTGGATCTGATGGCCTCAGCCACCTGCCGGGCGATATCCAAGGTCTGCTCCACTGCCGCGGCGTAGCGATCGGTGCCGTGTGTCGCCAGGCTGAACCAGAACGGGAGCCCCCGGACCCGGCGCGATAGATGCACAGCGAGGTCAGCGGGGTTCCACACCTCGCGGTCGATCGTGTCGAGGTAGTTCGCGTTCTGGGCATGTGCGGCGCGAGCCAGAGCCGGGTCGCGGTAGAGCAGTGCGCAGCAGTCGTAGGGCGCGAAGAGCCACTTGTGCGGGTCGACGATGAAACTGTCGGCTCGCTCGACGCCTTCGTACAGCGCCCGCACGCTCGGCGCTGCCAGGCCTGCCCCGCCGTAGGCACCGTCGACATGCATCCACACCCCGTGTGCAGCGCACGTGTCGGCTATTGCGCAGAGGTCGTCGATCAGTCCGGCATTCGTGGTCCCTGCGGTGGCGACCACGGCAAAGACGTCTGGGTGGGCATTCAAAATCAGCTCGAGCTGTTCGCCCGTCATACGGCCGCGCTCGTCGCCGGGGACCTCGACGATCGTGACGTCCAATACCCGGGCCATCGAGCGGATGGAGGAGTGCACCTCACTCGTGCACACCAATTGCCACCCGTGGTCAGGACGGCTGCCCCGCCGGGCCAGGGCCGCTTCTCGTGCAGCGACCAGCGCCGACAGATTTCCGCTGGTCCCGCCCGCAACGAAGCAGCCGCCGGCCGTTTGCGGCCAGCCCAACAACTCGACCAACCAGGCCAACGCCTCGTTTTCGGCGAAGATCGCGCCAGCTCCGGTCTCCCACATACCGCCGAACACGTTGGCAGCACTGGTGACGAAATCGAAAGCGACTGAAGCGCGGGTAGGAGCCGACGGCACGTAGGCCAGGTTCATCGGATCGTCCTGAGCCCGGGTGGCCGGTTCGAAGACATCGGTGAACAACCGGAGCGCCTCCAGCCCACCGATGCCCGCCGCGCACACCGTCCGCCCGGCCGCCGCTCGCAGCTCCTGCGCTGATCGAGCGGTCGCCTTCGGATCGGTTTCCCGGACGACGCGCCCTTGGGCCCAGTCCATCGCCTCGCGAACAACCCGGTACTCATCTCCCCACACATCGCTGGTCACAACGTCATCCCGGACGTCAGTACCCCAGGGCGGCTCGGAGATGGCCCGTTGTCAGGGCCGGGCCGGCAGAATTCCTGGGATGTCCGACCCTGGTCGCGGATGGCTGGTTCGTTCTTCTTCGTCACGCTGAGCACTGAAATATCTCCTTGGAGCCTGACCGGCTCATGGCACGCGGGTGGTCCATCGATCATGCCGCCGATCAGGTGGTGGTGTGAAGCACGTGCCTGCGGTCGCTCGTGGCTACAGTCGAACTCATGAGCGATGACAGGCCCCAGCACCCGATACCGGACGAACTGAAAGTCGATGTCGACCAGGATGCGCTGGCCGAATGGGACGAAGTGAGCGACAAATACGCCGGAGACGGCGAGGAGGACAAGCGTCGTCCGGTTTTCGCTGATGGACACACTTCGAAATCATCCGAAGACGAGGGGCCTGAAGACGACTCCGATACCGACGACACCTCGGATTCAGCCGAGCACTAGCGCAACGCCCCCGTAGGTCCTGCTGTCGGGAGACCGACGCTGAGCAGTTACGACAGCCAGCCGGGCTGCAGCGCCCGATAGACACCCGTTCGCAGTTCAGTTGCCCAGTACGAAAGACCCGGCATTCCGACGTCTGCTGCCACTTGGATCTCGGCCTCGATGTCGTAGGGAACGCGCACGAACTGCAACCCGAACGGGCCCGGCTCGTCGCTGTCGACCTCGCCTTCGAGGATGACGTAGGACGCATCACACTCATCGAGCGGATTACCGACGCTACCGACGTTGAAGAGGGAACGTCCTGCACGTACCTCGAGGTAGGCGTCGTGGATATCGCCGTAGCCGACCATCGTCGGCGTCGGCCCTTCACCCGTCAGTTCGGTTGCGATGAACATGCCGTCGAACTGTGCAGCGCTGTGATCGGCGAACACTTTGCTGTGCACGTCGTGCGCGCTGGCGTGAAACAGCCGGATCCGCCGCCCGCTCATCACCACGTCGTGGGTCAGCGGCAGATTACGCAGCCATGGGAGCTGATCGGGACGAAGCTCCCCTCGCCACCACCAGAGTTCCGGCGAACTGTAGTTAGGGTCTTCAGCGGGCAAAAAATCTTCCCAATTGCCGCGTACGTTGACTTCACACACCTCGCGGCAGAGGTCGGCCACGTGCTGACCGCGTAGTCCCTTGCCAACGAAGTCGCCGAGGTTGAAGATCCGTTCGATGCCGCGGGCCCGGATGTCGTCGAGCACGGCCCGCAGCGCGGTCAGGTTGCCGTGTACGTCCGAGATCAGCGCAACACGTCCGCTCACTGCAGCTCGAGAGCGTGATCCAGATCGGGTTCGAGGTATATGACCAACCGCAGCTCAGGCGCCGCAGCGCGAGCCTGCTGCTCAGCGGCGTCGATCGCAGCAGCCACCTGGGCACCCGTGTCACTCTCGCTGATCGCGATCTTCACGGCCACCAACAACTCTTCCGGACCGAGGTGCAGCGTCTTCGCGTGCACAACGCGGTCCACCCCGTCAGCACTGGCGATTGCGGCCACGATGGCCGCAGTCACCTTGGGGTTGGCCGACTCCCCCACCAGCAACGACTTCGTTTCGATGGCCAACACCACGGCGACCGCAACCAACAGCAGCCCGATAAGGGCTGTCCCTGCCGCGTCCCAGTAGGAACTCTCGGTGATGACTGCCAGGGACACACCGAAGAGTGCGAACATCAAACCGATCAGCGCCGCGAAGTCCTCCAGGAGGATCACCGGCAGCTCGGGTGCCTTGGCCTTACGGATGAACTCCCACCAGGACGAGTCGCCGCGCAGCGGATTACTCTCCCGCACAGCAGTTCGGAACGACATGCCCTCCAGGACGATGGCCGCCACGAGGACGACGAGCGGCACCCACCACCAGTCCTGTCCGAGACCAGGCTGCTCACCCTCGCCGGCATGCTCCTCGTGCCATTTGTGATAAGCCTCGTACAGCGCAAAAAGACCGCCCAGACTGAACAACACGATCGAGACCACGAAGCCGAACACGTACCGTTCACGGCCGTATCCGAACGGGTGCTCAGGAGTTGCGGCCTTCTTTGCGCGCTTTCCCCCCACGAGCAACAGGACCTGATTGCCGGAGTCAGCGAGGGAGTGGATGCCCTCGGCGAGCATCGAGCTCATCCCCGTCAACGCGAACGCAAACAGTTTGGTGATCGCGATCCCCAGGTTGGCTCCCAGAGCGGCGATGATCGCCTTGTTTCCGCCTTCGGTCGACATGTCGGGAAGTCTAGGCGTGCTTTGCTGTTGGGCGGGTACGCTCCACGATCCAGGCGGCAGAGTACGGCGATAGCCAAAGCGTCTCTCCTGTAACGAGGTCCGCATGGAGAATGCGATCTCCCAATACGTCATGCGGGGCGGTGATCCCTGCGTCGGCGAGAACCTCCAGATGCAGCGGGCGCCACTGCGCCGTCACGTTGTAGGCGCACACCATCGGCCCGCTGGGGTGTTGACGGACAGCGGCCAGCACCCCGTCATCGGTGTTCGCCTGCACGACGGATTCTGTCGATGCGTGCAGTTGGGGGGTCTGCGAGCGCACCCTCCCCAGGTGCGCGATCCCCGCGAACACCCGGCCTGCCACGGTCCGATCATCGGTGCGAGCAGCAAGCATCGACTCGTCCAGAGCTGGTCGGTGCGCCCAGCGGTTGTCGGCTTCGTGGCCCGGTTCGTCGGCGTAGCCGATGTCGTTGACGGCGCCGAGTTCGTCGCCGCTCCAGATGACCGGGATTCCGCCCCAGCCGACAATGATCGCGTGCGCCAGGTAGATCCGGGCCAGCGCCAGGTCGATCTCCGCCTGCGTTGCGTCCGCACGGATACCGGCCAGCGATGCTGCGGTGCCGCTGATCCGCCGGTCCCCCGTCTCCGGGTTTGCCTGGAACACCAGGCCGTCCGCGGTGCTGCCGGGGAAGATCCCCGAGTACCAGTCGGACAGGAAACCCCGGTGTCCGGCGCCGGTCAACCCCACCGCTGCCGCGTCGCCGTCGTCGATCGCCCACCCGATGTCGTCATGGCACCGCAGATAGCAGATCCAGGTTCCGCTGACCGGTTTCGGCGGTAGCGCGCCCAAGGCCTGCCGCGCCAGACGGGTGTCACCGGAGGCCAGTATCGACCAGATCTGCACCATCAGCGAGTTCTGATACGCGAGGTCGCTCACTTTCCCCGCGTGCGTGCCGCGACCGAGATACGGGATCAGATCACGCGGCCCGACGATCGCCTCAGCCTTGAAGACTGTTGCCGGGCAAGCAATCCGGGTGAGGGTACGCAGCACCTGCGTGAGTGCATGCACCTCGGGCTGGTTCTGACAGTTGGTACCGAGCCGCTTCCAGAGGAAGGCGATCGCGTCGAGGCGCAACACTTCGACGCCGAGGTTGGCCAGGTAGAGGGTGATCTCGGCGAACTCCCGCAGGACAGCAGGGTTACCCCAGTTCAGATCCCACTGGAAGGAGTTGAACGTCGTCCAGACCCAACCGTCCAGCTGCGGGTCCCAGGTGAAGTTGCCCGGCGCGAAATCCGGGAACACCTCAGGCACCGTCGCGTCGATGCGGTCCGGAATGTCCCGGTCGGGGAAGACGTGAAAGTAGTCGCGATAGGTCAGGTCACCTTCGCGTGCCGCAGTCGCCCAATCGTGCTCGCGTGCCACGTGGTTGACCACCAGGTCCATCACGAGCGAGATGCCCCGCCCACGTAGCTCGGTCGCGAGGTATTGCAGATCTCCGGTGGTGCCGAGGTCTGAGCGCACCGCGCCATAGTCGCGGACGGCGTACCCGCCGTCGCTGTCGCCTCTGCGCGGCTCCAACAACGGCATCAAGTGCAGGTAGGTAACCCCCAGCTCCTGGAGATAGGGGATGCGATCAACAACTCCACGCAAGTCGCCGGCGAATCGCTCGGTGTAGCAGGCGTACCCGAACATCGAAGGCTCCTGGAGCCAGTCCGGGTGCAACTGCCGTTGCGCGTCGAGACGGTGCAGGGCCGGGTCCCGCTCGGCGTAGGACTGCGCCGCGAGAGCCACCAGCTCGGCGGCTAACCCCTCGGCGTCGGCCGGGTGAACCTCACGTAGTCCGGCGAGTAGGTCCTCCCACCACCGTTCGACGCGCAGGTTGAAATCTTCGACGCGGTAGGCGCCCAGTGATTCAAGAGCCCTCACGCATGCGGCGCCAACAGCTGGGGGCACCATGTCAGTCGTTGAAGCCCAGGCCCAGTAGCGCGTTTTCGATGACCTCTGCCAGAGCCGGGTGGATCCAGTACTGTCCACGCGCCATCTGAGGCACGGTGATACCAAACGACATTGCCTGGATGCAGGACTGGATCAACGAACTCGCGTCCGGGCCCATGAAGTGCGCGCCGATCAAAAGCCCGGTCTTCTTGTCGGCGATCAACTTCACGATGCTGGTGGTGTCCTCCATCGCCCATCCGAACGCGACGTCGCCGTACTTCTGGATCTTGACCACGTAGTCCATACCGCTGTCGACGGCCTGCTGCTCGGTCACTCCGACAGCAGCGATCTGCGGGTGGGTGAATACGGCCTGTGGCACGAAGCGGTGGTCGAAGGCGCGCAAATCGCCCGGGTGCGTGAGGTTGTGGGCGACGGCCCGCGCTTCGTTGTTCGCGACGTGCTTGAGCTGATACGGGGAGCTCGCGTCGCCGAGGGACCACACACCCTCGACGCTGGTACGGCCGTAACGGTCCACCACAACCCGGTCGTCCGGGTAGGTCTCCACACCCGCGAGGTCGAGATCGAGTGAGGGAGAGTTCGGTGCCCGACCGGTCGCGACCAGCAAAATCTCACCGCTGACCTGCGTTCCGTTCTGGAGTGTCAACTGCACCTGCCCGTCGACGGTGTCGGCGTGGGCCACATTCGACCCCAGGTGAACGTCCCACTGCTGCTGAGCCTGTTCGGTGAAAGCGGCCGAGATGTCGGCGTCCTGCTTCATCAGCAGCCCTTTGCTGCGGTTGATCACATGCACCTCGACGCCGAGGGCGGAGAAGACGTGCGCGAACTCCGCCGCAATGAAACCGCCTCCCAGGATGACCATCGAGGCGGGCAGCGAATCCAGCCGCATCACGGTGTCACTGGTGTGGAACGGAACGCCGGAGCTCGCGATGGGATCCGGGACCGTGGCGTGGGTGCCGGTCGCGATCACGATCTGATCTGCGGTGATCTCCTGCTCCTGACCGTCAACGGTCACGCGCAGCGTCTTGGGAGCAACGAAGCGCCCCTCCCCGAGATAGGCCGTGGTGTTCGCGCCGTTGACCCGGTACTCCTTGCCACCCTCGGAGATGGGGTCGATCCGACCGAACACGCGATCGCGGATGTCGGGCCAGCGCACCCCGTCCAGGTGTCCGTCGACGCCGTACCGACTCGCACCGCGAATGGTTTCAGCGACCTCGGCCGCGTAGACGAACATCTTGGTCGGGATGCATCCGACGTTGAGACAGGTACCGCCGAATCGCCATCTCTCGATGATCGCGACGGATTTACCGTCCCAATCGGAGGTGATGAGGGAGTTGCCCGAGCCGCTACCGATGATCGCCAGGTCGTAATGAGTCACGCGCATACTTTAGGCGGCGCTCATCGGCCGCACCGCACGACGGCGGTTGCGCGGGCGCTACTGGAGCAGGTCGACCAACGTCTCGACGGCAGTGACCACGTTCGCATACGACGTCGACAGCGGAGCCAACCCCAGCCGAATACCGTCCGGCTTGCGGAAGTCGGTCAGTACGCCACGTTCCCAGAGCGCGGCGTTCACGGCTTCGAAGTCTGCCCGGGCGATCGTCACGTGGCTGCCGCGTCGTTCCGGGTCTCGCGGGGTGACCAGTCGGACTCCGCGCGGAGTCAGCACGGCGTCGGTCAGTTCGATGGCCAGCGAGGTGAGAGCGACAGATTTCGCCCGGACCGCCGCGATGCCGACCTCAGCGACCAGG
>JBBPZD010000110.1:0-5250 GCA_038199265.1 Actinomycetales bacterium | reverse complement strand
CCGCGCAGCACGCATCATGCGAAGAGGGTCATCGGCAAACGACTCCTGCGGCGTCGCGGGCGTGTCGAGGATCCGGGCCGCCAGAGCCAGCAGGCCGCCGTAAGGGTCGATGAACTCCAGCTGCGGCAGTCGTAAAGCCATCGCATTGACAGTGAAGTCGCGGCGTCGCAGATCGTCTTCGAGACAGTCCCCGAAGGCCACCTGCGGCTTTCGGGTCGTGCGGTCGTAGGAGTCGGCGCGGTATGTCGTGACCTCGACCTGCAGACCGCGGCGGTGGGCACCGATCGTTCCGAAGGCCCGCCCGATGTCCCAGGTCGTGCCGCCCCACCGGGTCAGCAGTTTCTCACTCTGCTCGGGGGATGCCGACGTCGTGAGGTCGACATCAGTGAGGTCCCGGCCCAGGAACGCGTCACGGACCGGACCCCCGACCAGCGACAGTTCGTGACCGCCGTCCGCAAAGAGTTCCCCCAGCTCTCGCAGAGTCGCGAGAACGGGGGCCAGGCGGAGTACCGCCTGCTCCCGCAGCACCGCCAACTGAGACGCACTGGGCGGTTGCGGTGATTCGAGCGGTTCCAGCGATGCCACGCACGCCAGGGTAGGCGAAGGACACGAAAGCTCGAATTCGCTGCTCACCCCTGGTTAGAGTGCATAGATGACCCTCCACCCGATGCCCGCACGGCGCCAGTCGCTCAGGCTGCCGGCGGTTGAGGAGATCTCCGCGGGGGGTGTCGTCATCGACGTTGCACAGGGTCGAGCGTGGATCGCACTCATCGCCCGTCACAACCGGGCCGGGCGCCTGGAGTGGTGCCTGCCGAAAGGTCACGTGGAGCCAGGGGAAACCCTGACCGAGACTGCGGTGCGGGAAGTCGAGGAAGAAACGGGCATCATGGGTCGGGCCCTGTTGACGTTGGGCACAATCGACTACTGGTTCAGCACGCCCCAATTCCGTATTCACAAGCGCGTGCATCACTATCTGCTGGAGGCGCTCGGTGGGGAGATCTCCATCGAGAACGACCCCGACCACGAGGCGATCGACGCTCGCTGGTTCCTACTGGAGGAGGTGGCGACGCGACTTACCTTCCCCAACGAGCGGCGTATCGCCCACACGGCCTGGGAGCACCTCGCTGGTACAGCCTGAAAAGGTGCCCGTCCTGAACCGGGTGGCCATGTCCGTTTGCGCCCTGTTGATCGCTGCTCTCGTGGTGATCGGTGCGCCCGCTGCTCTGTCAGCACACGCCGCTGACCCGGGCGCAGGCCCGTCATTGGCGATCACCTCGATCTCGCCAGGGGTCGCCGGTCCTGACAAGCCGGTCATCCTCGCCGGGACCATCACCGCTGGGACCGCACCACTGCCTGACCCTGTCGTCACTGCAGCCCTGGGGACTACCGACCTGGACACCACCTCATCCCTGCAAGCATGGAACAGCGACGCCTCCTCCCCCGTGACCCGTACCGTCGACAGCACCCAACCTGGTGAACTGCCCGCCGGAGCATCGACACCGTTCCGTGTCACGATCCCCACCAGTGCTCTCGCGCTCAGCTACAGCAACGCGAACCTGCCGCTCGAAATCGAGCTGGCCCCACGCCCGGGCCGATCGGCCGTGCGCACCTGGCGGACCACCCTCTCCTTCGTGAAGACCGCCCCCGCGGTTCCCCTCCCGGTCACCTGGCTGGTGCCGCTCACCCTGCCAGCGGACTCAGCACTGTTCGGGCCGACCGGGACGGCTCGCACCAATGCGTGGGCGGCGGCCATCGGCCCCGGGTCACGCGTCGACTCCCTTCTGGGTGCGCTGGGGTCCCAACCGGTGACCTGGGTCATCGATCCCGCGCTTATCAAGCCGCCGTCAGGCGCCGACTCCAATGTGCCGGCCCCAATTTCCAGCACGACCCCGACACCGAGCACTTCCCCCAGCACTTCTCCGACCGCGCCACCTGCAACCACGACCCAGCAGGACACCCCATCGAGCGCGACTTCATCGCCATCCCCCTCATCCTCCTCGCCATCCTTCACGCCGCGCTCGGACACCGGGGCACCTTCGCAGCCGTCCTCCACCTCGACGCAGAGCCCTTCAGGCAGTGGGTCTTCTGAGACTCCCAGCACCCCGGCCGACGGTTCGAACGCCCCCCAGGACGCCGTCCAGGGGTTGGCTGCCACGCTCCGGTCCAGGCTGCGCGACCTACCCGCCAACCAATCCGTTCTCTGGACCGCGTACGACGATCCCGACGTGTCAGCGCTGGCAGCCTCCGGAACAGGTGGTCAGCGGATTCTTAATGAAGAGGTCGCTCGCACCCTCCCGGCCGACATGCGCGCGCTGAGTTCGACCGAAGTCGCGTGGCCCGCCGCTGGGGTAGACACCGGGTTGCTGCGCACCATCACCAACACGTGGTCGAAAGTGGGCCGCTCCGCCCCTGCGGTGGTCCTGCCCAGAGATTCGATCAGCGGTCTCGGTTCGATCACGACGAAAGCCGAGCGGTCGGGTGCCGGGACGTCCGGGCTCCTGCTCTACGACCAGGCCTTGAGCGCGATTGCAGGGGCTGCTGAGGGTGATCCAGGCCTTCGCGCGCAGCAGTTCCTGGCCCGGACCCTCGCCATCTACGAGGAGCAGCCAGCCACTTCCCGGTCGATGGTCATCGCCGTTCCCCGATCTGGTGGCGCGAGCCCGGCTGGGCTCGCTCAAATCATGAGAGCGGCCCGTTCGGCGCCCTGGCTGACTGACCGCACCGGCGCCGAGGCCGTCCAGATCGCCGGTTCCGCCCGCAGGGCGGCTCTGTCAACCAACCGGATCGCAACTGTCTTCCCCGCGCCCGAAGCCTCAGCAGTGACTCCCTCTCTGCTTCGGGAAGTAGCGGCCCAACGTGTCCAACTGTCCGGGGTCAACTCGTTGCTGCCGGGCTCCCTCGACGTCATCTCGGACAGACTGCGCCTGGTGACGAACGTCGGATCGACGCGGTGGCGGGGACACGCACTAGCCGCATCCACAGCGTCGCAATACAGTGCACAGGCGTTGGGTGATCTTCTTGCTCAGGTGTACGTGCTCCCGTCATCGTTCAACTTCTTCACCGACCGCAGCGATATCCAGATCACCGTCGTCAACAAGCTGAACCGGTCGGTGCGGGGTGTTCAGGTCGTGCTGCAGCCGAGAGCAATCATGCTCAAGGTGCGCCGCCAACCGACGCCTCTCAACATCACTGCCACGGGACGGGGAATCATCCGTCCTCAGGTGGTGGCAGCGGGATCTGGAAACGTACCCGTCGATACCGACGTCCGAACCAGCAACGGTGTGGCGCTCGGCGTTCCACGTGGAACAAAAGCCATCATCCAGGTCAACGTGCGCCCGACAGCAACCTGGATATACAAAGTACTCGGCGGGGTTGCCGGAATCATCCTGATCGGCGGGGTGGTCCGCAGTATTCGACGTGGTCCGCGCACCGACGATCCGCTGCTCGCCGATCCCACTGCCGAAACCTCGACACCCAGTAACGAGATCATTGCCGATGAGTGACCCGTCCGGCCCCAGTCTCGGCCGTCGCTACGAACAAGCCGAGAGCCTCTCCGCCAGCGACCGTCCTAGTCTCGGTTCGCAGTATTCGCGCGTCGACGCGGACTTCACCGACGAGTCGTCACTCGACCTGTTCTCTGGAACGGTCATCCTCGAACCGCGCCTGGTAGACACCCGGTCAGCGCGTGCCATCCGCCAATCCGCCGGCCTCGGTGCACGGCTAGCACCGGCACATACGGCGGGCCCGGACCTCAGTGGAAACGCAGCAGCGGGCACCGACCCACCCTTGGCTCAGACCGGAAAGTCCGACGACCGGTCCAGCAACGCGGATGTCGGTCGGTCGAGCGCGATCATGGCGGCCGGCACCCTTGTTTCACGTGCTCTGGGTCTGATCCGCCAGGCCATGGTGATCGCCGCGCTCGGCCTGGTCACCACCCGCACGGTGGACGCGAGAGCCGCAAACATCTGGGACACCGCGAACACGCTGCCGAACATGGTCTTCCTGCTATTGGCCGGTGGTGTATTCAACGCGGTGCTGATCCCGCAGCTGACCCGAGCCCTGAAGAACCCGGACGGCGGCAAGGCCTACACGGACCGGCTGGTCACCCTCGCGTTGCTGATCCTGGGCGCCATCACAGCCCTGTGCTTGATCTTCGCGTACCCGTTGTACCGGATCTACGACGTCGGCGGCAGCTCGGAGGTACTGCGGCTCGGCTGGTTGTTCAGTCTGCTGTGCCTGCCGCAGATCTTCTTCTACGGCGTCTACACGATCTTCGGCGAAGTACTGAATTCTCGCAGCCGCTTCGGGGCATTCATGTGGTCTCCGGCTCTGGCGAACATCGTCTACATCCTGGGTCTGACCTGGTTCATCGCGCAGTACACCGTCGGTGTCGCGCCCGGGAAGTGGACGTCCGGCATGATCCTGATCCTGGGCGGCAGTGCCACTCTCGGCGTGGCCGCTCAGGCAGTGATCCTGATCATCCCCCTGCGTCGAGCCGGTTACAGCTACACACCGAGCATGCAATTTCGCGGTATCGGGCTGCGCACCACCGGCAAGGTTGCTGGACTGGCCTTTGCGGCCATCCTCATACAACAGGTCGGCCTGTGGGTCACGACCAATGTGTTGAACGCAATGGACCCCAAATACGGGGGGCGTGCCCTGCAGACGACCGCGCTGCTGCTCTTCATGCTGCCGCACTCGCTGGTCACGGTGAGCCTGATCACCGCTATGTACACCCGTATCTCCAAAGCTGCCAACGACCGTGACACCATCCGAGTCACCGAGGACGTCGCGACCGCAGTCCGCCTGTGCGGCGTCGCCGTGGTGCCGGTGACGATCGGCGCGTTCGCTCTCATCCCTCCGGCTATCGTCGTATACGGGCGGCTCACTCATTCCGGTGGCGCCGCAGTAGGCACGCTCTCGGCCGTCACCATCGCAATGCTTCTCGGCAGCTTCCCGCTCGCGCTGAACGTGATCGTGCAACGGACCCACTATGCCTACGAGGACGGTATGAAGCCGTTGTTGATGCAGGTATGCGGTACGGCGGTCGTCGTCCCACTGACTCTGCTCTGCCTGCTGCTGCCTGGTCGGTGGGTCGGCATCGGCGTCGGCGTAGTGCAGTCGATCAGCTACTGCGCCCAGGCCGGCTCCGGTTACTACTGGCTCAGCAAACGCCTCGGCGGCCTGCCGATGCCCGGTGTACTGCACACCTACGCCCGACTCGCAATCGCTGCTGCAGCCGCTACTGTG
>JBBPZD010000109.1:0-6536 GCA_038199265.1 Actinomycetales bacterium | reverse complement strand
TTGATCTGGATGTCGTCGGCCTGGGTGAGGTAGACCGAGGTCACCCCGAACCGTCCCGACGCGACCTGCTTGATCGAGGACCGTCGTTCCGGGTCCAGCAACCGCTCCAGGTCCTCGCCGCCCTCACCGGTGTTGGAGCGTGCACCCAGTCGGTTCATCGCGATGGCGAGGGTCTCGTGGGCTTCCTTGCTGATCGACCCGTAGCTCATCGCGCCGGTGGAGAAACGCTTGACGATGTCGGCGATCGACTCGACGTCCTCGATCGGAATCGAGGGTCGGCCCGAGTCGAAACGGAACAATCCGCGCAGGGTCATCAGACGGGTGGACTGCTCATCGACCCGCTTCGTGTACTGCTTGAAGATGTCGTACCGACGCGACCGGGTGGAGTGCTGCAGGCGGAAGACGGTCTCGGGATCGAACAGGTGCGGCTCACCGTCGCGGCGCCACTGATACTCCCCACCGGTCTCCAGCGTGCGGTGCGGTGCTCGCTGTCCGCTCTTGGGGTAGGCGGTGGAGTGGCGGGCAGCGACTTCGGCGGCGATCACGTCGAGCCCTACCCCCCCGAGGCGGGAGAAGGTGCCGGTGAAGTAGTCGTCGATCACCTTGTCCGACAGGCCGATGGCCTCGAAAACCTGTGCGCCCCGGTAGGAAGCGACCGTTGAGATGCCCATTTTCGACATCACCTTCAACAGACCCTTGCCGAGCGCCTTGATGAGGTTCTTGGTGGCCTGCTCGGCGGTGATGTCGGGCAGCTCGCCGCGACGGACCAGGTCTTCGACGGACTCCATCGCGAGGTAGGGGTTGACCGCTGCTGCGCCGTATCCGACCAGTAGCGCGACGTGGTGCACCTCGCGCACGTCACCGGCCTCGACGAGCAGGCCGACCTGGGTACGCGTTCTTTCCCGAACCAGGTGGTGGTGCACGGCAGCGGTCAGAAGCAGCGACGGGATGGGTGCGAACTCGGAGTTGCTGTCGCGGTCGGACAGCACCACGAAGCGGTAACCGTCAGCGATGGCTTGGGACACCTCGGCGAAGATTCCCTGCAACCGGGCGCGCAGAGCAGTCTCGCCGCCTTCGACGTTGTAGGTGCCGCGGATGACGTAGGTGCCGTATCCAGGGAAGTTGCCCTCGGCGTTGATGTGCGCGAGCTTGGACAGCTCGTCGTTGTCGATGACCGGGAACGGCAACTCGACCTGCCGTGCGTGCTGCGGTCCGATGTCCAGCGCGTTGCTCTCCGGGCCCATCAGCGTGCCCAAGGAGGTGACCAGCTCTTCGCGGATCGCGTCCAGCGGCGGGTTGGTCACTTGGGCGAACAACTGAGTGAAGTAGTCGAAGATCAGCCGGGGACGCTGCGACAGCACTGCGATCGGGGTGTCGGTGCCCATCGAACCGAGGGCCTCACCGCCGGTGCGCGCCATCGGCGCCAAAATTATCCGCAACTCTTCGTGGGTGTACCCGAAAGTCTGCTGCCGCCGCTCCACCGAAGCGGGCGTGTGCCAGACGTGCTCGCGTTCAGCTAGATCGGCCAGCTTGATGATTCCGGCGGTCAGCCATTCGGCGTAGGGGTGCTCGGCGGCCAACTGCTGCTTGACCTCTTCGTCGCTGACGATTCGCCCGGCAGCGGTGTCGAGCAGGAACATCCTGCCCGGGCGCAGGCGGCCCTTGCGGACCACCCGGGCGGGATCGAGATCCAGCACACCCGCCTCGGAGGCCAGCACCACGAGGCCGTCATCGGTCACCGAGTAACGGCCAGGTCGCAGACCGTTGCGGTCCAGGACGGCGCCGATGAGCGTGCCGTCGGTGAATGTCACACAGGCCGGGCCGTCCCAGGGTTCCATGATCGTGGAGTTGTATTCGTAGAAAGCCTTACGCGCCGGGTCCATCGAGGTGTGGTTCTCCCACGCCTCGGGGATCATCATCAGCACCGAGCCGGGCAGGCTGCGACCACCCAGGTGCATCATCTCCAGCACCTCGTCGAACGAGGCGGAGTCGGAGTTCTCGGGGGTGCAGATCGGGAACGTGCGTGACAGGTCGCCTCGGAACAGTTTGCTGGCGATCATCGATTCCCGAGCGCGCATCCAATTCTGATTTCCCCGCACCGTGTTGATCTCGCCGTTGTGCGCGATCAGCCGGTAGGGGTGCGCTAGTTTCCAGGACGGGACGGTGTTGGTCGAGAACCGTTGATGCACCAGCGCCAGTTGGGTCGTGAAGCGCTCGTCGGACAGGTCTGGAAAGAACGGTTCGAGCTGCCCGGTGGTCAGCATGCCCTTGTAAACGATGGTCCGCGCCGAAAGCGAGGGGAAGTAGACGCGCGTCTCGTGCTCGATGCGCTTACGGAGGCAGAAAGCCATCCGATCCAGTTCGATACCGGCCGCGAGCCCTTCGGCGTCCGCGACGAACACCTGCCGGAAAACGGGGATGACGTCGACCGCCGCCTGACCCACGCCTTCGGGGTTGACCGGCATATCGCGCCAACCCAGGACGACCAAGCCCTCTTCACCGGCCAACTGGGCGAACCGCTCACCGATATGCCACTGCTCATCCGGGTTCTGCGGCAGGAAGGCGATGCCGACGGCGTACCTACCGACCGGGGGCAGGTCGAAACCGCATACGGCGCGGAGGAACTCGTCCGGAATCTGGGTGAGGATGCCTACTCCGTCGCCCACACTGGGGTCGGCGCCGGTGGCGCCACGGTGCTCCAGGTTGCGCAGCGCGGTCAGCGCGTGTTCGACGATGTCGTGGCCCGCCCAACCGCGCATAGTGGCGACCATCGCAACGCCGCACGCATCGCGTTCGAAACCCGGGTCGTACAGCCCCTGCGCCTTGGGCACGCTGGTGAAGGCAGAGCTAACAGATGCAGAGGTGTCGGCAACGCTCATGGTCCTGGCCGTCCTGTCGTCGTCAGATAGCCCCTCTTGAAAGGGGTGGGGCACCTGCGGGACGACGTTGGCCAGCGGAGCGCTCAGAATAGCGGCGTAATGGCTTTGCTCACAAGGTGGACTTTTCCGTCTCACCTGTCGGACCAGCCGCGGGCGGCTCCTGGCCGGATGCTTCGACCACACCCTCACGGATTCCGTTCGGGTGCCGCTTACCCAAAACGATGAAGAGTGCGAGTCCACCCAGGAAGACGAGGATCGACACCCAGACGTTCACCCGGAGGCCCAGAATATGGTTCGCCGGGTCGGTACGCATCAGCTCGAACACGATCCGCCCGACCGGGTACAACATCACGTACAGCGCCAGTGGGCGACCGCGGCCCAGGGTGAGTCTGCGATCCAACAGCAGGATCGCGATTGCGACCAGCAGGCACCAGATGGCCTCGTAGAGGAACGTCGGCTGGTAGTACCCCAGGACCACGGCCTGGCCGTTCTCGACCACGGCATGACCGCGCGACTCATCCCACTGGTAGATCTTGAGCTTCCACGGCAGGTCCGTCACGCCGCCGTACAGCTCGTTGTTGAACCAGTTGCCCCACCGCCCGATGGCCTGCGCCAACAGAACTCCGGGCGCCGCGGCATCGGCGAAGTCGAGGAAGCTGATGCCCGCGCGCCGTGCCCCGATCCACCCGCCGACCAACCCGAGCGCGACGGCGCCCCAGATACCGAGCCCGCCGTTCCAGATCGCGAAGGCATTGAGCGGGTTGCCGCCCGCACCGAAATAGGCCTGCGGAGAGGTGATGAGGTGGTAGATACGCCCGCCGAGAATGCCGAACGGAACCGACCACCAGGCGACGGTGTAGATGTCATCGACGGTGCCGCCACGCGGCACGAGACGACGCCCGGCGATCCAGATGGCCGCGAAGATGCCGACAAGGATGCAGATCGCGTATCCGCGCAACGGCAGCGGACCGATCCACAGGACACCCTCAGTGGGACTGGGCAGATACGCCCTCACGACCGCCGCACGGCAGCAGCCAGTTCGCGGGTCAACTCACGTAGCTCCTGCAGACCAGCTTCGAAGGTCTCTGCTTCCAGCAGGCAGCGCACCAACGCTGACCCGACGATGACACCGTCGGCGAACTGAGCGACCTGCGCGGCCTGGTCAGGGGTCGAGACACCCAGACCGACACAGATTGGAAGATCCGTCACCTCACGGGTGCGCTCGACCAACACCTGCGCGGCCTCCCCGACGCTTGCGCGGGCACCGGTGACGCCCATCAACGAGGCGGCGTAGACGAAGCCGCGGGTTGCTGCAGTGGTGCTCGCCAGTCGCTCAGGGGTCGAACTGGGAGCGACCAAGAAGATGCGGTCCAGGCCGCGCGCGTCACTGGCGGCGATCCAGTCCGCTCCCTCGTCCGGCACCAGATCCGGAGTGATCAGCCCGCTGGCTCCACTGGCCTGCAGGTCGTTTGCGAAATTCTCCACGCCGTACCGGAGTACCGGATTCCAGTACGTCATGACGACGGCAGCGCTGCCGGCATCGGTGATGGCCTTCGCAGCGTCGAACACGTTGGAGACACGAACCCCGCCCTCAAGCGCCTTGGTGGCAGCGTTCTGGATGACCGGGCCGTCCATCAACGGATCGGTGTAGGGCAACCCGACCTCGATGATGTCGGCGCCTTCCTCTGCCAACGCGACCATCGCCTCGATCGACTGCCCGACGCTGGGAAACCCTGCAGGGAGGTAGCCGATCAGGGCCGCACGGCCTTCAGCCTTGGTTCGAGCGAGCACCTCGCTGACGTTGCTCACGACTCGCTCTCCCCACCGCCGGTGGCGGCATCTTCGTCGGCCGGGCGCGGTGCACCTGCGGGCGGAGTCCTGGCTTGGTCCTCCAGCAGACCGAACCACGTGGCTGCGGTCTGTACGTCCTTGTCGCCGCGTCCGGACAGATTGACCAGGATCAGCCCCTCGGGGCCGAGTTCCTGACCCAACTTCATGGCGCCGGCCAGTGCATGCGCACTCTCGATGGCCGGAATGATGCCCTCTGTGCGGCAGAGCAGCCGAAAAGCTTCCATCGCCTCGGTGTCGGTGACGGGGTGGTACTCGGCGCGGCCGCTGTCGCGCAGGAACGAGTGCTCCGGACCGACGCTCGGGTAGTCCAGCCCGGCAGACACCGAGTGCGACTCGACGGTCTGGCCGTCGACGTCCTGCAGCACGTAGGTGAACGCGCCGTGCAGTACGCCCGGCTCGGCCTGCCCGCTGAAACGAGAGGCGTGCCGCCCGGTGGCGGGCCCGTCACCGCCGCCTTCGAGCCCGACCAGGCGAACCTCGGCGTCGTCGATGAACCGGTGGAAAATACCCATGGCGTTGGATCCGCCACCAACGCACGCGCAGATGGCGTCCGGCAGCCGGCCGTACTCGTCGAGCATCTGGGCCCGGGCCTCGACGCCGATGATCCGGTGGAAGTCGCGCACCATCTCCGGGAAGGGATACGGCCCGGTGACTGTACCCAGCATGTAGTGGGTGTCCTCGACGTTGGCGACCCAGTCGCGGAACGCTTCGTTGACCGCGTCCTTGAGAGTCTGCGAACCGTGCTCGACCGCAACGACCTCAGCTCCGAGCAGGCGCATGCGGGCGACGTTGAGCGCCTGGCGCTCGATGTCGACGCGGCCCATGTAAACCACGCAGTCCAACCCGAGGAGCGCAGCGGCGGTGGCCGTGGCCACGCCGTGCTGTCCGGCCCCGGTCTCGGCGATAACCCGGCTCTTGCCCATCCGCTTGGTGAGCAACGCCTGACCGAGCACGTTGTTGATCTTGTGCGAACCAGTGTGGTTCAGGTCTTCGCGCTTGAGGACCACCCGGGCCCCACCGCAGTGTTCAGCGAACCGAGGCACGGCGGTCAGGATGCTGGGCCGACCGGTGTAAGTGCGGTGCAGCTCGGTGAGCTCGCCGATGAACTCCGGATCGACGCTCGCTTTCTTACGAACTTCGTCCAGTTCCTCGAGGGCGGCGACGAGAGCTTCAGGGACGTAACGCCCCCCGAACTTCCCGAACCGCCCGAGCCCTGCAGCTTCGGGTGGGGCTGACGTGGTTGTCATACGGGAACCTCGCGTCCTGCGTCGATGAGTGTGGCTGCGGCCCGGCGCGGGTCACCCCCGGTGACGAGCGCTTCGCCCACCAGTATCGCGTGGGCGCCGGCGCGCACCACGCCGGCCACGTCGGCCGCGCCGGTGATGCCCGACTCTGCGACCTTCACGCGGTCGCTGGGCACCAGCGGCGCCAGGTGGGCGAACGCCCGCGGGTCTACGTCGAGGGTCTTGAGATTGCGGGCGTTGACGCCGATCAGTTGCGCATCAGCGGCGACCGCCCGTTCCAGTTCGACCTCGTCATGTATCTCGACCAGCGTGGTCATGCCGAGCGCCGTCGCCTGCTGGTACAGATCGCGCAACAACTCATCGTCGAGAGCCGCGACGATCAACAGGATGATGTCGGCGCCGTGGGCGCGAGCTTCGGTGACCTGGTACGGATCGACCATGAAGTCCTTGCGCAGCACCGGGATCTGGACCCGCTCGCGCACGGCGTCGAGGTCACGCAACGAACCACCGAACCGGCGCCGCTCGGTGAGTACCGAGATAGCCGTGGCTCCCCCGGCTTCGT
>JBBPZD010000108.1:0-9622 GCA_038199265.1 Actinomycetales bacterium | reverse complement strand
AGCCACCCTGGTTGGACAGGCCCGGTTGGTTGCCCTGCTGGGGTGCCTGGCCGTAGCCACCCTGGTTCGGCTGTTGGCCGTAGCCACCCTGGTTGCCCTGCTGGGGTGCCTGGCCGTACCCACCCTGGTTCGGCTGTTGGCCGTAGCCGCCCTGGTTGCCCTGCTGGGGTGCCTGGCCGTAGCCACCCTGGTTGCCCTGCTGGGGTGCTTGACCGTAGCCACCCTGGTTGCCCTGCTGGGGTGCTTGACCGTACCCACCCTGATGGGACTGGTTCGGCTGGCCGTAGCCGCCCTGACCCTGGGGAGCGGAGGAAGAGCCGTACCCACCGGGAGCGCCGTAGCCCTGACCGTAGGACGATCCGCCGTACTGGCCGGCAGAGCCGCTCTGGGTCGCGGGTGTCTTCTTACCCGTCACGAGCGCCAGCACGATCCCGATCAGACCGACAAGCAACAAGATCAGTCCGATGACGATGGCGGGAACCTGAAGGCCGCCACCCATCTTGTCGGCGCGAGTACCAGCGAAGAGGCCGTTGCCTTCGGTGCAGTTGACGGTGTAGGCGCCCTTGGCCATCTCCTTAGTACTGCGAGCGACCTCCCAATACGTATCGCCGCCAGCCTTGACCGAGAAGTCAGCCTCAGGTCTGCCCAGCGTAGAAGTCTTTCCCGCTGACACTGCGGTGCACACGGTGGCTGCGCGAGTGGCCTTGTCTTTGCTGTAGAGCGAGAACCCGTCGTTTGTGGAGGTTACGACGGCCCCGTTGGAGAACGACGAAACTTTCGCGCTCGGCCCAGAGACCAGCCCCACGATGAGCAGCACCAGGCCTATTGCTGCAAGTGCCGCGGAAACCGCGAGCATTACCTTTTTGTTCATGAGTGCGTTGCAACCTCACCGGTTTTGTTCGGGCACAGGAATACCCGAAAGATGTTCACGGACCTGTCTCTTGATGCGAGCCAGCATCGCCAGCATCCCACGCATCCGCAAAGGAGACACGGCTTCCGCCAGGCCGAATCGCCACGCGGCATCGTCCGGAACCGCAAGCACGTCCGTAGCGGACTGCCCGTCCAGGCCCGTGTGCAGGATGCCGGCGAAGCCGCGCGTCGTCGGTGCTTCCGGCGGGGCCTGGAAGAAAAGATGCACCTTCTGCTCCTCGTCGACCTCCACAGCGAGGAAGAGTGGCGACTGGCATTCGTGCACCTGCTCCATTTGCTGGGGCGCGTCGGCGTAGCGCTGGGGCAATGCGGGTAGGTCGTCGCTCAACTCCAACAGCAACTGCAGGCGGTTCTTGGGATCGAGGGCGCCGAAGTCTTCGGCGAGCTCGGCCATCGGCGCAGGTAGGTCCTCGTTCACGGGGCACCTGTCTCAATCGGGGCCCGCACCGAGTTGCCCCATTCGGTCCACGAACCGTCGTAATTGCGCACCGACTCGTAACCGAGCAGATGGGTCAGCACGAACCAGGTGTGTGCCGAGCGCTCGCCGATGCGGCAGTAGACGACGATGTCGTCGTCTCGGGTGAGTTTCTGTTCATCCTCGTAGATGGCCTCCAGTTCGGCCCGGCTGCGGAACCGGCCGTCCTCGGCGGCGGCACGGGCCCATGGCACCGACCGGGCGCCGGGAATGTGACCACCGCGCATCGCGCCCTCCTGGGGGTAGTCCGGCATGCTCAGCAGTTCGCCGCTGTACTCACCGGGGGAGCGGACGTCGACCAGCGGGCCTGGCAGGTGGGCCAGCACCTGATCGCGGTAGGCACGGATCGGGGCGTCGTCGCGCTGCACGACGGGGTAGTCGACCGGCGTCACCTCGGGCACGTCGCGAGTGAGCGGGCGGTCCTCGCCGACCCATGCGGCGCGGCCACCGTCGACCAGGCGCACGTCATTGTGGCCGAAGAGCGTCATCACCCACAGCGCGTAGGCGGCCCACCAGTTGCTCTTGTCGCCGTAGATCACGACGGTGGTGTCGCGGGTGATCCCGCGCTCGCCCATCACCTCAGCGAAGCGCTTGCCGTCGACGAAGTCTCGGGCAACGGGATCGTTCAGATCCAGGTGCCAGTCGAGTTTGCTGGCGCCGGCGATGTGTCCGGCGTTGTAGAGCAGGACGTCCTCGTCGGACTCCAACACGACGAGATCCTCATCACGACTCAGCGCGTCGGCGAGCCATTGGGTGCTCACCAAGCGTTCGGGGTGGGCGAATTCCCGGAATGCCGGGTTCTGATCCATCGGTGCAGACATGGCGGCAACGGTACGCGCCGACCGGTAGTTGGCCGAAGCCCGCTGCGCTGCCTTCGAATATGCCTCCTGACTGGCACGATGGCGGGGTGGCTCTCCTACATCGCAAGTCCGACAAGTCCTCGCAGCCCGATCTCGGTAAGGGCGCCTTCTCCGGTACCTCGATGAATCTTGCGAACCGGTTGATGGACGTCGGCATCGACGGCAAGGGCCGCTTCGACTCTGCGATCGAAGTCGCACAGAAGGCGATGCGCGAGACCAATGGCGACGCTGAATCCGCCATCGATGAGATCGTGTCCGACCATCGCCGCCTAGCTGCCGCAGGTGGTTTCGTCACCGGGCTCGGCGGCTTCGTCACGATGACGGTGTCTTTGCCGGCCAATATCGCCGGGTTCTATGCGTTGGCCACCCGGATGACGGCTGCAATTGCGCACATCCGTGGGCACGACGTGCGCAACCCCGATCTGCGTTCGGCCATCCTGTTGACGCTGATCGGCGGCGAGGCGGATGCCCTGCTGAAGAAGGCGGGTGTGGTCAGCACGGGCCGGTTGGCGAGTCTCGCGACGCGCGGCCTGCCACCCGCAGCGCGGATGGTGATCGACAAGGGCGTGGGTTTCCGTCTCGTCGGGCAGGTGGGTGAGAAGCTGCTGCCGCGCCTGGGCAAGTCGATCCCGTTTGCCGGCGGCGTGATCGGTGCCGGCCTGGACGCTTACCTGATCAACAAGGTCGCCACCTCCGCGCGCGAGCAGTTCCCGACCAACACGGCGACAACCAGGTTGAGTGGCCGCGAATGAGCTCTCGCGGGCGTCGACGGATGAGCGTGTCCGCTGTCCGGTCCCTGCGCGACTCGGTGTCCGCCGTGGCCGACCCGGCCGGGCCGAGCATCGCCGCGCGACTAGCGTCACTGCCGCGGATGGTGAAGGCGGTTGCGGCCAAGGAATACACCGAGGCCTCACCGGCCAGGGTCGCCCTCATGGTCGCTGCGGCCGCGTACATCGCGTCTCCGGTCGACCTGATCCCGGAGAAGTTCGCGCCGATCCTGGGCCTGGCCGACGACGCCGTCGTACTCGCCTGGCTCGCCAGCGCGCTGGTGGCGGAAACCGACGAGTTCCTGCAGTGGGAGGCCGCGCGTAAGCGCACCGTACGGGGTCGTCGCGTGCGCTGACCCGACTGGCCAGCACCTGTATCCACAGGGTCCTGGTCCCGTTGGGCTGCACCCCGCTGGTGTCCACACAAGGTTGCTGCGCCCTCGCTGTGAAGGCGCCTCTGCCAGCACGGTGGGCTCCATGGACAGCATCCTTCGAGGCCCCGGCGACCTGATCGCCTACCTTCCCTATGAACTGGGATTCCTTCCTACGGACTCGTTGGTGGTGGTGGGCCTCGTGGACGGGGCCATCGATGTGGTGGCGCGCCTGGATCTGGCACCTGCCGGCGCGATGGCCCCTGGTGTCACCCGGATCGGCGAGGCGTTCGGCCGTGCCGAGGTGCGTCACGCGATGGTCTGCGTGTTCCTCAGCAGCAGAACTGCGCTGGAACGGGCGGGTTCGCCACTCGAGGTGCTGAATCGGGTTCGCGAACTCATGTCGACTCATGACGTGGACGTCGAGCACCTGCTGCTTATCACCGAGAACCTCTGGTGGGCGCATCTGTGCGGCTGCGGGTGCTGCCCCACCTGCCCCACCGAAGTACCGCAGCCTGCCAGGGTCGGGGCGGTGTTCCAGTCGGTCCTGCGGGGCATCGCTCCGCTTGCCTCGCGTAGCGAATTGGGCGAGTCGCTGCAGTGCACCCGCCCCGGTCTGGCTTGCGAGATCGAGGCTGCAGCCGTGGGCTTCGTACCTGTCCCGAGGTATCGAGTACGCAAAGTGCTGCTGCAAATCTTGGTGGGAAACGCGCCCATCGATGAGATCAGCGCTGCTGACCTCGCGGCGGTCGGCAACGCGCTGACCGATCCTCTGGTGCGCGACGAGGTGTTCCGGTGGGTGACTCCGAATGCGCCCGAGCCGGACGCACCGGAACCAGACGATGCGAGCGCCGCACACCTGCGGCCGCTGGTGCCGACCCGTGATGTCGCGGACCCTCGCAACTCGTATGACGGGCCCGCCTTGCGGGCGCGGCTGGGGCAGTGGTTGCAGTGCCTGCCCGACCGGTTCCGGCCCCCGGTGCTGACGTTGATCGCGGGCTCGGCATGGAGTGACGGGTCAGGGGCTGTCGCGGCGGTGGCAGTCGAAGAAGCTTTGCGTCTGGACCCTCGGTATCGGCTCGCACAACTGGTCGGTCGCGCGGTGGAGCGGGGTATCCGCCCCGGGCGGTGCGCCTGAGGCGAGTGCCGCCCGTGTCCGCGCTGCTACCGTATTGCTCGTCAAGAGTCCCAGCGTGAAGCCCCGGCTGACTGGGCGGCAACCCTCCACCGCGGTGGGGTGCCCCGGGTGAAGACAAGGTCGGCGTCGATACGACGTCGGCAAGCGCGGGGTCAGCCATCCCATTTGCGGCATCGACCCCCTTACCGGGAAGTCGCCGATGACTGTGACGCAGCAACGCCACCGACCCTTGACGCCGATCAGTGACGAGGAGGTCTCCTGTTCACCAGTGACCGCCCACCGTGTTGCACTTCCTGCCGGATCCAATCCTGCGGCGAAGGCGATCGGGGTGGCCGGGCTGCGGCTGGAAAGCGGTGTCTGGCTCCCGGGCATCACGGTGACATTCCAGACGTGGGGCACTCTGAACGCCGCCCGTGACAATGCGGTACTGGTCGAGCATGCACTTACCGGTGACTCGCACGTCGTCGGCGACGCCGGCCCGGATCAACCCACCGCAGGGTGGTGGCCGGGCCTGATCGGGCCTGGTCTGCCACTGGACACTCGCGATCTGTTCATCGTCGCCAGCAACGTCCTCGGTGGCTGCCGAGGCACCACAGGCCCCGGTTCACTGGATTCACGCGGCATCGCGTGGGGATCGCGGTTTCCGGCGACCACGATCCGCGACCAGGTGGAGTTGGAGGTGTTGCTCGCCGACGTGCTCGGTATCGATCGCTGGCGGCTGGTCCTGGGCGGTTCGATGGGCGGAATGCGAGCCCTGGAGTGGGTCGCCGGTCATCCTTCCCGGGTGGCAGGCGCGCTGGTCATAGCGAGCACCGCGCACGCGACGGGGGACCAGATCGCGTGGGGGCAGGCGCAGGAACTAGCCATCACGGGCGACCCGGACTACCTCGGCGGCGACTACTACGGCCAGGGCCCGGGGCCCCGGCGTGGGCTGGGCCTGGCGCGCAGGATCGCGCACACCACCTACCGCAGCGCGGCCGAGCTGAACTCCCGGTTCGGTGCCGCACCGCAGGGAGCAGAGAACCCGCTCACCGGCGGTCGCTTTGCCGTCGAGAGCTACCTGGATCACCAGGCCGCGAAACTGTCAGCGCGCTTCGACGCGGGTTCCTACCTGCAGCTGACGCGGGCAATGGCCACCCACGACGTCACCCGTGGGCGTGGGTCGCTGGCGCAGGTACTCGACGCGTTCGAGGGCACCCTGCAAACGGTCGCCGTGGATTCCGACAGGTTGTTTCCGGCCGATCTGTCCGAGGAGATCGTCGCTGCCCACGGGACAGGCGAGGTGCGCCTGATGTCCTCGATCCATGGCCATGACGGATTCCTGATCGAGACCGACGAGATTGCCAGGGCAGTGGGCGACGCGGTGGAGGCTGTGCGTCCGGCAGGCCCGATGCTCCCCGGCGACGTCAGGTAGCGTCGGCCGAGGGCAGCGTCGCCCAGCGCAGATCGGCAGATGGAGACAGCGTGACGGTCGTGGTGAGTTACCTACCCAGCCCAGAAGGTGAGGCTGCGTTGGCCCGAGCCGCCCAGGAGGTGGGGGCCAGGGGGGGCTCGTTGATCGTTGTTCCCTCTCGCGGGGGCGGTGACACGTTGCACGACTCCCTCGCCACGCTCAGAGCCCAAGGGATCCAGGTCGAGGTCGTGTCGCCGCAGGGCGCAGACGTCACCAATGCTCTGTTGGAGGTGGTCCGTGATCGAGGCGCGTCGTTGCTGGTCATCGGGTTACGTCGGCGAAGCGCGGTGGGAAAGCTCATCCTGGGATCACACGCTCAGCGCATCCTGTTGGATGCCGATTGTCCGGTGCTTGCGGTCAAGCCCTGACACATCCCAGATCCCCGGTGCACTCAGCATCGATATCGGCGTTTTATAATGGTGTCAGAGGTTTACGCGGACCGGAGCGGACAGGCCGTTCCTAGATGCGCAAGAAATCCTCGCAATCCCAAACCTCGATGCCGCCCACACGGTGGTGTCGTGCGTGCCCATTGCGCCTGACACTGTCGTCTCGAAAGGTAGTTGGTGACCACCCGTGGCCAAAGTTTCACCCACGTCCGTTTTGCCCCAGCACATCTCCCATCCCGCCCTCGAGGAGTTGGTGTGCGGTTCTCGGACCTTCGGCGGCGTATCTGGTGAGCAGCTGACGTCTGCGCTGCGACTGGCCGGGCACAGCGCCCAGCAGACCCCCGTGATCCTTGCCGCGCTCGCCGCAGCAGGTGTGAACGTTGCTGTGGCCGATGCCGGCGCCGCGGTCGCTGCAACGGCGACCACCAAGAAGGCCACGGCCACCAAGAAGGTGGCCGCCGATGAACCCGCCGCACCGGCTGTGAAGAAGACGGCGCCGGCCGCCAAGAAGGCCGCCCCTGCCGCGACGAAGGCAGCGGCGAAGAAGGCCGCACCGGCGGCTAAGAAGGCCCCGGCCAAGAAAGCCGCGACACCCGTCGTATCTGAGGACGGCGTAACGGTGACCAAGGTCGCCCCGAAGACTGCTGTGAAGGGTGCTACGACCAAGGCCGCGGCGAAGGCTGCTGCCTCTGCCACCGCCAAGCGGGCCCGCGCCGCCAAGGCAGCCGACGCTGCTGCTGCCGCGAGTGAGGCAGAGCCCGAAGAAGTCGTAGAGGACAACACCGCCAAAGTCGACGGCCAGGCCGTCAAGGAAGCGTCAGAGGCCGCTGGCGGTTTCGTGCTCAGTCAGAACGACGACGACGACGCACCTGCTCAGCAGGTCGTCACCGCCGGCGCCACCGCTGACCCCGTCAAGGACTACCTGAAGCAGATCGGCAAGGTCGCCCTGCTGAACGCCGAACAGGAGGTCGACCTCGCCAAGCGGATCGAAGCCGGCCTGTTCGGTGAAGAACGCCTCAACTCCGGCGACAAGATCGACATGAAGCTCAAACGCGAGCTGTGGTGGATCTCCCAGGACGGCAAGAACGCCAAGAACCACCTCCTCGAGGCCAACCTGCGCCTGGTGGTGTCGTTGGCCAAGCGTTACACCGGCCGCGGAATGCTGTTCCTCGACCTCATCCAGGAGGGCAACCTCGGTCTGATCCGTGCAGTCGAGAAGTTCGACTACACCAAGGGCTACAAATTCTCGACCTACGCGACCTGGTGGATTCGTCAGGCCATCACCCGCGCCATGGCCGACCAGGCCCGCACCATCCGTATTCCGGTGCACATGGTCGAGGTCATCAACAAGCTTGCCCGCGTGCAGCGCCAGATGCTGCAGGACCTCGGTCGCGAGCCTACCCCGGAAGAGCTGGCCAAAGAGCTCGACATGACCCCTGAGAAGGTCGTCGAGGTGCAGAAGTACGGTCGCGAGCCGATCTCGCTGCACACCCCGCTCGGTGAAGACGGAGACTCCGAATTCGGCGACCTCATCGAGGATTCCGAAGCTGTAGTGCCCGCCGACGCGGTGTCGTTCACGTTGTTGCAGGAGCAGCTGCACTCCGTGCTAGACACCCTGTCCGAGCGCGAGGCCGGCGTGGTCTCGATGCGGTTCGGTCTGACCGACGGTCAGCCCAAGACACTGGACGAGATCGGCAAGGTCTACGGCGTGACCCGTGAGCGGATCCGTCAGATCGAGTCCAAGACGATGAGCAAGTTGCGCCACCCCTCGCGTTCGCAGGTCTTGCGCGACTACCTGGACTAAACCTTCGGGCATCGAGCAGAAGTGGGGGACCTGGCGCGCACCTTGGAGCGCGCCAGGTCCCCAATCCATGTGGTGGCAGGGATCAGTGGATGGTCGCGAGCAGGATGCCGACGCCGACGAAGAGGCCTCCGAACACTTTGTTCACGGTGTGCTGACCGGTTGCGCTACGGGTCAGCCGCCGGAGACCCTTGGCAGCTGTCGCGAAGAAACCCCACATGATCAGGATGTCGATCACGACGATCGTCGCTATCAGTACGAGATACTGCGGCAGGAGCGCGCGGTCAGCCCGGATGAACTGGGGGACAAGCGCCAGGAAGAAGATGACGGCCTTCGGGTTCGTCAGATTGACCAGTAACCCGCGTCGCACGATTGCCAGGCGCGACTTCGCGCGGCTCGTCGAAGGGCCGCTGCCAGCGAGCTGCGCGTGCGAGCGCCATTGGCGAACGCCGAGGAAGACCAGGTACGCGGCGCCGACATAGCGGATGAGGTTGAACAACACCGGTGAGCCCGCGACCAGGATCCCCAGCCCGGCCGCGACGATGACGATGTGGGTGACGAGGGCGATCTGCTGCCCGAGTATTCCCCAGATCGAGCGCCGCCAGCCGATCCCTAGTGAGTTGGCCATCGTGTTGATGGCTCCGGCTCCGGGAGTCATCGAGATGAGCACTCCGGCTGCTATCAACGCCGACCAGAGGGACCACGACACCGCAAAAGAATAGGTCGTCAGATCGTGATGTCGGTTTCGGCGGATGTTCTCCTCGGACACACCAGACGAAAGTGACTTCTCGGTGGGTCAGCGGCGGGTGATGAGGGACCGAAGGGCATCACGGCCTGCCTGGGGGAAGAGCGTGGCGGTGACCCGGCGCCTGCGGGTTCTGGTCTCTCGGATGCGGGCAATCAGATCATCTGCCGTGGCGCCGATGTCATCGCCGGGCCGGTCGGTGTACCGCGAGCGCTCCAGCACTACGACGGCAGTATGTAGCGACTCCCGGCCCTGTCGATCGATGCTCAGCCGCCTGGAGTAGTACTGCTCCTGGGCTTTGGGGGAGACCGGCGGGGCAGGGTCGATACCCAGATCCGCCATCCGCGCGACGAGGTCCTCCCACTGGGCTTGCACCCGATCGCCGCCCCCGGTGTCGCGGGTCTCGGTGAGTCTGCGCCGAGAACGACGTCCGAGAACTGGGAGGACGCAGAAGGCGGCCGTGATAAGTGCCAAGACGAGCAGGGTCCAGAGCAGCCATCCCAGGTGTAGAGCGCGACCCGTGCCGGTCGCCGTGACGGGTTTGGAAGCCGAGGTGCTGCGGGGGGCGCTCGGTATGGCCCTTTTGGGTGGTGTCACTTTGCGGCTGGGAGCCGGCGCTGTAGAAGTGTTCACTTTGGGGGTGGCGTAGGCCGGTGCGGCGCCGCTGCGGCTACCTGACGTAGGTTCGAACAGCGT
>JBBPZD010000107.1:0-31420 GCA_038199265.1 Actinomycetales bacterium | reverse complement strand
TTCGCGGTCGGTTTCTACCTGAGCTACCTGCTTCGCTGACGCCTCCTCGTGCCGATCTTTCATCGGCACGATTGGCGAAGTTCTTCCTGTGGATAGGTCGCGCGGAGCTCGCGCGTGGTCCATGCTGGGCGTTCAAACCGTCATTTTGGATGGTCGCCGTATCGGACGGCAGGCTACGGCCCGGGAGGAACCACCATGTCGAGCCCGCGAGCACCATCGACGAGCGCGCTGACCCTCGCCTGCGCCTTCGGCCTGGCTGCGTGCTCGGGTGGATCAGCCAAGCCCTCCCCCACTAGCGCGATGCCACCAAAGCAGACAACCACGCCCACCGCAAAGACCCCGACGGCGACCGCGACCACGACCGCCTACAAAGGGCCTGCAAGCGTGCCGATAGCTGCCCGGGCACGCACCGATGCCGGCCGCATCGCCTTCGCCAAGCACTACATCGACCAAATCAACGAAACCGGCAAAAACCCGCAAGTTGGAGTCCTAGAGCCCCTAGCCCTACCCACCTGCAAAACCTGTGCCAATTTCGCGGCAGCCGTGAAATCGCTGGAGAAGTCTGGTCGTAGGTATACAGGGAATTCTTTCATCTCAAGATCGAGCTTATTCCCGGTATCATCTGACCGAGATGTTGTGGAAATCGTTGTCGATTCACCCAAGCTGCGGGTTTTAAATGAAGAGGGCACCGTCTATAAATCGTACCCCGGAGACAAAAGAGCCGGACTCGTCTTTTACATGACCTGGTCGAGCAGATGGATGATCCACGAAATAAAAATCGACGATTCCCCAGAGCGATGAATACCGCTCGAGCAGCAATCAGGGTTGTTATTGTGTTATCCCCGTATCTTGCTGCACCTAGCGCCCTGGCTAGCGGAACGGCTGATTGCGTCCAGATTCGTTGCGGAAGCGTCGGAGGCGGAAAAGCCGATTTCGGTCTTACGCAGGAGACTGGGCCGAAGCGGCAGCCTGCGTCTGGTCGCGACAGCGTGGGCGGTTCGGGGGCACGCAAACCCCGCACCCCGCTCCCATCCGGCTCGTCCTCCGGCCCTGCGTTCGGTGCCGGCGGTACTGCCCCCGCCTCAGCCCCGATCTTGTGCGGGGCCCCTGCCGCGCTGGCTGCCCTATCGGGACCTGGCATGACCAACCCCTGCACGGCCACCCCCGCTGGCACCGTCGGCCCTCCCGGCCAACCAGCTCAACCCGCATTGACCACTCCCATGATCCAGAGCGAATGGTCTTTCACACCCTTCGCAGCACCACAGATGTCCATTCAACCCGTGAAGAACCGCACGCTGGTCAACCTTCCGACCTATTTCGCAGCCAGCTGGCCACAGGATGGTTATGCACCGGGCGAGGTACGCACCGTCACGCTCCTCGGCCACTCGGTGGGCATAAAACCAATCCTGAAATCCAACATCTTCGACTACGGAGACGGCACCACCAGCGGGCCCACGACCTCGATGGGCGGCACCTGGCCAAGCGGCGATATTCGGCACTCCTACGAGAACGCCGGCGCATTCACTACGTCAGTCCGCACCACGTACGGCGGTCAGTACTCCATCGACGGCGGCGACTGGATTGACCTGCCCGGAACCACCGTCGTCACCGGCCCGGCCGAGCCACTGCAAGTCCTCACCTCCACCAACCGCCTCTACTGACGGCCAGACGGGCGTAGAACGTCGTGACCAGCCTGGCTGCTGAGCACTCCGGATCTGAGATCGAACAGCTGCACAGCGAGCACGGCCAGCACCAGTTCGACTTCTCGCTCGTTCCTGCGCCTCCTGTCGCTGCAGCCGATGCCGTTGTGCGGCCGAACTCCTGGTGGGCCGGGTAGCCCGCCGGCACGGATTGCGGGCTTGGTTCTCGCCCACTTTCGTTCCAAGGGTCGGTAGGGAGCAGCGCGCACTTGCACTTCTTCTTGCACCGGAACCACGAACCACTTTTTGGAGGGAACGGCCCACACGGCCGCACGGACAAGTGCCGCGCAGCTGTCGGTGGCATCGTTCGGGGGCTCGTCGAAGCACAGGAAATGCCACGGCCACCGCACTGTGCCACGAGCTGACTCCATACGGCGACCACGATCCTGCCGAGGTCGCGGAGCAGTTGCGACTCGCTTAGTCGCCGTAACGCCGTAAGACGGCGGTACTTGACTAAACCTAGTACCAGGTATTGAGTTGATGCATGCCTTCCCATGATCCGCAGATGCTCAAAGGGGTCCTCACGGTCCTGTTGTTGCACCTGCTGGCCCAGGCGGACAGCTACGGCTACGGCATAGTGAACCGGTTGCGGGATGCCGGTTTCACAGACGTCGCGGAGGGCACGGTCTATCCCGCACTGACCCGATTGGAACAATCCGGATCATTGGAATCCTATCTCCTACGCTCAAGTTCCGGACCGGCGCGAAAGTACTACCGCACCACCGACGCCGGACGTGCCGAGCTCGAAATCCGGACCCGATCGTGGAACGACCTCGTCCGCTCGGTGGACAACGTCATCGACACCCGTGCATCAACACCCGAGACACCCGTCCGTAGAGAGGCCTCGCTATGAACGTCGTCGACAGAGCGCGCGTCGAGTACGCAGTCACCAGATATGACTTCTGGCTCGACCTCCGCGGTACCCGCGGCCGTGACCGCAAAGCGCTGCGGCGTGAATTGCGGGACAACCTGAAAGCTGCCGTAGCTGATGCCGGCATCACCAGAGCGCTCTTCGGAATCGGCTCGCCGAAGCAACTCGCCCACGACGCAACACCCCAGGCCGCTGGCCGTCCGCGCTGGTCGATGGGCGCGCTGTGGGCCGGGCTCACCTTTGCCGGGGTCCTCCTCGCGCTGACCTGGACCGCCATTACCTTCATGCAGGTAGTGGACGCCTCTGGAACACGCGGCACCCAGGTGAGCAGCTCCATCTTCCCGTGGTTCGGAACGACCTTCCACGCCGAGCTGGCCGACCGCGATGGCGGCTTCTCGTTCGCTGTCGACAACCCCATCGCGCTGTTGGCATTGCCGTTGTTGGTCTTCGTGCTGGTGTCAGGACCGTGGCGAATGCTGAAGCGAAGCAAGGCGTAGCCGAGGCGAATCCCACTGCGAGTGTCCGCAAGATCGGGCACACGGGTAACCGAAACCGCAGACACTCATCTTTGCAATCGCGAGTGTCCGCAAGATTGGGCACACGGGTGACCGAAAGCGCAGACACTCATCTGAGCCGAAGCTGAGTCAGTCGTCGTCTTCCATGGTCCGCATCGCGTCGGCCTTGGCACGCTTCTTGTCGATCCGCGCTTCGACCTGCGACGCGAAACGCTCACGCGGCACCCGCAGCGCCCACGCCGAGATGATGGCCGACACCACTGCCGAGATGACCAGGAGCGGCCATCCGCGCAACTGGGCGAACCAGAGCGCGATCAGCACCAGAAAGAAGGTGGACAGCCGCAGCAGGGTATAGCGAGCCATGGGTCAGAGTCCGGAGTAGGAGTGCTGTCCGACGAAGAACACGTTCACGACGCCGTAGTTGATTAGGATCGCCGCGAACGCGGCAAGCGCGATCCACGCTGCTCGCTTGCCGGTCCAGCCCGCGGTGGCACGGGCGTGCAGGTAGGCGGCGTAGATCACCCAGATGATGAGCGTCCACACTTCCTTGGGGTCCCAGTTCCAGTAGTGGCCCCAGGCCTCCTGCGCCCAGATGGCACCCGCGATCAGCGTGAAGGTCCACATCGGGAACGCAACGATGAGAACGCCGTAGGTCGTGCGGTCCAGAGCGGCCGCGGATGGCAAGGCGTCCATCCACTTCAGCTTCTGCTTTCCCCGCTCGCCTCGCTCCTCGCGCCAGTTCTGTGCGAAGTAGGCGACGGTCACGCTGAATGCGAGTGTTGAAAGCGCGACCGACAAAGTCGCGACCGTGACGTGAATGGAGAGCCAGTAGCTCTGCAACGACGGCATCAGCGCACTAGCTGCGGTGTAGTAAAGGACGGCTGCGAACATTTCGAACAACACGATGGGGCCGGTGACGAACAGGCCCAGCCAGCGCACATCGGACCTGAGGTTCCACCCGAGGAAGAACAGCATCGCGAACATGCTGCCGACCATCGAGAACTCGTACATGTTCCCCAGGGGCGGGCGACCCACGGCGATCGTGCGGGTCGCGACGGCCACCACGAGTAGCAGGGTTCCGAGCCATGACAGTGAGATGCCGATACCGGCCCACTGACGCTTCTCCGGACCCACCTGCGTCGCCATCGAGGTGTCGACCAAGACGTCCCCGTCGCGGCTCGCACCCGATGTCGACACCGCCAGCGCCTCTATGCGGCGTGCTTCCAGGCGAGCTGCTCGGTGCGGCGCGCCGGCCAGGTCGAGCGCAAAGGCGATCATCGCCAGCGTCAGGACCAGGGCTGATGCCCACAGGAAGTTGGAGGACAACGATGCAATGCCGGTGTTGATCTCGTTGCCACTGAAGTCGGTGATCATGAGTGCGCGCCTGCCTCGGTCCGAACGGGTTTGAGCGGGGTCTTCTCGCCGACCATCTCGGTGGCCAGCGCGTCGATCGCGACCTGCAACCTCGGGTCCTCACCCTTGGCCAAGCCGCCGACACACACCAGGCTACGCGTGGGGTCGTCCGGGTCTGCCGTGACCTTCACGAAGATCCGTCGACGACGCAACGTCATCGACATGATCAGCCCCAGCAGGGCGAGCAGAGAACCGTAGAGCGCCGGCATCTTGCCCGGGTCGTACCTGGTCGAGAGTCCGGCCCAACGCGGCACGCTGTCGAACGTGATCGATCCGGCATTACCCGGCAACTGCTTGGTCTCGCCCGGCTTCAACAGGATGCGCAAGGGCTGCCCGTCGGCGCTCTTCACCTGTTTCATGTCGGCGATGTCGAGGCTGTAGACGGACTGCGGGGCACCGCCGGGGAACATATTGCCCTTGTACATAGTCAGAGCCAGGGAAGGGTCCTTGAGTCCCGGGAACGTCGAAATGGGGCCTCCGGTGTCCGAGAACGCGGTCGTTGGTAGGAAGAAACCGTTGAAGCCGATGCCGTCCTTCGGCGTGGCCCCACCTACCTTGATCGCGCCCACGGATTTGTAGTTGTTGTCCTGAGCGAGAAATGGGGTGGGTTGGGAGTAGAGCTCGTTGCCGTTCGGGCCGCGGACCGTCACTTTCGGGGCGTAACCGTTGCCCAGCAGGTAGACCGAACTACCGCCGATCGACAGCGAATGGTTGACCGAGATGGTCTCCTTCTTCTTGGCCGATCGACCTTCCTGCGAGGTGGTGTACGCGGTGAAGCCGCGCGGCTGCCCGTACTGGGGCGATGTGGGCGCGACCCTGTCCTCGAAACTGACGTCCAGCTTGTCGAGATTGAGCAGCCAAGGGGCGAACTTCGAGGTGTCGACGAGCGGCCCCGCATTGACGGTGTCGTAGTCGCTCTGTGTGTTTGCCATGCTCCCCCCGACCGACACGATCCGGTCCGCCCGATACCCCCACAGGTGGCCGCCGGCAACGGCGAGAATTACCAAGATCACGCAGGTGTGGAAGAGCAGGTTGCCGGTCTCGCGCATCCGGCCGGCCTCAGCCGCAATGGACAAGGGCGCACCGGGCGTGGTCTTGTCCTCGCGGATCCGATAGCGCTTGGCACGCAGTACCTCGCGCGCCCGCTGGAGCATGACGTCGGCCGGTTCATAGACGCGGTGCTCGACATAGGCGGGTAGCCGGGACAGATTCTTCGGCGTGCGCGGCACCGGAGCTCGCACCGCTCGCAGGTGCACCCGGATGCGCGGGATCACGCAGCCGAGCAACGAGATGATGAGCAGGATGTAGATGCTGACGAACCACGGCGAGGTGAAGACGTTGAAGAACCCGAGCCGGTCCAGCCAGGGCGCCAATACCGTGTGATCAGTTCGGTACTTCGTGACCCGACCCGCGTCGATGCTCGTCTGCGGGATGATCGACCCCGGAACTGCTGCTGCCGCCAGCAGCAGCAGCAGAAAGAGCGCCGTCCGCATCGACGTGAGTTGACGCCAGAACCACCGCGCGGTGCCGAGCAGGCCGAGTTTCGGTTGGACGATAGGGGTACTCATCAGATCGCCGGCTCGAATCCGGTCTCAGTAAGTCGCGTCTGCAACCACACGATCATCTGCTGCCACTCTCCCGCCACCATCAGAACTCCTACTACCAGCATGACTCCACCACCGATGAGCTGAATCGGCCGGTGGTGGTCACGCAACCACCGTGATGCCCGCTCGGCCCTCGCCCACCCCGCCGCGATGAGCACGAAGGGGATGCCCAGGCCGATCGTGTAGAAGATCGCGAGCGCCACACCACGCGAGGCGAGTCCGCCTGATCCGTCGTAGGCGCTCAGCACGATCGCTCCATACACCGGGCCGATACACGGGCTCATACTCAGTCCGAACACGACCCCGAGCATCGGCGCTCCCAGCAGCCCTGCCGCCGGACGCCACCGCACCGAGGACCCCCGCTGGCCGATGAATCCCAGGTAGACCAGCGCCAGCAGGATGACGATCACCCCGCCGATCCGGGAGACCAGATCCTGGTAGCTCAGTGTCAGTTCGCGCACCCAGCTGAGCGCGATGGACACGCTCACCAGCACCACCCCGAAGCCCGCGACGAACAACAGCGCGCCACTGATCAATCGAGTCCGGCGCTTCTCGTCGGTCAGGCCCGTCACGTACGCCAGGAACCCCGGCACGAGCGGAAGCACACACGGCGACGCGAAAGACACGAAACCAGCGAGCATCGCGAAAGAGAGCGCAAGTGGCAGGCTGCCGCTGGCAACGGTCTGCCTGGGATCCATGAACATCGTGATCACGTACGTGGACTCACTTACCGGCGAGGGTGTCGTCAACCAGACCGAGCAGCGTCGTCTCGTTCAGACCACCCGGCACAACTGCGGCCACCCGGTGCTGGGTGTCCAGGACCAGGGTGGTCGGTGTACCGACGAAGTTCTTGCCGAAGCTGAGGATGGTCTTACTGTCGTCGTCCTGCAGGGACGGATACGTCAGACCCCGCTGCTTCATCGTCGCCAGCCCGGTGGCAGCGCTCTCCCTGTAGTCCACACCCATCAGCACAACTGGCTTCTTCTTGGCCTGTAGTTTCGTCCACGCCTTCTGCAGTTCGGGCAGTTCGGCCTGGCACGGCCCGCACCATGATCCCCAGACGTTCAGCACGACCACCTTGCCCTTGGCATCGTCGGTGGACCACGGCTGGCCGGTCAGCAAGGTGCCCGACACGTCCATCGGCGCACCGCGCTTGGCCGGTGGGATCTGCCGCAGCGAGGTGCCGCCGCCGGAGTCGCCCTTGCCGTTCGCAGCATCCGCGATTCCGCCACCGTCACCCCCGCCACTGCACCCAGCAAGAAGAAGGGCAGCGGCGACTGCGCCTGCGCCTGCGGCCAGCCGGGCGCGTGTAGCGCGTCGACGCATCATGCCCCCACCGCAGCCGATGCCTGCGGCAACAACTCTGCGGCCGGCTCGGCGTAGGTCACCATGCTCAGCGCAGATCCGCGGAAGGTCAGGCTCGTTACGGAGGCTAGGGTGCACTCCCGTTTGCGCGGGTCGTGCCACAGGCGACGGCCCTCGGCATCCAACCGGGCGGTCCACACCGGCAGCTGGTGGCTGACAATAACGGCTTCATGCCCCTCGGCAGCTGTGCGTGCATCGGAGATCGCCGCGCGCATCCGTGTAGCGATCTGAACGTACGGCTCGCCCCAGGAAGGTTTGGTCGGGTTCATCAGCTTCGGCCAGAAACGAGGCCTCAGCAACTGCTGTGGGCTCGCGCCGACCGTCATGCCCTCGAAGTCGTTGTCGGCTTCGATGACCCGGTCATCGATCGTGACGGACAGGTGAACGCGCTCAGCCAACGGCTCGATGGTCTGCTGGGCTCGCTCCAACGGGGAGGACACCAGATGAACGACGTCGCGGCCGGCGAGGTAGTCGGCGGCGAGCTGCGCCATTCGTTCGCCGAGCTCGGAGAGCTTGAAGCCGGGCATCCGGCCGTAGAGCACATGGCCGGGGTTGTAGACCTCACCGTGACGCACCAGATGAACGGTCGTCCGGTCACCTTTTTCCATGCCTCTAGTTTCTCATCCGAGGCTGTGTGACCCGCGTCGCGGTCGGGTGCGGGCGATCAGACGCCGGCCGCGGCGGCCGCCTTGGCGGCTGCGGGCAGCGCCGACAGGATCACGTCGACGGCTTCGTCGTCGTGCGAGGCGCTGACGAACCACGACTCAAAAGCGCTCGGCGGCAGATGCACACCCTGTTCCAGCATCGAGTGAAAGAAACGTCCGAATGCTGCGGTGTCCTGATTGCGGGCGTCCTCGTACTGGTGCACAGGTTCGTCGCGGAAGAAGACGCTGAACATCGACCCGGCACGACCGACGACGTGCGGAACACTTTCGGCAGCGAGCGCCTGGGTGGCACCTTCGACGAGGATGTCGCTCACCTCTCCGATGCGTGCGTAGACCTCGTCGGTGCAGCCGCGCAAGGTCGCGAGCCCAGCAGCGGAGGCGACCGGGTTCCCCGACAGGGTGCCAGCCTGGTAGACGGCGCCTTCCGGTGCGAGGTTGGCCATCAGTTCAGCAGAGCCACCGAACGCCGCAGCCGGGAAACCGCCGCCCATCACCTTCCCGAAGGTGAACAGGTCCGGAGCGCCCCCTTCGGGTTCACCCTCCAGGCCGAACCAGCCGGCTCGCGAGCAACGGAATCCGGTCATCACCTCGTCGGTGATCAGCAACGCGCCGTGCTGGCGGGTGATCCGGCGCATCGCGGCGCTGAACCCGGGCGCGGGCGGTACGACTCCCATGTTGCCCGCGGCTGCCTCGGTGATCACGCACGCGATCTCATTGCCGTGCAGCGCGAAAGCGGCTTCGAGGGCCGCGACGTCGTTGTAGGGAAGCACGATTGTTTCGTGCGCGCTGGACGCGGGTACACCGGCCGAGTCGGGCAGCGCGAAGGTCGCCAGGCCGCTTCCGGCCGACGCGAGCAGCGCATCGACGTGGCCGTGGTAACAACCTGCGAACTTGACGACCTTGCTTCGTCCGGTCGCCCCCCGGGCCAGCCGTAGCGCGCTCATCGTGGCCTCGGTACCCGAACTCACCAGCCGAACCTGCTCCACCGGAGCAACCCGGTCCGTGATCTCGGCGGCGAGTGCGACTTCGTTCTCACTCGGTGTGCCGAACGAGAACCCCTTGGACGCGGCCTCACGTACGGCCTGCTCGACGTCAGGATGAGTATGGCCAAGGATCATCGGGCCCCAGGAACAGATGAGATCGACGTAACGGTTCCCGTCGACGTCGGTCAGCCACGGACCTTTGCCCGAGGCCATGAATCGTGGCGTGCCGCCAACGGATCGGAACGCACGAACTGGCGAGTTGACCCCGCTGGGGATGACCCCTCGCGCTGTTTTCATGAGCTCGTCGGACCGGGTGGTGGGCTGTGCTGCAGGCATTGCGCCAGTCTGTCAGGAGACTTTCGGTCAGGCGACTTCGGAGTCGCCGAGCAGGTGACGGCGGACCCCGTCCATGGCCTTGCCCACGGTGTCCAGGACGTCGGGGTCGATCTGGTCGACGAAGTGGGTACGCACTCCCTGCACGTGCAGGCGGGCCGCCCGACGCACCGTCTCCCAGCCGCCGGCCGTCAGTGACAGCACGACACCCCGACGGTCCTCGGGGGCGTTGCTTCGCGATACCCAGCCGCGGCGTTCGAGCCGATTCGCAGTGTGCGTGACCCGGCTTCGGGACTGGATGATCAGGTCGGCCAACGCGCTCATTCGCATGGAACCTTCAGGGGCTTCGGACAACATCGAAAGCAGTTCGTACTCGGCGAAGGAGAGACCGACATCCTGCAGCTCGGTGTCCAGGCGGACCTCGAGTGCCCGGCTCGCTCGTAGGTAGGCGCGCCAGGCGTGCTGCTCCGGCTTACTAAGCCACAGCTCTTTCGTCTCTGTCACAGTTCCCCGTCCATATCGGACCAGCGTACCGGCGCGAAAGGTCCTAGTGATGCGCAGCGGCGAGCATAGTCGCCGCCTCAACCGCATAGTAGGTGAGGATGATGTCGGCCCCCGACCGCTTGATGCAGACCAATGATTCCAGCATCATGGCGTCCCGATCGATCCAGCCGTTCGCGCCAGCCGCCTCGATCATCGCCATCTCACCGCTGACCTGATAGGCCGCGACGGGAACGTCGGCCTGGCTCGCGACAGCGCTGAGCACATCCAGATACGGCAGGGCGGGCTTGACCATCACGATGTCGGCACCCTCAGCCAGGTCGAGTGCGACCTCGCGCATCGACTCGGTGAAGTTGGCGGGGTCTTGTTGGTAGGTCGACCGATTACCTTCGAGAGCGGAGTCGACTGCCTCCCGGAAAGGCCCGTACGCAGCCGAAGCGTACTTCGCGGCGTAGGCCAGGATGATCGTGTCGGTGTGGCCGGCAGCGTCCAGTGCAGCCCGGCAGGCCTCGACCTGGCCGTCCATCATCCCCGACAATCCCACGACGTGCGCTCCAGCGCCGGCCTGGGCCACCGCCATCTTTTCGTAACGACGCAACGTCGCGTCGTTGTCGACGTTGCCGCGGTCGTCCAACACCCCGCAGTGCCCGTGCGAGGTGAACTCGTCCAGGCACAGGTCCGCCATCAGTACGGTCTCGTTACCGAGTTCGTCGCGCAGCCGACGAAGCGCGATGTTCAGGATGCCGTCTGCGTCCGTAGCACCCGATCCCATCTCGTCGCGCTCGAGCGGCACACCGAAGAGCATCAGCCCCCCGACGCCGGCCTGGATCGCATCGCGGGCTGCCACCACGAGCGACTCCAGGCCGTGCTGCATCACCCCGGGCATCGAGCCGATGGGCACCGGGTCGGTCAGACCTTCTTTGACGAACATCGGCAGCACGAGATCGGCCGGGTGCAACCGGGTCTGTGCCACCAACCGGCGTACGGCAGGGGTCTGTCGTAGCCGTCGGGGGCGGTGCTGCATCAGGCTTTGGCCTTGCGCCTGGCGGTCGAGCGACGATCGCTCGGACGCCGCACTGCCTCAGCAGCTTCACTCGCCGACAGAGCCAGCCCCCGGCCGTAGTTGGCCAGTGCATCTACCAGCGCGGCCGCCGACGGCTCCGAGGCCATCACGTCGACCCGCAGGCCATGCTCCTCGGCTGTCTTCGCAGTGGCCGGTCCGATACACGCCACCACGGTGGACGTGTGCGGCTTGCCAGCGATTCCGACCAGGTTGCGAACAGTGGAGCTGGAGGTGAACAGGACCGCGTCGAACCGGCCGGCCTTGATCGCCTCGCGCACCTGCGGGGCCGGCGGAGCCGCCCGCACCGTGCGGTAGGCGGTGACGTCGTCGACCTCCCAACCCATCTCCAACAGACCGGCGACCAGAGTGTCGGTCGCGATGTCGGCGCGGGGCAGGAAGACCCGGTTGATCGGGTCCAACAGACTGTCGTATTCGGGCCAGTCGGCGAGCAGCCCCTTCGCGGACTGCTCACCACTTGGAATGAGATCCGGCGTCAGGCCCCAGTCGCGCAAGGCATCGGCGGTGACTCCGCCCACGGCAGCGATCTTCAGCCCGGCGAACGCCCGTGCATCGAGACCGAACTCGGTGAACTTCTCCCGGACCGCGCGCACCGCATTCACCGAGGTGAACCCGATCCACTCGTAGCGCCCGGTGACCAGACCCTTGACTGCCCGCTCCATCTGCTGCGGGGTGCGAGGCGGCTCGACGCTGATCGTCGGCACGACGTCACTGGCCGCCCCGAACGACGCGAGACGTTCGGTCATGGTGCCGGCCTGCTCCTTGGTACGCGGAACCAGCACATTCCAGCCGAACAACGGCTTGGTCTCCCACCAGGACAGCTGATCGCGTAGCGCCACGGTGCCGCCGATCACAGCGAGCGTAGGGGCGATGACCTTGTCCGATCGCATCAGGTCAGCCGCCTGGCCCAGCGTCGTGACCTCGGTGCTCTGCTCGATCAGCGTGCCGCGGGAGGTCAGCGCTACCGGTGTTGCTGCGTCACGACCAGCGGCGAGCAAGTGCTCCAGGCCGTCCGCGATGCTGTCGGCCACACCCAACAGCACGACCGTGGTGTCGTCACCCGCAGAGCGTTCCCAGGCCACCCTGGCGTCACCGGCACTGATGACATGCAAGGCGCGGGTGCCGTTGTTGGTCAACGGAATTCCCGCGTAGGTGGGCACCGCCGACACGGCGCTCACGCCTGGCACCACCTCGAAAGGGATACCGGCTTTCGTCAACGCAGTCGCTTCTTCGGCCAACCCGTTGAACATCGCCGGGTCACCGTCCATCAGGCGCACCATGAGCGGCTCGTCGCACGACGGGTCGTTGGAGGCTGCCGCCTTGGCCGCCCGCACCACGAGCTTGGCCCGCGACGCGTGTGTCAGCGGCTGGCCCGCCTCCCCGTACCCGGCATCGACGATCTCCGCACCCTCACGGGCGTACGGCGCGACAAAGTCCTCGCGCGCCACCCGATCGATCACGATGACGTCGGCGCGACGTAGCAGACTGACGGCTCGCATCGTGAGCAGGCCGTGGTCGCCAGGCCCCGAACCGACGAAAGCAACCGTCGGAAAGACCTTGGGGCCCTTGGTGGAAGTACCGCTCTTCGGGTTCGGTGCAGTTATAGGACTCACGATTCACGCTCCGCAGCGTTCGATGGGACTCGGACTTCGGGGTTGGTGGGCGGCACTCCGGGTTGGGGGGGTGCCTCGGTGGGCATCACGCTCGCCGCACCGTCGTGGAGTAGCAGTTGTGCAAGGTCAGTACCCAAACGGGCACCATCCTGAATCGGACCGGAAATGGACCGGCGTAATTCGAAGCTGCCGTCCCGACTTCCGACGAACGCGCGCAGCGAGATATGCAGCGACCCGTCCAGCTCTTCGAAGACTTCGGCGAGTGCACCGATGGGTGAGGAACAACCCGCTTCCAGTGCCGCGAGGATCGCCCGCTCGGCACTTACTGCGGCACGGGTGTCGGCGTCGTCGAGTTCCTGCAGCACGGAGTGCAACCGGTCGTCGTCGGCGCGAATCTCCAGCGCCAACGCGCCCTGCCCCGGGGCAGGGAGCATCTGCAGTGGATCGAGCACCTCGGTGATCGCAGCGGTCCTGCCCACTCGAGCCAGCCCGGCCCGAGCCAGCACGACTGCGTCGACGGCGCCGCTGGTGACCAAGGACATCCGCGTATCGATGTTGCCGCGGATTCCTCGAATTTCCAGGCCGAGGCCCAGCGCATTCAGCTGGGCAGCACGTCGCGGTGAACCGGTGCCGACGATTGATCCGTAGGGCAACTCCGCGAGTGTCAGACCGTCACGGGCCACGACGGCATCGCGCGGATCTTCCCGAACGGGCGTGGCAGCAACGAGCAGCCCGGGTTCAGGGGCAACGGGCAGGTCCTTGAGGGAGTGCACCGCCAGATCGATCTCGCCGTCGCGCAGCGCATGCCGGATAGCGGCGGCGAAGACTCCCGTGCCGCCCATCGACTCCAAGGGAGCGCGATTGACGTCGCCCTCGGTGGTGATCAGGACGATGTCGACCTCGTGGCCAAGTTCCCTCAACGATTGGGCGACGCCCTCACTCTGAGTGGTCGCCAAGGCGCTGCGGCGGGTACCGAGTCGGATAGTCACAGCGCGCCGCCGTCCGGAAGGTGGGAAACCCGCTGCTCGTGCGGATTCACCTCGAGGTCGAAGAGCGTGCGCATCAGAGCGGCATAGTCCTGCCCTTTGCCCTGGTCTTCCCCAGCCAGCTGCTTCATCCGGACGGTCGGGGTGTGCAAGATCTTCTCGGTGACCCGGTGCAGCGCCAACCGCACCTGGGCCGCGTCCACCGCAGTGAGTTCCATTCGGGCATCGAGTCGTTCCATTTCGGCGTCGACCACCGCAGCCGCACGCATCCGCAACGCTGCGACCGTGGGCACCACAGCCGCTGATCGACGAAGCGTGAGGAACTCCGCGACCTCAGCGGTCACGAGGTGCTGAACGTCCAGCAATGCGTCGCGCTGCGGCTCGTCTGCAGCAACGCTGGGCCCGAGCTCGTCGAGGGTGACCAGAGTGACGCCCTCCAGAGCACCGCAGGCGGGGTCGACATCGCGGGGTAGGGCCAGATCGATGAGGACCACCGCGCGACCGGACCGCTTCTGCGGCGCCACCAGCTGCGGAACCACGATATGGCCGACCGCACCCGTGCACGAGAAGACGATGTCAGCGCCTGCGATGACTTCGTGCAACTGCGACCAGGGCCGTGCTTTTCCGCCGGTAGCGGCAGCGAGACGCGTCGCATGCTCAGGGGTGCGATTCACGATCGTCACGTTCGTCAAACCCGCACGAGCCAGGGTGTGAGCAGCCAGCGCGCTCATCGATCCCGCACCGACGATGACGGCCGAGCGCGACGGCAGGTCGCCGAGATGTTGCTGCGCTACGGCAAGTGCCTGTTGCACCAACGATCGGCTGACAGTGTCGATATCGGTCTCGGAATGCACCCGCTTTCCTATGCGCAGCGCGTGCTGCAGGAGCTCCGAGAGCGAGGGGCCGAGCTGCCCGGCGTCCTGCGCGGCGCGCATGGATGTCCGCAGCTGACCAAGTATCTGGCTCTCACCGATGGCCATCGAGTCCAGCCCGGCGGCCACGGCGAACAGGTGCGCGATGGCGCGGTCCTCGAAGTGCACGTAGAGGTGATCGCGCAGCTGCGGCAGTGGCAGGCCGCTGACGGCGGCGAGGCTTTCGCTGATCGAGGTCACTGCGCCGTGGAAGGTGCCGACCTCGGCATAGAGCTCAGTGCGGTTGCAGGTGGACACCACGAACATCTCGCTCACGTGCTCATGGCCTACCAGGGAACGGGCGAGCTCTTCGACCTGCACGCCGCTGAGCACGACCCGCTCCATCGTCGCCAGGTCGGCGGTGCGGTGGGAGACACCGATGACGATCACACTCATCGGCCTGCCCCGATCCCGTCGCCGGCCACTCGGGCTTCGCCTTTGCCGCGCTGCTCGTGGAACGCCAGGATCTGCAACTCGGTGGCCAGGTCGACCCGTCGTACCTGGGTGTCACTGGGCACTGAGAGGACACCCGGGGCGAAGTTCAGGATGGATCGCACTCCGAGCGCCACCACGGCATCTGCGACGGCCTGCGCTGCTGCGGGCGGCGTTGCGACGACCACGATGACCTGATCGGTCACAGTCGCCGCGAATTCCTCGAAGTCGACGACCTTGATGCCGGCAATCTCGGTACCGACTATTTCCGGATCGTGATCGACGAGCCACTGCACCTCGAAGCCCCGGGTCTCGAAACCGCTGTACGCCGCAAGCGCGTGCCCCAGGTTCCCCATTCCGATGACCGCGACCGACCACGGGTGCTGCAGCCCGAGCTGCCGAGTGATCTCACTGGTCAGGCGCTCGACGTCATAACCCACGCCGCGCACTCCGTAGGAGCCGAGGTAGGAGAGGTCTTTACGCAGTCCCGCCGACCGGACACCAGCGATCTTGGCCAGTTCGTCCGACGACACGACCTCGACCCCGGAGGAGATGAGCGGGTGCAGAGCGCGCAGGTAGACCGGAAGACGAGCCACAGTTGCGTCCGGGATGTCACGGCGCGAGCTGATGGGGTCGGTGGTCATGGTGTGCTTCGACTCCTCCCAGTGGGCAGGTCCTATACCAGATGGGTGCGCACAGGATTTCAGACCCCTTGACCATAAGACTTTGTGAACAGATGCACAAGCGGGCAGCGAGGGAATAAAACGGCCAGGTCTTACTACACCTGCCGTGAACCACGCGACACGCGCGTGACCTCGCGCAATCAGCGCAGAGCAGCACGCAGACGCTGCTCGCTCACACGCCAGTAGTCGTGCTGGGCACCGTCGACCAAGGTCACCGGAATCTGCTCCGCGTACTTCTCGTGCAACGCAGCGTCGTCCAGGATCGACACCTCGGTCCAGCCGACGCCCGTGTCGGCCGCCACTGCGGCGATCACCGCGCGGGCCTGATCGCACAGGTGGCATCCCGGTTTACCGATCAAGGTGATGCGCGCCCCAGTGGCCGCCTCCGCCTCCGGCTTCACCAGAAGACCGAGCGCCGTTGCAGCAGCAGCGAGTACAACGTCTGCTGGATGGTCTCGCGTACCTGATCGGTAAGGTCGAAGAGGAGCATCGGATCCTCAGCCTGAAGAGCATCGAAGCCATCGGTCGCGATCGGCATCCCGAACTCGATGATCCACTTGCTCGGCAGCGGGAGCAGCCCCAGTGGCCCGAGCCAGGGGAACGTCGGTGTCAGCGGGAAGTAGGGGAAACCGAAGATCCGGGCCAGGCTTTTCGCGTTCCCGAGTAGCGGGAAGGTCTCCTCTGCTCCGACGATCGAACAGGGGATGATCGGCGCCCCGGTATGCAGCGCGGCGCTGACGAACCCCCCTCGTCCGAAGCGTTGCAGTCGGTATCGTTCGCTGAAGGGTTTGCCGACACCCTTGAATCCTTCCGGGCAGACGAACGTCAACTCTCCCGCGCGTAGCAGCCGCTCCGCATCAGGGACTGCGGCGAGCGTGGATCCGGTCTTGCGGGCCATGTTCCCGATCACCGGCGACTGGAACACCAGATCGGCGCCGAGCGCGCGGGCATTGCGATGGCCAGGCGTCTCGTCGTGGATCGCGACCTGCGCCATCAGAGCGTCCAGCGGAACTGTCCCGGAATGGTTCGCCACGATCAGCGCACCGCCCTCGAGAGGGATGTTCTCGATACCGCGCACCTCCACCCGAAACCACCGCTTGTAGAGCGGCCGCAGAAGCGGCAGCCACACTTCCTGGGTGAACTCGATGTCGAAACCGAAGTCGTCGATGTCGTACTCGCCGGTCAGCCGGCGACGCAGGAACGCCAACGCACGGGTGATCCGCTGGTCCAGGTCATCACCGGAGATGCCTGCGGCGTTGCCGATGACCCGCAGAGCGCCCACTAAAACGTTGATAACGGTTTCGATGTCGTAAGGAGTGGCGCCGACCGGTGCGGCCGTGGGTTGGACGTCCGGCACGACGCGCAGCGGACGGTCGCTACGGGCGCCGGAGAACGCACTCCTCGGGGGGCGCGTGCGGGGTGGTGGTGTTGTCTCAGGTGTATCGGGCGCGTCAGGCATTGACTGTCCCGGATCGAATGAGCACAGGCAGACGCGGGGTCGCCGCGCCGAACACCTCGGTGAAGGCTTCCCTGGTGGAGCGACCCGGAGCGAATCGCAGAGACCTACGCATGACGGTGGTATCCATTCCTCGTCCAAAGCACAGCAGGTTCATCTGTTCGGCATCGAAATTACCGAGTTTCGTGCGTGCCATCAGCTGCTGCACCACCGGGGCGGCCTGTGCGACCACCGGGATCGTGGGGCGTCGGGCGATCCTGGCGGCCTGATGCAGCGTCAGCACTCCGGCGCCGGCGACGTTGACCACTGCCGGACTGTCCTTGCCCAGCGTTGCCGCGCTGATTGCGCCGATCGCGTCGTCGAGGTGCAGAACCTGGAACCTGCCGTCGAACCCCAAGGGTGCTGGGATCACAGGAAGAGCGAACAAGTCCGAGAATGTCGTCCGTAGCCCGGGGCCGACGACATTGGCCATTCGCATCATGACGATGTCCACGTCAGGGCGGCGCCGCCCAAAACCGCGCACGTAGGCCTCGACCTCGAGGGAGTCTTTGCCGAACCCCCTCGGGGGCGTGCGCCTGGCCGTCATCTCCTCGGTGAACATGGCCGGATCACTCGGCGATGATCCATAGACCGACGACGAGGACTTGACCACCAACCGGCGCAGCGACGGCGCATTCTGGCAGGCAGCGAGCAACTGCATGGTGCCGATAACGTTGATGTCCTTTTGCGTTGTCCGCCCGCCCGCCTGGCGCGGCGTGGCTATCACCCCGAGGTGGACGACCGTGTCGACGTTTTCCTGGCTGATGATCTTGCCGATGATCGGGTTGCGAATGTCGGCGCGGACGAATTGCGCGCTACCGATGTCGTGGGCCGGCCGCACCACGTCTACGGCAAGCACCCGGTCGATCCGTGGATCCGACGACAAAACCCGTGCGGCCAGGCCGCCCACCACTCTGGAGACGCCGGTGATCAGCACGGTCAAAGGCATGGTTCGATCCTACGCGCGCGGTATTCACCCCGGATACAACGAGGCCCCCGCCCGCCTCGGCTTTCACCGGGCGCCAGGGGCAATCGAAGGGTGCGCTACTGCTTGTGGTTGGTCTACTTCTTGTTGCGGCGCTGGTGGCGCGTCTTGCGCAGCAGTTTGCGGTGCTTCTTCTTTGCCATCCGCTTGCGACGCTTCTTGACTACAGAACCCATGCGTGAACGCTGTCCTTCGAGTGATCGGGAAATATCCGGTTACGAAAATCTGTCCGTCAGGCTACGCCATCACGGCCACAGCCCGCGCATTCCACCAGGAATGCCTAGCCAGTTCCCATGTAGGACTGATGCAGGTACTCGTTGACTGCGTTCTCGGGGACACGGAACGAGCGGCCGACGCGAACGGCTTCCAGTTCGCCACTGTGCACGAGGCGGTAGACAGTCATTTTCGAGACCCGCATGATCGCGGCGACCTCTGCGACGGTCATGAAGCTGACTTCGCCAATCGTGGTGTGGTGCGCCATGTCGACCCCTGTTCTGCTTGATGCCTGACGGGCTGCTCGCCCGCGCGGACCGCTGGAGTGGGTCTGCTGGTGCTGAACAGACTTTAGAGGCAGAAACAACCCAGCGGGTAGTTCCACGCAACCGAAGTCCAGTCGCCACGCCGTCGGACTGAATCTGACTCGATCAGTCGAACCACATGTCGAGACCGTGCTCGGGGAAAACAGCTTCCCGGGTGGCCAGCACACACTGATCGACCCGGTCGCTCGGGTCGGCTCCGGTGGCCCATGACTTCCACCAGACCCTGCCTTGTTCAGCGACCCCGTCCCCCATCCGCGGTGGCCCCGGACGTCCGCAGGACATCCGCGCGTAGTCGTGCCACGCCTGGGGGATCGCGGTGTCCAGAGCGATGGGCACGTGCGCTGCGATTGCGAGCAGGTGCGTCCAGCTCCGAGGCACCACATCGACGATCTCGTAGCCTCCGCCACCCAGAGCAACCCATCGACCGCCGGTCATCTCGTGCGCGAGATCGTGCATGGACTCCGCCGCCGTACGCTGCGCATCGATCGAGAGCCGCAGGTGTGCCAACGGGTCCAGAAAATGGGAATCGCAACCGTGTTGGCTCACCAGCACCTGGGGCGCGAAGGCTCGAAGCAACCCAGGAACCACCGCATGCAGGGCGCGCAACCACTCTGCGTCGCCCACTCCCGGTGGCAGCGCGATGTTGGCAGCGGTACCAAGAGCCGACGGACCGCCGATATCAGTGGCGTAACCGGTCCCGGGAAAGAGCGTGCGCGGACCTTCGTGGATGGAGATGGTCAGGACCCGGGGGTCATCCCAGAACACCTTCTCGACACCATCACCGTGATGGACGTCCAGATCAACGTAGGCGACGCGCTGTGCCCCCGCATCCAGCATCGAGGTGATGCCGATCGCTGCGTCGTTGTATACGCAGAAACCCGAAGCGGACCGGGGCATGGCGTGATGCATGCCGCCGGCGATATTGACCCCGTGTTGCACCAACCCGGTCCAGACTGCGTCGCACACGTCCTTGGTGCCCGCCGCGATCAGTTCGGAGGCTTCGTGCATCCCGGCGAATGCTGGGTCGTCGTCCGTGCCCAGTCCGAAGGCCGCGTCGGCCATCGCGGGGTCCGCCGAAGCGGCCTGAACGGCCGCGATGTAGTCAGCGTCGTGCACAGTGCGCAACAGGTCATCGGTGGGTTCGGATGGCGCGGTGACCTGCACCCCTGGGGCGTCCAGCACGCCGTACTCCCGCGCCAACATGGCCGTCAGTGCGAGTCGCCGGGGATCCATCGGGTGATCGGCGCCGAAGTCGTAGCCGGTCAGCCGTTCGTCCCAGACGATCCGCGTGATCGCTGCGGATCCGTTCACACCAGAGTCACTCACAGCACTGAGCTTGGCACCGTTCCCGGGTCCTCGCCCAGGGCGTAGATCATCGCCATCTCGTGCTCCACCTCGCCCGCCTCGTCGACAGCGAAGTTGTCGGCATCCTCAGGCAAACCTGTCACCTTCATCGTGCGACGCGCATCGGTGGGCCTGAAGCCGAAGCTGCTGGCGAATGCAACGCCCCGCCCGTTGTCGGTGCCCACCCAGTAGATGACGAAACCGAACGAGTCGGTCCGGGCCTGACTGACCCCCGCCTGAACCAACTTCCAGGCGACGCCCTGCCCGCGCAGGTCCGGGCGCACCCAGAGACCGAACATCTCGCAGTTGCGGGGATCTTCTTCCGACGGCCGCCCGACCGAGACGACACCGACGACCCCGCCGCCGCTCTCGGCGATCATCCGACGCGAACGCACGAGGCGCCGCCGCCAGAAATCTTCGTCGAACTGGCGTTCCTGGGCGGCACTGGCCGCGAACGCGTCGGGGCTGTCGGCGAGCGCGGACAGGCGGACGTCGCGATAGATCTGCCAGTCCTTTTCGTCGAGGACCCGAACGGTGGTGTCAGTCATGCGCGTACTCTCGCACGCCCTCCATGCCTAGGGGTAGTGCGACCTGGCCCCGTTCGAGCCGTTTCACTCCCCTGCTGCCAGCTTCGCCGACCGTTGCGCGGCCGCCTCGATCGCCGTCAGGAACGCGGCACGCACCTTGTGGTCATCCAGTTCGCGCACCGCAGCCATCGTGGTACCTCCTGGGCTGGAAACCTGTTCGCGGAGCACCGTGGGGTGCTCGCCCGTCTCCTTCAACATCGTGGCGGCCCCGTACAGGGTCTGCACGACCAACTCGGTGGAGGTGGCGCGCGGAATTCCCAGCAGGACACCGGCTTCGATCATTGCCTCGACGACATAGAAGATGTAGGCCGGACCACTGCCGCTGATCGCGGTGACCGCATCCAGATGCTTCTCCGGCAACGAAATGACCGTGCCGCAGGTCCGCAGCAGATCCGTAGCCACTGTGAGCTGATCTGCGTCACAGTGCGCACCGGGACTCACCGCGGACATGCCCTGATCGACCAGCGCCGGGGTGTTCGGCATCACCCGGGCCACCGACGTGCCCTTGGGCAGGTGAGATTCCAGAAACGCTGTCGTTATCCCGGCGGCCAGCGACACCACGAGGGTATCGCTGGTGACGCCGGAGCCGATCTCCTTCAGTAGGGCCCGCATGTCCTGCGGCTTTACCGCCAACACGAGGGTGCCCGCCTGCGCAGCAGCTTCGAGGGCGGGTAGAGCCCGTACCCCGTACGCGCTCTGCAGCCGTTCACTACGAGCGGCGTTGCGAGTGCTCACCAACACCGTTTTGGGGTCACGCCCACCGCGGAGCCACCCCGACAGCAGCGCCTCACCCATGACACCAGCCCCGAGAATGGCGATGGTGTCGATGCGATCCGTTGCTGAAGGTGTCATCCGCGACTGACGAGCGAGCGCGCGAAGAAGAGCGCGTTCGCGGGACGCTCTGCCATCCGGCGCACCAGGTAGCCGTACCACTCGTCTCCGTAGGGAACGTAGATACGCATCTTGTGCCCGGCTGCCGAGAGACGCTCGTGCTCTGCGGGGCGGATGCCGTACAGCATCTGATACTCGAACGAGTCCGAGGCACGCAGGTAACGGTCTGCGAGCGATCCAGCGATCTCGACCAGTCGCGGGTCGTGGCTGGCGATCATCGGGTAACCCTCGCCTGCCATGAGCGCCTTGAGGCACCGCACGTAGGACAGATCGACCTCCGATTTGTCCTGGTAGGCGACGCTGCTGGGCTCCTTGTAGGCGCCCTTACAGAGCCGGATACGGCTGCCGGCAGTATCGAGGTCCTTGCAGTCGGCCTCGGTGCGGAACAGGTAAGCCTGCAGCACAGCGCCGACCCACGGGAAGTCCTGGCGCAGCTCGCGCACACTCGACAAGGTGTCATCGGTGGTGGTGTGGTCTTCCATGTCGATGGTGACCGTGGTGCCGGCCCTGCCCGCCGCCTCGCAGATCTCGCGAGCGTGGTCCAGCGCGATCTTGTTGCCGTCGCCCGAGAGGTACTGCCCCACCGCGCTCAGCTTCACGCTGACCTCGATCGTGCCGCCCTCGGTGAGCCCGTCCTCGCTCAGGGCTGCCAACAGCTCCAGGTAGTTGTCGCGGGTGGACCTGGCCTGCTCCAGGTCGGTGCAGTCTTCACCGAGGAAGTCGAGCGTGCCGAGCAGGCCTTTGTCGTTCAGTTCGTTACTGGTGCGCACTGCGTCAGCGGTGACCTCACCCGAAACGTATCGGGCGACGACGTCGCGGCTGATCGGTGCTTTCTGCACCAGACTCCGCACCGCATCGTTGCGCGACAACCCGAGGAGGCCTGCTCGTAGTGCTGCACTGGGCTCAATCATGGAAGGACCTTTCGTTCACGCAAGTCGGCTGATCTCCACGGTCACAAACATCTTGCTTCCCGGTGTCCCGGTGAAGATACCCCTTAGCGGCACCACGTCCGAGTGGTCCCTACCTTGGGCCACTTCGATGTAGAAATCGTCGGGCACAACGCCTGCGGTCGGATCGACCGCTTTCCAGGCTCCGTCCCACCACTGGATCCAGGCGTGCGACTGTGCCGCGAGGTTCTCACCGAGGGATGCACCACGCCCCGGAAAAACGTAGCCCGTCACGAAACGCGCTGGTATGCCTTGGGATCGCAAGGCTCCGAGCGCCAGATGTGCGAAGTCCTGGCACGCGCCCTCGGCGTCCTCCCACGCTCCAGAGCTCCGGGCGTAGACCGTTCGACGACCCGCCGCATAGGTCAACCTGTCCCTGATCGCCGCGACGACGGCGTTCACGAACTCCTCCGGGTCTGCGGTTTGTGCCCGCAACCTGTCGACCAGTATTCGGAACTCGTCGCTCGGCCTCGTCTTCGGCCCGATGCGCAGCAGCTCTTCGAACTCATCAACAACGCAGGACTCGCCGTACCCCGCCCAGTCCATTCCGGTGGCCTCCGCCTGGTGCCCGTCGACGAGGACCGTGCTGATCGAGACGACCTTGAGCTCTTCGTGCGGTTCATGCAGCTCGAATGAGGTGACCGTGCTGCCCCAGTAGTCGGTCCACTGATTCACCCAGGGGGTCGGGGTGACCTCGACCCGCGAGTGCAGCACCGTCTGCCGTGAACTGGACAACGGAGTCAACCGTGCCTCGTTGTAGGACTGCGTCGCCGGTCCGGTGTAGGTGTAGCCGGTGCGATGCACCAGCCGGAGTGTCACACTCACAATGCCTCCGTCATCCACTCAGGCGCCACGACGCCCTCGAAATATCGCCCTGCGATCGCCTGGGTAGCTCCCGCGCACACGCGCTGAAGTTCTTCCATCTCCCTGGGCAGGTCGGTCACCAGATCGGTCAGCGGTAGGTAGGACAGCCTGGCGTGAGCCTGACCGATGATGCGGGCCGCGTCTCCACCGAAACCGACCCGACGCGAGCGCGGGTCCAACTCTTCCAGGCAGTGACCGGCCTGCTCCAGCAGGTGCGAGATCGACCGCGGGAAAAGCCGGTCCAACAGCAGGAACTCCGCTGCGGCTCTCGGTGATTCGGTAGCCCGGTACACCCGGGTGAAGGCATGGGATGCACCACAGGCACGAAGCGTGAGTGCCCACGCACCGTTCGGCCCGGACACGTAGTTGCCCATCGTGATCAACCGAGCGGTCATGTCGATTCGCTCGATACTGCGACCCAGCACGATGAACTGCCATCCGTCGTCATGGCTCTGAGTGCTGTCGGCGAGCGCTGAGATCATGCTCGTACGTTCACGGACGAACCTGAAGGCGTCTGCTGGCCGACGCTGGCGTAGTTGCCCGGCCAGCACCGCGTTGTAGGTCGTGTTGAGGCCTTCCCAGACCTCGGTCGAGACCACCTCGCGCGATCGACGCGCGTTCTCGCGTGCATTCTCGATCGAGTAGGCGATCGACTGGGGTGCAGTGCGATCCAACAGCAGGGTCTGCAGCAACATCTGGGGGTCGGGTGTAGCCCCCTCCTCGTCGTACTGGATACCCATCGCCGCCATCACCGACCGACAGGTCGCTTCCTGGTCGATCACCGGGTCTTCGATGAGCAGCTGCAGGTAGGTGTCCAGGATGCGTGCGGTGCACTCAGAGCGTTCGACGTAACGGCCGATCCAGAACAACGCCTCGGCGATTCGACTCAACATCTATCGCTCACCTCCGTAAGAAGACACAGCAGGCCTGGGTTCTTCATCGGCGAGGAGAGCCTGCGTCGGCTCATCCGGCGATACCGTGCGCCCTGCCCGCAGCGACGGGTGCACCACCGATCCCTCCTGGGCGGGAGACGGTGGCGGCTCCGGTTCGCTACGCGAACCTGCCAGCACCCAGGTGTCCTTGGACCCGCCGCCCTGGCTCGAATTCACGATCAACTCCCCCTCCGGTAGCGCGACGCGCGTCAGGCCACCGGGAAGCACCCATACCTTCTCGCCGTCGTTTATGGCGAACGGTCGCAGATCGACGTGCCGCGGCGCCATCTTGTCGTCTATCAGGGTCGGAACCGTCGACAGTTGAATCACCGGCTGGGCGATCCAGCCGCGCGGGTCGGCGATCAGTCGTTGACGCATCTCGTCCAGTTGGGCCTTGGTGGCGCGCGGGCCGATGATGATGCCCTTACCGCCCGCGCCGTCGACCGGCTTGACGACCAGTTCGGCCAACCGGTCCAGCACCTCGGCGCGATGCTCGGGGTCCTCCATGCGCCAGGTGTCGACGTTCGGCAGGATCGGTTCCTGACCCAGGTAGTAGCGGATCAGATCCGGGACGTAGGTGTAGGTCAGCTTGTCGTCGGCGACCCCGTTACCGACGCCGTTGGCGATCGTGACGTTGCCCGCCCGAGCTGCGTTGAGCAGACCCGGCACACCGAGCATCGAGTCGCGGCGGAAGTGCACCGGGTCGAGGAATTCGTCATCGACCCGACGGTAGATCACATGCACCGGTCGTAGGCCATGCGTCGTACGCACCGAGACCCTGCCGTTCTGTGCGACCAGGTCGCGGCCCTCGACCAGTCGGGTACCCATCAGCCGAGCGAGCAGAGCGTGCTCGAAGTAGGCGGCGTTGAAGGCACCAGGGGTGAGCACGACCACGGTCGGATCGGTGATGCCACTGGGCGCGCACGCGCGGAGGCTGGCGAGCAACTTGGCCGGGTACTGCGATACCGGCCGGATGCGGTGGTGGGCGAACACCTCGGGCAGGGCGGCCGACATCGCGCGCCGATTGGAGATGACGTAGGAGACGCCCGAGGGGATCCGGACGTTGTCCTCCAGCACCCGGAAGTCACCGTTGCCGTCGCGGACCAGATCGATCCCGGAGACGTGCACCCGAACGCCGCGGGGGTAGTCGATGCCTTTCGCGACACGCAGGAAGTGCGGGCTGCTGGTGACCACCCGGCGCGGGATCACGCCGTCGCGGAACACCTGGCCTTCGTCGTAGATGTCAGCCAGGAAGGCCTCGAGCGCCCGGACACGCTGTGCTACCCCGGCCTCGACGTGCGCCCAGGTCTGCGCCTCGATCAGTCGCGGCACGATATCGATGGGAAAAGGCCGTTCCTCGCCTCCGATGTCGAAGGTGACGCCCTGGTCGAGATAGGAGTGACCCAGGTAGTCCGCGCGGGCCTGTACCTCCTGCATCGACAGTCGCTGCATCTGCCGCCGGATACCCATGTAGTCACTGCGGCAATCGGTGCCGTCGTACATCTCATCGAACGTGCCGGCAGCGGACTGATATCCCTCGAACACCTGACTGCCCGAGCTGCCCTGAGTCTGGCTCTGCGACTGGCTCTGACCGTGCGACTGGCTTTGGCTCTGGGTCACGCGGTTACCGTAGCGGCAGTAGCGGAATCAACGGGCTCGAACTTTCAACTGACGATGTCCTTGCGCTCGAAACGCCACCATGCGAGGGCGAAGAACACCGCCGAGAAGATCAGGGCCACCCCGCTGCCGCGGATCATGTCGTTCCAGTTCACTGCCGGGCCCAGGGCATCCAGCCAGGAGTACTGGAAGTGGGTCGGCAGAAAATTTCGGTAGGAGCCGAGCGCGGTGATGGCGTCCAAAATATTCGACACCACGACGAGCAGCACCGAACCCCCGACCGCGCCGAGCGGCGCGTCGGTCAGCACGCTCAACAAAAACGCGAGCGAGGCGACCAGCAGCGACTGGAGGCTGACGTAGCCCACGATGATCACCAGTCGCCAGATGCCCTCGTAGGTGCCGAAGGTTCCACCGAGCGGGGACTGCGCAGGTGCCCAACCGAAGAACGCACCCCCCACCAGGAACGACCAGACCGGGATCAGCAGGTTGGCGCCCAGGCTCAAAGCCAGCGCAACTATCAGCTTCTGTCGCAGCAGTCTTGACCGCGGGACGGGGATCGCGAGCAGATAGCGCAGCGAGGACCAACTCGCTTCGCTGGCGACGGTATCACCGCAGAAGAGCGCGACGATCACCACCAGTAAGAAGGCCGCGGAGGCGAATTCGCAGTAGAACGCGAAGTTGGCAGCACCGGCGCTGCCCAGGTCGATCAGAGCCGAGCCCGACCCACCTGCGCCACCGGCGCCGTTCCCAGAGCCGGAGCCGCCACGGGAACTCCCGCCGGAGCCGTTGACTTTCAAGGCGATGGCGATGATGACCGGCAGCACCAACAGCAGCAGTGCCGAGAGTTGAGTACGCCGACGTCGTAGCTGGCGAGTGAACTCGACCCGCAGACGCAAGGTGCGCCCCGGCGCGAAACTGTCGCTACCCACTGGCGGCAGGTTGGCGAGCCGGTCGCTGACGCCGCGCCGGGTTGCTGCGTCGCTCATTGCACGACCGGTCGTGGAATTACTCACAGCTCATCTCCGACCAGTTGCATGAAGACTTCTTCGAGGGAGTGCCTGGTGGACACCTCGTCGGCACTGATGCCGGCCGCAGCGAGGACCCTGATCGCTCGTCCGGAATCGGGTACGGCGAGCTGGGCAGGCCCCGAGACGGCTCCGACGATCTCGTCGACCGAACCGGTCGTGACCAGGCGACCCTTGTGCATAACCACGACGTGGGTACAGGTCTGCTCGACCTCGTCCAGTAGGTGACTGGACAGCAGGACGGTGCGCCCGGTCTCGGCGTATCGGCGCAGTACCTGTCGCATCTCGATGATCTGCGGCGGGTCCAGGCCGTTGGCCGGTTCGTCCAGGATCAGAAGCTCGGGCAGACCGAGCATCGCCTGGGCAATGGACAAGCGCTGACGCATACCCTGGCTGTAGGTCTTGACCCGGCGTTCGATGGACGCCCCGAGCCCGGCGATCTCCAGCGCGGTCTCGAAGTCGGCCTCATCTTCCGGGCGGCCTGTCGCTGCCCAGAAAAGGTGCAGGTTGGCCCGCCCGGACAGGTGCGGCAACAGACCCGGGCCCTCCACGAAGACACCGGTCCGCGACAGCACGGGGGCGCCAGGTTCGATGAGTTGACCGAACACGCGAACCGACCCGGCTGTCGGCGCGATCAGGCCCATCAGAACACGCAGCAGAGTTGTCTTTCCGGCGCCGTTGGGCCCCAGCAGTCCGACGATCTGGCCGGGTTCGACCCGGAAAGTGACGTCATCGACCGCGCGGTAGCCGTCCGAGTACTCCTTGCTCAGGCCCTCGATACTCACTGGAATCGTTTCCAGTTCCTTGGTCACCCCACGCCTGCGGGTACGGCGCAGGCCCGCCACCACGGCGCCGATCACGAAGGCGGCCATCGCGAGCAGACCCGCTATCAGCCACGGCCACGGTCGGCCGTCCTGGCTGGTCTCACCGGTAACAGTGGCGACCGACAGCGCCGGGCCGCCGAGCGCGATGTCGTAGCTGCGCGCGGTCTGCGGCAACCGGTAGGCGAGATCTGTCGAAGCGACCTTGACGACCAGCCGGTGTCCGGCCGGTACCTGCTGAACGATCCCGGGGAGGGTCACGGTGATGTCGGTCGGCACACCGGGTTGCAACCCGGTCAACCGAATCGGAGCGACGAGCCCGGACGGCAGGGTGTCTTTACCTTCAGCCGACACGTCGTGCAGCGAGGCGAAGAGGGTGGCGTCGGTACTTGTCTTCGTGGTGACCCGCAGAGGCACGGTCGAGGAACCGGCGACCAGGACACCCTTGGGCAACGGCGTCGAAGCAAACGATGCGACCTGACCGGGAACGCTGCTGAGACCAGCCCCGCCGGTCAGCGCGGCAGCCTGCCCGAGCAGACCCCCGATACCGGGCACAGCGGTGACCGCTGCCGGACTGCCGCCGGCGGGCGCGTAGATGGTGCTGGATTCTCCGGTGACCGTGACCGTTTCCTTCTTACCCACCCCGTAACCGCCCTTGACTCGCACGATCTGGTCGATGTTCCGCCCGTCCTGCGTCGAGAGGGCCGCCCCCGTCAACGACGCCTGGAACGAGGTGTTCAGCGTGCCCTTGCCGCGCAGAACCGGGTCGAACCAGTTCGTGAGGTAACCGACCAGCGCGTCATCGGAACCACCACCGTCGTGGCCGCCGCTGCGCCAGATGACCTTTGTGGGTGTCCCGTTCTTGGCGATACCGCGGGCGTTGGCGTCGGCCTGCCCCAGCGGGAAGAGCGAGTCCTGCTCACCCTGGCTCAGCAGCGTCGGTGCCTTGATGCGGTCCACCACTGTGGCCGGACTGGAGGCCCGCAACAGTTTCAGGATGTCGGCGTCCGGTGTCCCGCTGGCTGCAGCCTTCTGGTAGGCGGAACAGACATCGGGAGCGAACCGCCCGCAGCCACCGGTGCCCTGTGCTGCGCCCGCTCCGAAGAGCTGACCGGCCCAGAGCTTTTTGAAGACACCGGGCGGTCGACCCTGCGCGGCGTTCGGGAAGAGCGCCTCGCCCAGGTCGTTCCAGGTGATGTCAGCACCGACGGCATCGATGCGCGCGTCGTTGCCGGCCAGCATCAATGCCAACCCGCCACCGTAGGACGCGCCGGCCACACCGATCTTCGGATCGCCGGGCTTGTCTTTCGTGACCTGCTTCAGGGTCGCGAGGTAGGTAACCAGCCTCTCGGCGTCGGCGACCTCGTACTTCGGTGCGTCGAGGTGGATCAAACCGCCGGAGCGACCGAATCCGCGGGCTGTGTACGCAAGGACGACATAACCGTGGGCAGCCAGGGACTTGGCCTGACCGTCGAGACTGCTCTTGGAGCCGCCGAACCCGTGCGCAAGGAGAATTGCGGGGGCTGGCGTCTTGGCCGGCAGGTACAGCGTGGTGTCGAGATCGACCGGCGACCCACCCTCGGGAACTCCCGCGATGAACTTGGCCTGCGTGTCGATCGTGGGCTCACCCGGCCGGAACGCGAGGAACCCGGCGGCTGCCACCACGAGCACTAGAACCGCTGCCCACAGGGCGCGCATGCCACGGGTGCGGGGCAGCCGGATACGCGGCAGCTTCATCGACTGGCTACCGGCGTCATGCGCCAAGTAAAGACGGCGGTGCTGTGGTCGCCGTGCGCCGGGGTCGACATCCCGGACCGGTCAGCAGGTGTCGTTGTGCCACAGCTGGCCGAGTTCGACCCACTTCTGTCTGATGTGATTCCGTACAGGATTGGCGAACTGGTAGCTGACCTCGGCCTTGGTCGGATCGGTGCCGATCGAGTCGATGTACACCCGGATCGGGCGTCTGCCGCAACTCACAACAGATTTCTCCATCTTCAGCCAAGCCACCTCGCGGGCGCGATCCCCGCCGTTAGCCGACTGCGTACAGCGGCTCGGCCACGTTGGCTTCCGCGCGCTCGCGCTGCGGGATGACGACGAATTTCGGGTCCAGGGTCGAGGCCCGACCGGCCTCGAAGATGCCGAAGCGCGTCAGCGCGGACCCGGCCAACAGGGCAGCCCCGCTTGCAGCGCTGCCCCACCGGCTACGACGGCCGAGGACGGCTGCGCCGACAGCACCGGAGACTGTCGCGATCTTTGCCGCTCGCAACAGCGCACCGGCTCGACCCTGGTGGAAGGTCTCACCGACTATCCCGGCGTTGCGCGTCATCCTCTCGTTCACGATCAGTTCGAGTGCTGCTCCCCCAAGCGCGAGGCGCTGGGCCGGGCCGGTCTGCGCGACAGGTGCAGCGAGCAGACCCAGTCCGCCTGCAGCAGATGCTGCCGACCCCACGAAGACGAACGGCAACTCCCGCCACACCTCGTGCCACGCGGGAACGGCCGTGTCTGCGATGAGCACTGCGGTGTAGGACGCCACACCGGTGCCGAGGACGGCCGCCCCCAGTCCTGACGCCCGTCCGATCCGCGGCAGGCGACCCGTCACGTCGCTGAACGCGGCGACAGCCGCGAGCGGTGCATACCCGGACAGCAGCCAGGAGCCCATACTCATCGGCGATGTCCACTTCGCGACCCGGAGCATGTTGATGAACCTGGCAGGTCGGCCCAGGTCGTGCACCAGGGCGCCGAGCGAGGCGCCGATCGCCACGACAGCGCCGACCCGGCTCACCCTCGCCAGTGCCGGCCGGCCGGTCAGAGCAGCACCTGCCCCCAGCCCGGACGATGCTCCCGCGAGTCCGCCTGCAAACAGGTAACCGGCGATGTCCGGGGCTTTCCAGGTCGGCTCCTTCAGGATCGGGCGCCCGTAGTACGACGTGAACTCAGGCTCGGGATCGCTACGCGGACTCACCCTCGACCGCCCAGGAAAGATGCAGCGACACCGGCCAGCAACGCGCCCGCTGCAAATCCGGCCTGTTTCCACATTCCGGCCAGGTCACGGGTCGTGACAATCGGGTCCGGCGGTAGACCGTAGGCCTCCGGTTCATCCAGCAGCAGGAAGAATGCGCCTGCTCCACCGATCCCGTCGTCGGGTGAATCGCCATAGAGCCGCGCCTCGGGCACCCCCTGCTCGTGTAGTTCCTCGACCCGCGCAGCTGCTGTAAGGCGCAGCGTGTCCAGCTCGCCGTACTGGATCGACTGGGTGGGGCACGCCTTCGCGCAGGCCGGCTCACCACCGTCGCCGAGTCGGTCGTAACACATGGTGCACTTGAAGACCCGGCCATCGTCTTTGCGCTGGTCTATAACGCCGTAGGGGCACGCGGACACGCAGTAACCGCAGCCGTTGCAGATGTCCTCCTGCACCACCACGGTGCCGAACTCGGTGCGGAACAGCGAGCCGGTCGGGCAGACGTCCAGGCAGGCAGCGTGGGTGCAGTGTTTGCAGACGTCCGAGGACATCAGCCACTTCATGCCGCCATGTGAATCGGACTCGGGTACACCAGACCCCAGCAGATCGGTCTTCGCCGCCGGGATCGACTTCTCGATGAACGCGACGTGCCGCCAGGAGTTGGCGCCGAGGTCAGAGGTGTTGTCGAACGACTCGCCGGTCAAGTCGAGCGCGCCGTCACTCGGGATGACGTTCCACTCCTTGCAGGCGACCTCGCA
>JBBPZD010000106.1:0-3610 GCA_038199265.1 Actinomycetales bacterium | reverse complement strand
GGCGGGCGGGCCTTTACCCCAAACACACTCTCCCCCCCACCACCATTAATCTAGACCCCCGCGCCCCCACCCGTCCCGCCCCCCGCTTCTCATATCTCGGGCGGTGGGACGATGACCGGATGCCGATTCTCGATGCCAGCCTCGAAGACCTGCGCGCCACCCGTACCAGCATCAAATGGCGGCTCTACGGCCCCGACGTCGTGCCTGTATGGGTCGCAGAGATGGACTGCGTTCCCTGCACGCCCGTGATCGACGCCGTCGAGGCAGCACTGCGGCGAGGGGATGTCGGATACGCGGCACCCGGACCGCTGGAGCAGGCGTTCGCGGGCTTCGCCGAAACTCGCTGGGGGTGGGCGCCGGACCCGACCACCATGATGATGTTGCCCGACGTGATGATCGGCATCGCCGAGATCATCCGCGCCAGCACGAAAGCGGATGCGGCGGTGGTGCTCAGCCCGCCCTGTTACGACTCGTTCTTCGGTTTCGTGGAGTCCCTAGGTCGTCGCATGGTGACGGCGCACCTCGACGCTGACTTCCGGCTCGACGCGGCGGCTCTGGAAGCCGCGTTCGCAGAAGCAGGCCCTGGGTCGGCGTACATCCTGTGCAACCCGCAGAACCCCGTCGGCACCGTGCACACGTCGCAGGAGTTGGCGAAGCTCGCGGAGCTCGCCGATCGGTACGAGATCCTGGTGATCAGCGACGAGATCCACGCCCCGCTCACGCACCCCGGTGTCACCTATACGCCCTACCTCGCGGTGCCCGGAGCGAGCCGAGGGATCGCGGTGGTCAGTGCGTCGAAGTCGTGGAACCTGGCCGGGCTCAAGATCGCGCTCGCGGTACCCGGTGGGGACGCGATTGCCTCGCTCGGCACTCTGCACGAGGTCAACACGCATGGCGCCAACCACCTCGGCGAGATCGCGCACGTCGCCGCCTACGAGCACGGCACCGAATGGCTGCAGGAGTTGCTCGTCGAGCTGCATGAGAGACGAAGCCTGCTGCGGCACTTGCTGGCGGAACACCTTCCGACCGTCCGGATGATCGAGGCAGAAGCCACCTACCTCGCCTGGCTGGACTGCTCAGCGCTCGGTCTGGACGACCCTGCGGCGACGTTCCTCGACGATGGCAAAGTAGCACTGAGCGCTGGCGCGAATTACGACCCTGCCAGCGGGCAGTTCGTGCGGTTCAACCTCGCCACGTCACCCGAGGTGATCCGTGAAGCAGTCCGACGAATGGCTGCAGTAACCCGTTGACAACAAGGACCCCACTCACGAGGAAACGTCGTCAGTGGGGTCCTGCACAGCTGGGATCAGCGTTCGAGAAGGGTTCGACCTGCCCATGTTCGCCAGCCGAGGAGAAGTAGTCAGCACCGATGTTCCACCGCGCACCCCCAGACCGAAGGCGGTGGAGTTCACACGGCGATGACGACTGGTGCGTTTGGCTCCGGCGATTACGGTGTCAGCGGCACGCTCATCGCGGGCGTCGGCACGGCGCTTCGCTCAGCAGGGTCTCGATGAAGGTCGGCTCTCCTCGTGCTCGCTCGTTCCGTCCTGTGCAGGTGAGGCAGTCATGGCGGCTCGCATGGTGGCCAGACCGCGGGATGCACTGCTGTTCACTGTGCCGACGCTGATCCCCAACAGCTTCGCGGGTCGCGTTCGCACATGTCCGGGTAGTGCCGCAGGACCAGATTGATCAATACGCGGCAGGCACGAAGAAGGTTGAGTCAGTAGCCTGCGGGCCATGACCTTCTCCATTGTCGGACGTGATCCGTCAACCGGTGACCTGGGTGTTGCCGTTGCCTCCAAGTTCCTCGGGGTGGGCGCAGCGGTGCCTGCGGCCCGCCTGAGGGTGGGCGCCATCGCGACCCAGTCCCTCGCGAACACGTTGTACAAACGGGATGGCTTGAAGGCGTTGGCGGACGGCGCCGACGCCGATCAGACGCTTCAGGATCTGCTCGAAGCCGACGGAAATCGCGAGGAACGACAAGTAGGAATCGTCGACGCCGAGGGCCATGGGGTGACATATACGGGGCGCGACTGCAACGAGTGGGCCGGCGGGATCGCCTCGAGCAACGTCGCGATCCAGGGCAACATCCTGACCGGCCCCGAGGTGGTCGATGCAATGTACGCGGCCTGGTCGGGCGGCATGGACAAGCCGCTGGCAGAGCGGCTGTACGCAGCGCTGGTCGCCGGAGATGCTGCTGGCGGGGATCGTCGGGGCCGTCAGTCCGCCGCGTTGTATGTGGTCTCCGACGCGGGCGGGTACACGCCGGGGGACGACCTGGCCTACGACCTGCGGGTCGATGACCACACCGATCCGGTCACCGAGTTGGGTCGATTGCTGGAGATGCACGACCTGCTCTTCAAGGCTCCGTCCCCGCAGGATCTCCTACCGATGAAGGGACCGCTCGCCGAGGAAGTGCACCGGCATCTGCGGACGCTCGGTTACGACAGCCTCGATGGTTGGGCCGGTGTTGAGAACTTCGAACTGCGGATGCGCGACGGGTTCGTCGACAAGACGGTGCTGCAGGTGCTGCGCTCACAGGCGGACAGTGCACGCTAGACCAGCTCGCCGGTCAGGGTGGGGTTGCAAGGCGAGCTTGATAGTTTCCGATGCCTGCTCGCCCGGCGAGTATCAAACAACCAGGCGGCTGCTCACCCTTTGATGCCCGCTACCTTGCATACTCAGCGGATGGCCCTGGAGCACGCGATTCTCACGTCACTGGCCGAACGCGCCGCCTCTGAATCGGACCTGACACGTCGTTTCGATGCGACCTTCGGATTCTTCTGGACAGCTACCCACCAGCAGATCTACCGGGCACTGGTTCTCATGGAAGAGGTCGGCTCGGTGGTGGGCACCGTCCGTCCGCGGCAGGGTCGCGCCGACACCAAGATCTACGAACTGACCGCAGAAGGACGCCGAAGGTTGGCGGACTGGACGACCACACCCAGCCGCGTGGAGCCAATTCGTAGTGAGTTCGCCGTGAAGGTGCGAGCAATGCCGTTCGGTGACCGAGCTGCGGTGATAGCGGACATCCGTCAGAAGCGGGCTCTGCATCAGGAGCGGCTGTTGCGCTACGAAGTCGACGCCGAAGTGAACTTCGGCGACCCGGCCGCGCTACCCGACGACCGGTTTCCGGCATACCTCGTGTTGCGCGGCGGAATCCTGCAGGAGGAGGCGTACGTAGGCTGGTTCGAGGAGATGCTCGAACTCCTCCAGGCTCGTTACCCCGAGTCTTCGAACCCGTGACAGCAAGGAATCTGATGCCCTACGACCGTCTGCTCTCTCCGATCACCATCGGTAGCATTACGCTGCCCAATCGGGTCGTGATGGGGTCGATGCACACCGGCATGGAAGATCGCGCGAAGCACTTCGGGGACCTCGCCGAGTTCTTCGCCGAGCGCGCGCGCGGCGGGGTTGCTTTGATGATTACCGGTGGGTTCGCACCGGACCGCACTGGATGGTTGCTGCCCGCTGGATCGCAGCTGACGAACAGCCGTGCTGCCGATAAGCACCGAGTCATCACCGATGCGGTTCACGAGGCCGGTGGTCGCATCGCCCTGCAGATCCTGCACGCCGGCCGCTACGGATACCACCCGCTGGTGAAGTCCGC
>JBBPZD010000105.1:0-5719 GCA_038199265.1 Actinomycetales bacterium | reverse complement strand
TTGGCCCCGAGTTCCCGGTGCCTGGCATCCAGCGGTGAGGTCCTGGCCTGCTCAGCGGGAACGGGTTCGGGCGAGGCGTCGGAGGGTATGGAGGTCATGCCGTCACCGTACGCACCCGTCGGTCGATCCGACACGCGTACAGTCGCCGCAGGCATGATCTCGGCTCCGTCCCCGAAAGGATCAGCACGTGACTACGACAGTTTCTCTGACCACCGACAGCGCTCCTGGTGGGGCCGATGTGACCGTCGTCCTGACCTGTAAAGGTTCGCAAACGCGGGCAGGAGCATCGTGCGTGCGCACCGAGGCCCTGTCCACGAGCAGCTGGGACCAGATCGATGCCGCACTCGAGGTGTTGCAGGCCAAGGGTGCAGCTGACGAAGTGCAGAAGATCACCGGAATCGCAGAGGCCGGGAACCTCCTGGTGGCAGCTGGCTCTGGGCTCTCTGGTGCGCCTGTCGCAACCGATGACGAGGCGGTCCGGCGCGCGGCAGGTGCTGCGACCCGCTCGCTGCAGGGCACCGAGCGTGCGTATCTGGCCTTCCCGACGACACAGACGCAGCTGCTGACGGCAACGGTTGAAGGCGCACTCTTCGGCTCCTACGCCTACACCGCGTACAAGACCAAGGACCCCAAGGCACCTGTGGCCGAGGTCCTGGTCCATACACCCAGCGCTTCCGGCAAAGAGGCCAAAGCACTGGTTCAGCGCGCGCAGACGGTCGCCGCGGCTCAGAACTGGGCTCGTGACCTGGTCAACATGCCCCCGCTGGACCTCTACCCCGACTCGTTCGCTCAGACAGTGCGCAAGCGCTTCGCCGGCACGAAGGTCAAAGTCGAGATCACCGAAGAAGCTGAACTCGAGAAGAACGACTGCGGTGGGCTGGTCGGTGTCGGCCGGGGTTCTGCGCGCCCACCACGCCTCGCGACCCTGAGCTACGCGCCGCGCAAGGCGTCGGTGCATATCGCCCTCGTCGGTAAAGGCATCACGTTCGATTCCGGCGGCCTCTGCCTCAAGCCTGCCGACAGCATGATCACGATGAAGTGCGATATGGGCGGCGCGGCCGCGGTAGCGGCAACGATCGAAGCTATCGCAGCGCTGGAGCTGCCGATCGCCATCACCGGATATCTGTGCCTGGCCGAGAACATGACCGGCGCTGACGCTCAGCGACCCGGCGACGTCGTCCGGATGCCCAACGGCAAGACGGTCGAGATCATCAACACCGATGCCGAGGGCCGCTTGGTCATGGCCGACGGGCTCAGCTTCGCCTCACGCCTGTCCCCCGACCTCACCATCGACGTCGCGACGCTGACCGGAGCCGCAGTGGTCGCCCTCGGCGAACGCATCGCAGCCATCGTGAGCAACCAGGAGGCAGTGAGCGCGGAAATTGCAGCAGCAGCTCAGCGAGTGGGTGAGGCCGCCTGGCCGATGCCGTTACTGGAGGACCTGCGGCCAGGTCTCGACTCGAAGATCGCCGACGTCAAACACACCGGTGGACGTGCGGGCGGCCTCATATCCGCGGCACTCTTCCTGCGGGAGTTCGTCGGGGACGCCGCGGACGGCTCGCAACTGGCATGGGCCCACCTGGACATCGCTGGTCCTGCGTACAACGAGAAGCCGCACGGATACACGCCGTTCGGCGGCACCGGGTATGCCGTCCGCACGCTCGTCGCGCTTGCAGAAGGACGATGCTGACCGCGGTCGGGCGCACCACGCAACAGCTACTTCTGGAACTGAGGCATAGGAACGTTGACCACCATGACTGACCCGGAATCCACTGTTACGCAGCAGACCGACAACTTCGACATCGTCGTGCTGGGCGGTGGAAGCGGCGGGTACGCATGCGCCCTGCGGGCGACCGAGCTCGGTTTGACAGTGGCGCTGGTCGAGAAGTCCAAACTCGGTGGTACCTGCCTGCACCAGGGATGCATCCCGACCAAGGCCCTCCTGCATGCAGGTGAGGTAGCGGACGCGGCCCGGGACGGCGGGAAGTTCGGGGTGCGTTCTACGTTCGAGGGCATCGACATGCCTGCTGTGAACGCCTACAAAGACGGCGTCATCGCTCGACTGCACAAGGGTCTGCAGGGCCTGGTCAAAGCCCACCACGTGGAATACATCGAAGGATCCGGACGGCTGACGTCGCCCACCACCGTTACGGTGGGCGAGCGGGTGGTCACCGGCCGACACGTGGTGCTCGCGACCGGGTCAAGGCCACGACTGCTTCCGGGCCTGGAGATAGGTGGGCGGATAGTGACCAGCGCCGAGGCCCTCACCCTTGACGACGTGCCCGATCGGGTCGTCGTCCTGGGCGGCGGTGTCATCGGCGTCGAGTTCGCCTCGATCTACCGTTCCTTCGGTTCGCGGGTGACCATCGTCGAAGCACTGCCCCGATTGGTTGCCGGCGAGGATGCGGCAGTGTCCAAAGCGTTGGAACGTGCATTCAAGAAACGCAAGATCGAGGTCCGCACCGACACGAGCTTCGAATCTGCAGTCGATGGTGACGCTGAAGTGACCATCACGCTCGCATCAGGGGACACACTCACAGCCGATCTACTGCTGGTGGCCGTCGGGCGCGGCCCGGTCACCGATGGACTCGGCTTCGAAGAGGCAGGGATCCAGGTCGACCGAGGGTTTGTGGTGGCCGACGAGCGCTGCCGCACTGGGGTCACCGGTGTCTACGCAGTGGGTGACATCGTGCCCGGCCTGCAATTGGCTCACCGGGGTTTCGCACAAGGGATCTTCGTCGCCGAGGACATCGCCGACTTGTCGCCGACACCGATCGAGGAAGACTCGATTCCTCGCGTTACTTACTGCGAGCCTGAGATCACCGCCGTCGGATTGACCGAGGAACGCGCCCGGGAGAAGTTCGGCGACGACATCGCCACCTACGAGTACAACCTCGGTGGCAACGGCAAAAGTCAAATCCTGCAGACTCAGGGTTTCGTCAAGCTCGTCCGCCGCGTCGATGGTCCTGTCGTAGGGGTCCACATGATCGGAGCGCGGATGAGTGAACAGGCCGGCGAGGCTCAACTGATCATCGGCTGGGAGGCGTTCCCGGACGATGTAGCTTCGCTCGTACATGCTCACCCCACCCAGAACGAGGCTCTCGGCGAAGCGCATCTGGCACTCGCAGGGAAACCCCTGCATGCTCATCCTTGAGACCCCCAGCAATCTGCCCCCGAATAAAGGAGAATGACGGCCATGTCTGAACGCGTGACCATGCCCGCTCTTGGAGAATCCGTCACCGAGGGCACCGTGACCCGGTGGCTCAAAGAAGTGGGCGACGAAGTAGCGGTCGACGAGCCCTTACTGGAAGTCTCCACCGACAAGGTCGACACCGAGGTGCCGTCTCCAGTGGCAGGAACCCTGCAGGAGATCCTCGTGCAGGAAGACGAGACGGTCGAGGTCGGTGCCGACCTCGCTGTCATCGGTGATGGTGACGCCCCGGCCTCCGAGGACAAGGGCTCTGACGCAGTCGCGCCGTCTGCGGCTGCCGAACCCGATGCTCAGAACACCGAAGACGACGCTTCAGCTCAAGACGCAGCGCAGGAGTCCGCGCCCGATGACTCGGGCTCTTCCGACGAGTCTGACGGCGAGGGTGAGACGGTCACGATGCCGGCACTCGGCGAGTCTGTCACCGAGGGCACCATCACGCGTTGGCTGAAGGCTGAGGGTGACGATGTCGAGGTCGACGAGCCGCTGCTCGAGGTCTCCACCGACAAGGTCGACACCGAAGTTCCCTCCCCCGCAGCCGGAAAGCTCACCAAGATCCTTGCCCAGGAGGACGAGACCGTAGAGGTCGGCGCCGGGTTGGCAGTCATCGGCGGCTCCGCCGGTGGTGGTTCGAAGAAGGCTGAGCCCGAGGCGAAGAAGGCTGAGCCGGAAGCTAAGAAGCCCGAGTCCAAGCCAGCGCCCGCGGCTGAGGAACCCGAGACGAAGGAGGAAGAGAAGGTTCCAGCGCCTACCAAGGAGCAGGAAAAAACTCTCGCCTCAGAGCCCGAGCAGCCGGTCGCGGCCGATTCGGACAAGTCCCGCTCTTCTTCTGATTCCGAGCAGTCGGTCTACGTGACGCCGCTCGTTCGCAAGCTCGCGGCTCAGCACGATGTCGATCTGACGTCGCTCAAAGGCACCGGCATCGGTGGGCGGGTCCGCAAACAGGACGTCCTGGAAGCAGCAGAGCAGGCCAAGAGCGCTGCTGCCACTCCCGTAGAACCTGCTGCCGTGGAATCGGCCCCGGCAGCAGAGCGGAACGCGCCAGCTAAGCAGGCTGCGATTCCTGAGGTCTCCGCCAAGCGCGGCACGACCGAGAAGATGAGCCGGATGCGCAAGCTCGTCGCCACGCGGATGGTCGAGTCTCTGCAGGTGTCGGCTCAATTGACCACCGTGGTCGAGGTGGACGTCACCAAGATCGCTCGGTTGCGTGATCGCACGAAGGCCGGGTTTGCCGAACGCGAGGGCGTAAAACTCAGCTTCCTGCCTTTCTTCGCACTCGCAGCGGTAGAGGCACTGAAGGTCCACCCCGTCGTCAACGCCAGCGTCGAAGAGGACTCGATCGTCTACCACCCGAGTGAGAACCTCGGTATTGCCGTCGACACTCCGAAGGGTCTTTTCGTCCCGGTCATCAAGGACGCGGGCGATCTGAACATCGCCGGGTTGGCGCGCAAAATCGGTGACCTGGCGACACGGACCCGCGACAACAAGGTAACGCCGGACGAGCTCGGCGGTGGCACGTTCACGCTGACCAACACCGGCAGTCGTGGCGCGCTGTTCGACACCCCGATCATCAACCAGCCGCAGGTCGCGATCCTGGGTACTGGTTCGGTGGTCAAGCGTGCGGTCGTGATGAAGGACGGGGACGGCGGCGAGACCATCGCCATCCGCTCGATGGTCTACCTCGCGTTGTCCTACGACCACCGCATCGTGGACGGTGCCGACGCGGCACGGTTCCTCGGGACGATGAAGGAACGCCTCGAAATCGGCGCCTTCGACGTCTGATCCTGTAGGCCACAGATAGCCCGACACATCGGGGCAGAAGGAGCACACATGTCGCAGCGAGTTGCCGTCACCGGATCCTCAGGTCTGATCGGCACCGCTTTGACCCAGCGCCTGACGTCGCGAGGCGATGAGGTCGTCCGTCTGGTGCGCCGGTCCCCCGGCGCACCAGACGAGGTGCAGTGGGATCCGGCGAACGGTCGGCTGGAAGTGGGCGACCTCGCCGGGGTGACCGCAGTGGTCAACCTGGCGGGGGCCGGTATCGGCGATCACCGCTGGACCGAGTCCTACAAACAGACCATCACCGAGTCTCGGGTGTCCTCGACCGCGACCGTGGCACGGGCCCTGGCAGAGATGTCGAGTCCGGTTCGACTGGTCAGCGCCTCCGGTATGTCGTACTACGGCGAATGCGGCGACAAGATCATGGACGAGAACGGCGCGCCCGGCGATTCTTTCCTCGGCGACGTCACCCAACTGTGGGAGGGCGCAGCGGCCCCTGCCGAAGCAGCAGGCCACCCCACGTGCTTCCTGCGCACCAGCCTGGTCCTCGATGCCCACGAAGGATCGATGAAACAGGTCATGCGGTTGGCGAAGCTGGGCCTCGGCGGGCCGCTCGGTTCCGGTAAGCAGTGGTGGTCCTGGATCTCGCTTCCAGACCAGGTTCGAGCTGTCCTTCACCTGATCGATCATCCCGAGATCACCGGGCCGGTCAACATGTCCAGCCCCGATCCC
>JBBPZD010000104.1:0-16283 GCA_038199265.1 Actinomycetales bacterium | reverse complement strand
TGATGCCGGCAGTAACGAGCGAGAAGATCGTGACCAGACCGAGCAACCGGTACTGCGCAAGGGAGTAGAGCACAACCAGGAGCAAGCCGATAATCCCGGCGATGATGCCATCACGCAGCTGGGTCGCCCCCAGTTGCGGGCTGATCTGACTGGAGGTGAGCTCTTCGAAAGAGAAGGGCAAGGCGCCGAACTTCAACTGGTTGGCCAGGGTCTTGGAGCTGGCTTCGGTGAAGTTGCCACTGATCTCTGCTTTTCCGCCAGAGATCGGTACCGTCGTCGGAGCGGAGATCACCTTGCCATCAACGACGATGCCGAACCTGTTTCTCGGCGCGGGCAGTTTGGAAACGCGCGTGGTGACCTTCAGGAAGGCGTCGGATCCCTTGCTATTGAAGGTCAGGTCAACCTTGTACTCGCCGGTGGGAGTGCCCTGCTGATTCGTCGCCTGCGCGAAGCTGGCGTCGGTGATCTCCCCGCCGACCACCTCGGACGGACCGAAGAGGTACTTCTGCGCAGCTGTAGCAGGCTGTCCCGGCTGCGACACTGCGTCCTCACAGGCAACGGTCGGTTCACCCTTGGGGATCTCGGAGGAGATCTGCTGCCATTTCGCCGCTGTCGGCCCCAGCGCGGGGTTGTTGTTGGAGCAGGAGTAGTTCTGCAGCAACTGTCCGTAGGTGTCACCCGCCTTGGCGAGTCCGTTGATGACCCAGGTCTTGCTGACCGGGCGCTGCTCCCACGCAGGCGAACTGGCGTCCAGTCCGCTGACAGCGGGGGCGCTCTTTGCGGGGCCGCTGGGAGTGGGAGTGGGAGTGCTCGTCGCGGCCTTGAACGCCTGCGGCAGAACTGCGTTGGCGGTCGTACCTGAGGGTGACGGGCTCGCCGACGGCTTGACGGCAGGAGTTTTCGGCGCCACCGTCGCTGGCGGCGCGACGTACGGCGTCGGCAAATCGAAGCTCGGCGGGACGTCGGCGGTAGTGGTGATCACCGCACGGAAGAACAACTGAGAGGACTGTGCCAGCGCATTCAACGTTTCCTGGCTGGGATTCCCGGGCAGTGAGACTTGGATGCTGTCTGCGCCGAGGGTGCTGACTTGCGCCTCGGTGACACCGTTGCCGTTGACCCGCTGGCGGATTCTGTCGACCGCCTGGGTGACCTGACCGGCCGTGACCTGCTGGCCTTTGCCGACCGTTGGTTTGAGAACGATCTGTCGGCCACCCTCGAGGTCCAGACCCAGCTTCGGAGTCCACTGGCCACTCGGGTCCCCTAGGCCGACACTTGCCCCGATACCGGCGAACAGGGCGATGATCAGTGCAGTGAGGGCGACCAGTACACGAACGGGACGACCCCCCGGCGTGGTGCGTCGTGTGCGTGTTGCCACCGTGCCTCAGGCCTCCGAGCGGGGATCGTGTTCGTTGCGGCCGTCGGTGCTTCCCCAGCTGTCCGACGTGTCCTTCTCGAGGGAGAACGCACCGCCGTCGCTCGAGGGTTCCCCATCAGCGGACTCACTCGGCAGCAGAGTTGCGCGGGGGACGATCGCCCGTCGGATGAACTCGATTTCGACGCCCGGGCTCACCCGGATTGTCGCTGTCTTGTCGTCCATCGCGACCAGCGTCCCCAACATGCCGGAGGTGGTGCTGACGCGTGAGCCGATTTCCAGGCTCTCCTGCTGAGCCTGCGCCTGGCGGCGCTTGCGCTTGCTGGAGATGAAGAACAACAGGCCCAGCAGAACGACGAATCCGAGGAGCAGGAACGAGCTACCGCCTGAGCCGGAGCCACCTGACTGGGCTGCTACGAGAGAGCGCATGAGACGAGACGTCCTTCGAATTGTTCGGGAGATGACGCCACGAGGACCCCAGTTCAGGAATCACAGGCGTGGTCGGCGTACCAGCCGCAGAGTCTAGGTCAGCTTGCTGGCCTGCCCAACCGGCGCGCGGGGATGCGCGGTCTTCAGTCCGAGCCCGAGGCGGCCCCACCGAATCGGCCGTCGACGCTCCCGAAGCTCAGTTGCGGCCCGCCGACGACCGGGTTCGGCGGGGTCAGACCGAGGTGCTCCCACGCCATCGGCGACGCTGCGCGACCGCGCGGCGTCCGCACGAGGTACCCCTCACGGACCAGATATGGCTCGGCCACGGTCTCGACCGTGTCGGCTTCTTCACCCACTGCCACTGCCAACGTCGACAGACCAACTGGTCCCCCACCGAATCGTCGACACAGGGCATCCAGCACCGCACGGTCCAGCCGGTCCAATCCCCGGTCGTCGACGTCGAAGAGTTCAAGTGCGGCGTGTGCAGCACTGAGATCGACAACCCCGTTGCCGTGTACCTGTGCGTAATCGCGAACCCGCCGTAGCAACCGGTTCGCGACGCGCGGCGTGCCCCGGGACCGACCGGCCATCTCATTGATGCCTTGTGGCGTGCTGTCGACACCCAGCAACTGTGCATTCCGAGTGAGGATCGCGGCCAGGTCCTCGGTTGCGTAGAAATCGAGATGGCCGGTGAAACCGAACCGATCACGCAGCGGAGCGGGAAGTAGACCTGCCCGGGTCGTGGCGCCGACGACCGTGAACGGCGGGAGTTCCAACGGGATCGCGGTGGCGCCAGGCCCTTTGCCGACGATGATGTCGACCCGGAAGTCCTCCATCGCCAGGTAGAGCATCTCCTCGGCTGGGCGGGCCATCCGGTGGATCTCGTCCAGGAAGAGCACCTCACCCTCAGCCAGTGACGACAAAACGGCAGCCAGGTCGCCTGCGTGCTGGATCGCGGGACCACTGGTAATCCGGATCGGCTGCTCCAACTCGGCGGCGATGATCATCGCCAACGAGGTCTTTCCGAGCCCTGGAGGCCCGGAGAGCAGCACGTGGTCCGGCGGCGATCCACGGCGGCGCGCAGCCTCCAACAGCAGGCCCAATTGGTCGCGGACCCTGGGCTGCCCGGGAAATTCGGCCAGTCGTCGCGGTCGAAGCGCCGCGTCCAACCGGCGATCCTCGTCGTCGCCGCGCCCGCCAGGATCGACGATGCGCGCAGTGGCGTCGTAGGACTCATCGTCCTGCACGTCCTCGTTCACCGACCCAACTCCCGCAACGCGCTGCGTAGCAGGGTCGAGATCTCGCGCTCGGCGGGCTGCGCGTCGGTGACCCGGACCAGCGCATCCTGTGCTTGTTTGGCAGACCAGCCGAGTCCGATCAACGCGTCGACCACCTGATCCTGGTCACCGCCGGAGTCTGCATCGAGAGCCGAAGCGGTGTGGCCGGCAGCGCGGATCGTGCCGACCTTGTCCTTGAGTTCCAGGACGATGCGTTCAGCACCCTTCTTACCGATTCCCGGGACCTTGACCAGAGTTGCGAGGTCACCACCGGCAATAGCCGCGCGGAGGACGTCGGGTGGATGGATCGCCAGCATTGCCAAAGCCAGGCGCGGGCCGACCCCGCTCACAGTCTGCACGAGCTCGAACAGGTCGCGCTCGGACGTGGTGGCGAAACCGAACAGCGTGAGCGAATCCTCGCGCACGACCATCGTGGTGGCGAGGGTCGCGATATCGCCGACCCGCACCGACGCGGCAGTCGACGGTGTCGCCAGTACCGATAACCCCACACCGCCCACCTCGATCACCAGCGTGCCCAGACCCGTGACGAGAACGACGCCTCGCACACTCGCAATCATCGGGCGGCCTGCCCTGCGCGCTGCTTGGACAGGGCTGCAGCGATACGTTCCTGCGCTCCCCCGCGCCATACGTGGCAGATGGCCAGGGCCAACGCATCGGCGGCGTCAGCGGGCTTGGGGGCGACCTGCAGTTTCAAGATCCGGGTCACCATTGCCGTGACCTGCGCCTTGTCCGCGCGGCCGTTGCCGGTCACTGCCGCTTTGACCTCCGAGGGAGTGTGCAGAGCCAACGGCAGACCTATGCGGGCAGCAGCGAGCATCGGAACAGCGGATGCCTGCGCCGTGCCCATGATGCCCTTGATATTTGCCTTGGCGAAGACTCTTTCGACAGCGACTGCATCCGGCGAGTACTCCTTCAGCCACTGGTCGATCTCGACCTCCAGGGCGAGTAACCGGTAGGCCGGGTCATCGTCGACGGGGGTGCGGACCACGCCCACGGCGATCATCCGCAAGGGCTGCCCGAGGCCGCCCTCGACAACGCCGAGGCCGCATCGGGTCAACCCGGGATCGACACCGAGTACACGCACGGAACCTCCAGGAACAAAAGCAGTTGGTAGCAATGGGGACAGACGCCCACGCACCCAGGCGTGCGAACATCTGTTCGGCGAACCGTACCCGGCGGCGCAGCCTGCCTCGAGCAGGTCGCCCGGCGCGTCGCTCAGTCCTCTTCGAGCTCTGCCAGCACCTCGTCGGACACCTCACCGTTGGCCCACACGTTCTGCACGTCGTCACTGTCTTCCAACGCATCGATGATGCGGAACATCTTCCGTGCGCCCTCGGCGTCCAGTGGCACCTCGACGGTGGGCAGCCACGAGGATTCTGCGGAGTCGTAGTCAATCCCGGCAGATTGGACAGCCTGCCGTACTGCCACGAAGTCCGTGGCTTCAGACACGATCTCGAAGGCCTCGCCCAGGTCGTTGATCTCCTCGGCGCCTGCGTCGAGGACCACCTCGAGGATGTCGTCTTCGGTGCGGTCGGCTTTTGGAACGACCACCAGGCCTTTGCGATGGAACTGGAAAGCCACCGAACCGCTCTCAGCCATGGTGCCGCCGTTGCGCTGTAAGGCTGTCCTCACTTCGGCGACCGCACGGTTCTTGTTGTCGGTCAAGCACTCGATCATCAGCGCGACGCCACCGGGTGCGTACCCCTCGTACATCAGCGAGAGGTACTCCGCCGCACCGGCTTCAGCGCCCGATCCGCGCTTGACCGCGCGGTCGATGTTGTCGTTCGGCACGGACGACTTCTTGGCCTTCTGAACGGCGTCGTACAGAGTCGGGTTGCCGGACAGATCCCCGCCTCCGGAGCGCGCAGCGACTTCGATGTTCTTGATCAGCTTCGCGAACAACTTCGCCCGTTTGCCATCGACCACCGCCTTCTTGTGCTTGGTGGTGGCCCATTTGGAGTGCCCGCTCATGGTTCTCCCTGTTCGGTGCTCGTCGTGTCCGCTGCTGCAGGTCGCGTCGATCGCGGCTGTCGGTCCGCCCGTCATCGTAACGATTCGCGCGCCATCTCCACGAAGTACTGGTGGACACGGAAGTCGTCCGTGACCTCTGGATGGAAGGAGGTGGCGAGCAGCGCGCCCTGCCGAACCGCCACGATGCGGCCCTGTGCCGGGCCCTCCAGCACGCAGCCGAGGACTTCGACGCCCGCACCGGCAGCTTCGACCCAGGGGGCCCGGATGAACACCGCATGCAACGCAGTCCGCTCGCCATCGGCCAACCACGGGAGCATCAGATCGGTCTCGAACGAATCGACCTGACGCCCGAAGGCGTTGCGCCGCACAGTGACGTCGAGGCCTCCGAGCGTCTGCTGGTCGATGTGCCCGTCCAGCACGGTGTCGGCGAGCAGAATCATGCCTGCGCACGATCCATAGACCGGCATACCAGCCGCGATGCGTGCCTGGATGGGGCCCTGTAACTCAAAGATCCTCAACAGCTTGTCGATCGTGGTGGATTCGCCACCCGGTAGTACCAGAGCGTCGACGGCCGAGAGTTCCTCCGGCCTTCGCACCGGCGTCGCCAGAACGTCTGCGCTCGCCAACGCCCTCAGGTGCTCGCGCACATCACCCTGCACGGCAAGGACCCCGACCCGCAGTTGCTTCACGGCAGTGATCGTAGGGACCGCGCCCACCATGTACGACGGCGACATACTGGTCACATGTCTGTACAGGTGCCCGAAGCCGTTCGGCGTAGAGCCGAACTGGTGGGCGCCGAAGCCTGGCTGCGGGAGTTGCCGTTCGTGCTCGAGAGACTGGTACAGGACTGGGGTCTACGCGGGATCGACCAATGCTTTCCAGATGCCACCGAGGCCTACGCGGCGCGGGTTATCTGCGCTGACGGCACACCCGCCGTTCTCAAGATCGCGGTACCTCAGGGAAGCGTCACCGAGCACGAGGTCACCGCCCTGCGACTTGCGGACGGGCGCGGATCGGTGCGCATATTGCGGGACGACGCCGATCGTGGTGCCTTGTTGCTGGAGCGGCTGGGACCCTCGATGCACGACCTGTCGTTGCCGACGCACGAACGCGAACAGCACCTGGTCTGTAGCCTGCAGGAACTGTGGCGACCGGTGCACGCACCAAGGCTGCCGACCACACGAGACATGGGAGAGGAACTCATCGCCATGATCGAGCAGAACTGGCGGGCTACCGGTCGCAGCACCCTTGAGTACATCGTGCGGGATGCCCAGCAGGCGGCCCGCAATCGCGCGAATTCTGGTGCTGTCGACCACGCGGTGTTGCTACACGGTGATGCGCATCAGTGGAACGCTCTGCGGTCCGAGCGTGGTTTTACTCTCGTTGACCCGGACGGACTGGTGGGCGAACGCGAGTACGACCTCGCCGTCCTGGTCCGTGAAGACCCACTGGACCCCGATGCCGAGCCGCGCGCTCAGACGCGGCGGTTGGCCGAGCAGACAGGAACCGACCCGGACGTCATCTGGGAGTGGTCGGTAGCTCAGCGGGTCAACACCGGGCTGCTGCTTTTGGCGCTCGGGTGCGACGACGAAGGGGGCCAGATGCTGCAGGCCGCGAAACTCGTCGCAGACCAGTCGAGAGGACGACACCGCTGACTGTCGCAGGCGCTCAGCCGAAGGCGCCGAACCAGTTGTTCCCAGCTGCCCGGCCTGACAGGTAACTGTCGACCACAGCGGCACCGAGACCGTCCAGCTCCGGGGCTTGCACCCGGCCGCCGGCGCGTTTGGCCAGCTGGTCCAGGAACCGGGCGAGGCCAGCGTCATCGCCCAGCCGGAAGATGGTGGTCTGCGCCCCGAGCCGAACCGACTGGTCGAGTTCACGCACCGCATAGGCGACGGTCAGCGGGTGCGGCGGATAGTCGAAGAACACCTCGCCATCGGACTCCAGGTGGGCTGTCGGCTCGCCATCGGTCACGATCAACAAGACCGGCTGGGCATTCGGGAACCGTCGGAAGTGACGGTTGGCGAGCATCAGCGCATGGTGCAGGTTGGTGCCTTTTTCGAACTCCGGAGCCAAGCCGGTCAGGTCCGCGATATCCATCGTCTGCGCGTGACGCCCGAAAGCCACAAGCTCCAGGTTGTCGCCGCGAAATCTGGTCGAGATCAGTTGATGCAACGCGAGCGCGGTGCGCTTCATCGGCAGCCAGCGCCCGTCCATCGCCATCGAGAACGAGGTGTCGACCAGCAGCGCTACCGCAGCCTGGGTGCGGGCTTCGGTTTCCTGAACTTCGACATCCTGGAAGGATATTCGAGGCCCGTTGGGCTCCCCCGCTCGCCGGAGGGCCGCATTCGTCAAAGTACGGGTGACGTCCCACGACTCGGTATCGCCGAACTCCCACGCCCGGGAAGCGCCGGTCGGCTCCCCCGCAGCGCCCGCTTTACGGGCGTCACGCTGCCCCTGTCTGCCCGACAGCGACTGGCTGACGTCACGTAGTAGGGACCGGCCCAGTTCGCGCATGGCCTGTGGGGACAACCGCAACTCGCCGTGCGCGTCCGACTGCAGATAGTCACGGCCCCGCAACGCACGTTCGAGATCGGCGAGCCGTCGCGCGTCAATCGCGGCTTCGTCGCCAAGCTGACGACGTAGCGCGTCCAAGTCGAGATCGTCCATGCGTGCCCCGGCGTACTGCTGCGACAACTGATCGCTGAGCGAATCGAGGTCGGCGAGGTCCTGCAGCATCCCGGTGCCGTCACCCAGCCCCATGCCCTGCTCGCCTTCGAATTGTTCGCCACCGCCCCAGTCCTCGCCCGGGCGCAGGGCACGCAGGTTGTCGTCCAACGCACCGAGTTGCTCCATCAGTTCCGGTGACCCGAATGCCTGGGCGCCAAGTGCGTCGAGCTCATCGCGCTGTTCCTGGGTCATGGAGTTGCGCATCCGCGCCGCCGCAGCTGCCCGCTTGGCCAGGGAATCCAGCAACTCCTGCATGGTTTGCGGTTGCTCGGGGAAGGACTCCCCGTGCTTGTCCATGAACTGTTCGAAATCTGCGTCGGTGTTCTCCCCCGCCCTGTGCTTGGCCAGCAGGGCGTTCAAGTCCTTCAGCATCTCCGCGACCGCAGCTCGGTCCTCGTCGGTGGCGCCCTCAAGCGCCTTCTTCATTCCGGCGAACCTTTGATCCAGCATCTCTCTGCCGAGAAGATCCTTGATCCGCTCGTAGTCATCGCGTGCGTCGACGTCGCGCCACGAGTAGTCGCCGAGTTCATTCACGGCGGCCGCCGTTGACGGCGAGAGGTTCTCTATCCGCATCTCGGCGAACCGTGCATCGTCGTCGAGGTCTCGGGCAAGTCGCTTCCGCTCGGTCAGAACTGCCTTGTCGAGCAGCTCTTTGATCTCCTGGAACGTCCCGTCCAGATTGTGCTTGGCCAGCATCTCCCGGCGCTTCTGAGCGACTTGCCGGGCCAGCTCGTCCAGACCCTGTTGGTCGCGCCCACCTCTGCGAAGGAACTCGCGCATGGCGTGTTCGGGTGAGTACCCGGACATCACGTCCGCACCGATTGCGTCGAGCGCTTCGGCGAGGTCTACCGGGGCCGCGAGCGGGTCTGGGCCGTCAACATATCGCCCGTACCGGGAGCGGTGACTGTGCCTATCGACCATCGAACGTGCCTCCTGCCAGGTGACGGACTAGAAATCAACGGTAGGTCGAACGACCCTCGTCATCGACGTCTTTGCTGACCTTGCGGGCCAGGTAGAGCCCTTCGAGAGCGAGCTCGATGGCACTGGCCCGTTCTCCCTCACTCGTTGCTCCGAGTCGTTCAGCGATGCGGTCGTAGAGATCGGACTCACCGAGCACCGGTAGGGCCGCCAACAGGTCGACACTCGTCACGTCGTCTCCGGTAGCGACCTCGCAGCCCTCCTCGATGCCGGCAACCAACAGGCTCAGGTCGATGCCGCGCAGTCGGGAACGCGCCGTGTCGGCTACCGCCATCCGCAACAGATGTTCCATGACCGGCTCTTCGCGGCCTTCGTGGCCGCTCTCGAATTCCACCTTGCCGGTCAGTACATCCGACGCCGTGTCCAGGTCGACGATCCGTGCGACAGGTTCGGTCTCGTGCCGAATGCTGGACCGCCGCAAGGCCGCGGCCGCAACGGTCTCTGCCGCCGCGATAGCGAATCTGGCCGAGACCCCGGAGCGCTGGTCGACCGCACTCGATTCACGAAGGCCGCGGGTGAAGCGCGCCAGTATCTCCACGAGGAAGTCAGGCACCGCTGCAACAAGGGTGGCTTCCTGGGAGATGACGGCGACCTCGCCTTCGACGGTCAGCGGGTAGTGGGTACGCACCTGCGCACCGAAGCGGTCCTTGAGCGGGGTGATGATCCGACCACGGTTGGTGTAGTCCTCCGGGTTGGCGCTCGCGACCACCAGGACGTCGAGCGGCAGCCGCAGCACGTAACCGCGTACCTGGATGTCACGCTCCTCCATCACGTTCAACATGGAGACCTGGATTCGCTCGGCGAGGTCGGGCAATTCGTTGATGGCGACGATGCCGCGGTGTGAGCGAGGGATAAGCCCGAAGTGGATGGTCTCCGGGTCACCCAGACTGCGCCCCTCGGCAACCTTCATCGGGTCGATGTCGCCGACCAGGTCGCCTACCGAGGTGTCGGGGGTGGCCAACTTCTCGGAGTACCGCTCGTCGCGATGCCTCCAGGACACTGGCAGGTCATCCCCCAACTCAGCAGCCCTGCGGATCGAGACGGGAGTGATCGGGTCATAGGGATGCTCTCCCAACTCCGACCCTTCGATGACCGGTGTCCATTCATCCAACAACCCGCTCAACGTCCGCAGCAGGCGTGTTTTGCCCTGCCCGCGCTCGCCCAGGAGCACGATGTCGTGCCCGGCGAGCAGAGCGCGTTCCAGCTGCGGAATGACGGTGTCGTCGAAGCCCTGGATGCCGGGCCAGACAGACCTGCCCCCGGCAAGAGCCGAGAGCAGGTTGTTGCGAATCTCCGCGCGCACCCCGACCAGTTCGTGGCCGCTCGCGCGTAATTCACCGAGGGTAGAAGCAGCAGGGGCGGTGGCGGATTCACTCACCCCTGCACGCTACGTCACGCGCCCGCGGTGCTTTCTGCCACCCGCGCCTGCACCCATTCATGGAAGGCGCCGATGTGATGCTCAGCCGGGACGAGCACGCCACCATCCTTGTAGATTCGCGAGGACATGGCGGGCTGGCAGCGCTCGCAGGCTTCGAAATCCTGCTGGTTGACTCGGTGGAACAACTCGACAGATGCGTTCAGGTCCTTGCCACTCTCGACCACGCCTGGGAGGTAGAGCCAGTCGCACTCGACGATCGTGTGATCCGGCGCCAGCGGGAACATCCGGTGGATGATCACGTGATCTGGCACCAGGTTGATGAATACCTGCGGGCGGACCGTGATCGCGTAGTAGCGGCGGTCCTGCTCCTGCGATACGCCGGGGAGCCGCTCCAGACCCTCTGAGCCGTCGACCGTGAAGCCCTTCACGTCCGTACCGAACTCCGCACCGTGGCCGACGAAGTACTGCGCAGCGAAGCCGTCGGCGAACTCCGGCAGTACCTCGGTCAATTCCGGGTGGATCGTCGCGCAGTGGTAGCACTCCATGAAGTTCTCGATGATGAGCTTCCAGTTCGCTTTGACGTCGTAGACGATGCGGCGGCCCAGCGCAAGGTTCTCTGTGTCGTAGAGGTCGATGGAGTCGAGGTCACCCAGGCGGTCGATGACCTCCTGTTGGACGGTGTCGGCGAACTCGGGCGGCTCGTCGGCCAGGCAGACCCAGACGTAGCCCAGCCACTCACGTAGGTGGATCTTGCGCAGGCCGTAGTCGAACCGGTCGACGTCTGGCATCTTGGTCAGGTTCGGGGCGGCGATGAGCTTGCCATCCAGGTCGTATGTCCAGGCGTGATATGGGCACTGGAAGGAGCGCTGCACCTGACCGGACTCCTCCATGCACAACCGGGCACCGCGGTGGCGGCAGATGTTGAAGTACGCGCGCGCCTCACCTCGGCGGTTACGGCTGACCAACACGCTTTCGCGACCCACCTGCACCGTTCGGAACGAGCCGGGTCCGGTCAGGTCCGCACTACGCACTGCACAGAACCACATCTGCTCGAAGATCTGCTCCTGCTCTGTGGCGAAGTACGCGGGATCGACGTAGGTATGACCGGGCAGGGTCGGGATAAGGCTGCTGTCAGCAGGCTCAGTGGCCGACGAACTCGGCTGCGCGGTGGTGGTCACAATTCTCCTAGAGAACAAACGATGGGTTCTTATTACGCAATAGAAACTGTAATACGCAACGAGCCTAGGTGCCAGCAACTCGCCGAAGTAGATCTGGTCAGATCGACGGAGCTGCGGGGACCGGGGTCTGCAGCGAACGGCGCCAGCGACCGAACAAGCGCACCTGGTCCCGGCTGAGCACCCCGATGGCCTCGCCCTCACGGCGATAGACAGCCAGGAAGCTGTTGGATTCCAGGTCTCCGGCCTCGATTGTCACGTCGTCGTGGCCCTCTATGGTGCCTGCGAACTGGATGCGTGCGCCGTACTGATCGGACCAGAAGTAGACCGGCTTGACGACAGACGTCACTTCACCGTGCATGAGTTGCTGGGCAATCAGGTCGGGGCGTTCGTGAGCGCCGGTCCAATGTTCTACTCTTCGCCGCTTACCCGCGGCCAGGTCGAACCACGATGCACAGTCGCCCACAGCGAAGACGCCGTCGACACCGGTTCCGCCATGGGCATCGCATTGGATGCCGCCCTGCAGATCCAGCCCGCTGTCGGCGAGCCACTCCACGTTGGGTATTGCCCCCACTCCCACGACGACGACATCGGCGAGCAGGATCTCGCCGGTCGCGAGGTGGACGGTGCGCACTCGGGTGTCGCCGGTGATGGCGACGGGTGCCACACCGGTGATGAGCCGCACTCCCGCTTCTTCGTGGGCGCGCGCGATGACTGCGCCGAGGCGCACTCCGAGCGGGCCGGCCAGCGGCGTGGGCGCTGCCTCGATGACAGTGACCTCGAGCCCGAGCTGGTGCGCGGTCGAGGCAATTTCAGACCCGATGAATCCAGCCCCGATGACGACGAGACGACCGCCGGCCTGCAGGTCCGCAGCGAGTAGGACAGCATCGTCGATCGTCCGCAGGGTATAGACCCCCTCCAGGCCCTCTCCGAGCGGCAGCGTCCGCGCCCGCGCCCCGGTCGCCAGCACCACGGCGTCAGCGGGCACCCGGCGTCCACCCTCGAGGGTCACCGAACGGTCCGGTAACAATGCGACAGCAGTTTGACCCAGGAGGTAACGAAGGTCCAGGCCCTCGGCGTCGTCTTCCAGCGCAAGATCCTCGAAAGTCATCGTGCCGGCGAGAAACTGTTTGGACAACGGCGGGCGGTCGTAGGGCGCGTGTTCTTCGGCGCCGATCATCGTGATCTCCCCGTCGAATCCCTCAGCGCGCAGGGCTCGCGCCGTTGCGAGTCCTGCCAAGGACGCACCGACGACGGTGACCCGCCACGTGCTCATGCGGTTCCAGCGGTGAGTCCGGGAGGCAAGTTGGGCGCATCGGTGGACAGCTCGACCTGGATCTCGCCGTCGACGACCTCGACCCGGTGGGTCCGCACCGGACGCTTGGCGGGTGGCACGTCGGCGTTACCGGTGCGCAAATTGAAGCGTGACGCGTGCAAAGGGCACTCGACCTCGCACCCCTCGAGGTAACCGTCAGCCAGTGAGGCGTCCTGGTGGGTGCAGGTGTCGTCGATCGCGAACAACTCACCGTCCTCGGTGTGGAACACGGCGATGGGCGGCGAGGCAGCCACGCGGATCGCGTCACCGGGTACAAGTTCGGACAGGGGGCAGACAATGAGCACGGGGACCTCGCGACGAGTTCTTGGGACGGGGGTGTAGGCGGTCATACCGGGGTCGTCTCGGCGTGACCGATATACAAGATGTTGGTCCTATCGGTGCCGTCACCGATGCGGATTATCGAGCGCTCCAAGCGTACCAATGATCGCGTCATATGCACTAGCTCTCACATTATGCAACCTCGGCGCCCTGTTTATAGTGAGCGCCATGACGAGTGATGACGCGATTCCTGAGTTGAGAGAAAACCGCGCCATGGGGGGTGTTCAGTCAGTTGACCGAGCAGTCACCGTCCTGGAAATACTGGCGCGCCGAGGCAGTGGCGGCGTCAGCGAGATCGCCGATGAGATCGGGGTCCACAAGTCGACCGCCTTCCGCCTGTTGGCGGCTTTGGAAGAACACGAGCTGGTACGACAGGCGGAGGAGCGAGGTCATTACGAACTCGGCTTCGGGATCCTTCGCCTCGCCAACGCCATCCCGAGCCGACTGGACCTGGTGCGGCAGGCACGTCCCGTGATGGATGCTCTGGCCCGCGAGCTGGACGAAACCATCAACATCGCGGTCCTTCGCCAGGGGTTCGTGGTCAACGTCGGACAGTCCATCGGTCGCTCGGCCATCGCCGCCCACAACTGGATCGGTGAACTGACACCGCCGCACGCGACCTCCAGCGGGAAGGTGCTGCTCGCAGCACTCACGCCGAGCGAGCGGCGCAAGATCACCAAACAGCTGCACCGGTTCACCGAACGAACCATCACCACCCGTGCGGCTCTCGAGGAGGATCTACGCGCGGTCAAGCGCGATGGCTACTCCAGTAGCTCCGAGGAACTGGAAATCGGCCTGCACGCAGTGGCTGCACCCATTCGCGACCACACCGGCAACGTCGTCGCAGCGTTGTCGGTATCCGGACCCAGCTACCGCTTCAGCGAGGACCGCACAGCCGCGGTCCTGGCTGCAGTGCGCCGGGGCACCGACTCGGTCAATACCCGACTCGGAAATTTCTCGGTCGATTCAGGCGCCTGACGCACTCAACCCGAGCGCGCTAACCGCGCAGTCGGGTCATCTTCGGGTCGACGATCGGCTCGGCGGTGACGGTCGCAGCAAGACGCCGATCGAAGTAGCCGATCTGCAGCTTCGTGCCGACTTCTGCGAGTTCATTGGGAACCCAGGCGTACGCGATGCCCGCACCGATGGTGAACCCGTACGACGCGCTGGTGACGTATCCGACCCCCTGCTCGCCGTCGTAGACCGGCTCCTTGCCGAGCACTGTGTCGTTCGCGTTGTCGAGCACCAGGCACACCAGTTTGCGCTTCGCGTCGTCCTTGCGCGCCAGCAGTGCTTCCTTGCCGATGAAGTCGCGGTCGGCGCGAACTGCGAACCCGAGACCGGCCTGATACGGGTCGTGCTCGGCCGTCATGTCCGATCCGTAGGAGCGGTAACCCTTCTCGAGCCGGAGGCTGGCGAAGGCGCCACGGCCGGCAGCGATCAGACCGTGGTCCTGACCGGCGTTCCACAGCAGATCCCAGAGCTTTTCGCCCTGGTCGGCAGTGGTGTAGAGCTCCCAGCCCAGTTCTCCGACGTAGGACATCCGCAACGCGGTCACCGCGACCGGGCCGACGAAGAACTGCGCTGAGCGGAAGTACTTCAGGCCGTCGGGGCCAAGATCGGCATTGGTCAGCGGCTGCAGTACTTCGCGGGCCTTGGGGCCCCAAAGACCGATACAGCAGGTGCCAGGGGTGATATCGCTGACGTGTGCTGAACCGTCCTCGGGAAGGTGCTTCTGCATCCAGACCAGGTCGGCGTTGCCGTTGGCGCCCACCTGGTAGTGGTTGGTACCGAGTCGGGCGACGGTGATGTCGCTGCGGACACCGCCGTCGTAGTCCAGCATCAGGCAGTAGGTCACGGCGCCGACAGACTTCGCGACGTTCGCTGTCACCAGGCTCTGCAGGAACTTCGTCGCGCCCGGACCGGTCACCTCCAGTCGCTTCAACGCAGTCATGTCGAACATCGCGACACCCTTGCGGGTCTCCTGCGCTTCGGCAGCGACGATCGGCGACCAGTACCGTGACGCCCATTCCCCGAGCTCGGGGATGTCCGCGCCATCGACGAGGTCCTTGTTCGTGTCGTACCACTGCGGGCGCTCCCAACCGGAAGCCTCGAGGAACTCCCCGCCCAACTCCTGCTGACGGCGGTAGAACGGGCTGACGCGCAGCGGGCGAAGGTCCTCTGGCGGCTGCAGCGGGTGCAAGATGTCGTAGACCTCATCGAAGTTGCGGCAGTCGCGCGCCAGTACGTAGTCGGGTGCCGTCTGGTGCGGTTCGAACCTACCCAGCTCGCACTCGTGCAGGTCGAACGAGGTGCATACGCCGTCGACAAGCAACTCGGCCACGCCGCGGCCCACACCAGCCGAGTGGGTGACCCAGACGGCCTCAGCGACCCAGAATCCAGCGGCGCCCGGTGCCTGGCCGATCAACGGCATGCCGTCGGTCGTGAAGGAGAACAAGCCGTTGAAGCCGGACGCGATCGTGGTGTCCCGCAGCCCCGGCAACAGGTTCTGTGATTCTTTCCACGCGGGAGCAAAATCTTCGGGCGTGAACTCCAGCACCGAGGGCATCGGCGAGTCTTCGGTCCAGGCTGCGATGTCGGTCGCCTCCATCGGCATGGCGCGGTGGCCGTAGTAGCCGATGCCGATGGTGTCGAACTTTTCACGGTAGTAGAGGTCCTGGCCCTGGTGGCGCAGGATCGGCAGGGTCGCCTCTCGCATGGCGCCGGCCAGCGCGGGAACCGGGTCAGTCCACCCCATCTGGTGACCGAGCGGGGTCAACGGCAAGCTCAGGCCGACCATCGCAGCCACCTTGGGGCCCCAGATACCTGCGCAACACACGACGATGTCCGCGTCGATCTGACCTTCGTTGGTCAGCACGCCGCGCGTGACACCGTCTTCGACGATGATGTCGAGGACCTCGTGGCGACCCAGCAGGGTGGCGCCGCGGTCGGCTGCCTGCTGCAGTTGCACCTGCACCGCGTTGACGGCGCGCGCCAAACCGTCAGTCGGGGTGAAGAGGCCACCGAGGACCTGCTCTGCGTCCAGCAACGAGTGCTTTTCAGCGGTCCCTTGAGCGTCGAGCATCTGCGCCTCGACGCCCCATGACGTAAGCCAACCGTGCCGTCGGTGCAGCTCGGCGAGGCGCTCGGGCGTCAGTGCCACCTCCAGGCCGCCCACCTGGTAGAAGCAGGATTCACCATCGAGAGTCAGCTCGCAGAACTTCTCCATGGTGTAGCGAGCCAGGTCGGTGAGCGTCTTACTGGGGCTGGCCTGGAACACCAGACCCGGAGCGTGCGA
>JBBPZD010000103.1:0-31641 GCA_038199265.1 Actinomycetales bacterium | reverse complement strand
GCCGCCGGGGTACCCACCGTGCAGCGCAAGGTCACGACAGTGCAGCAGGACGACGAGTCGGTTGAGGCGGACGGCACGCGATTCAAGCATCTGGTGGCGGCCGACGGGTTGCACTCGCCTATCCGCCGCAGCCTCGGGCTCGGCGCGTCGGCTCGCGGGCCGGTGCGGTTCGGGTTGCGTACGCACTTCGAGGTGGCGCCGTGGAGTCCATTCGTCGAAGTGCACTGGACGCCAGGGTGCGAGGCCTACATCACGCCGATCACGGCCGACCGCGTCGGTATCGCGATACTCACGTCCGAGAAGGGGTCGTACGCCGAGCATCTGGCGCGGGTGCCTGCCATCGCGGAGCGAGTGGTCGGGATAGAGCACGATCGCATCGCCGGCGCCGGGCCCCTTCGACAGCGCAGCACCTCCCGGGTGGAGGGGCGAGTTCTCCTCGTCGGCGACGCGTCGGGGTACATCGACGCGTTGACGGGTGAAGGGATCGCTCTGGGCATCTCACAGGCAAAGGTCGCCGTGCAGGCAATTGCGGCTGGACGACCGAGCGACTACGAACGGACCTGGCGACTCGCGAGCTGGCGATATCAAGCACTTACCGCCGGATTGGTGAGAGCCACCCAGTTCGCAGCGGTTCGCAAGGCCATCGTCCCAGCCGCTCAGCGTGCTCCCTGGCTGTTCAGCGCAGCGGTGAACGCACTTGCAGGGCCTGTTCTCAGCTGAACAGGCCCCGCCGAAGTGGCTCACTCGAGGATGCGTGAGAGCTGGTCACCATTCCAGTGAGCCGGCGGCGCGAATGGTGGATCCCCACACGCCGACCCGTTCGTAGGTGGCGGCAGTGGAGCACTCCCGGCGTACCGGGCAGGTGCCGCATCGGAATGCGGCGGCTTCTCGGTCGGCACGGTTGTTGCTCGTCCACAGCTCGGGGTTGATCTCGCACGGTACCTGTTCATCTGCCAGTCGAACTGCTCGAAGAGCGGCGTGCAGCTGGTGCCGCGCGTCCTCGGCTTCTGGGGAAATTGCTCGCATGAAGTTCTCCATCCCAGGTGCGCCGACCTCCAACGGCGACGCGATGGGCAGTTCTTACCCAGTGGAAGGAGAGTTGAATCACATTCTCCCAATGATTTTTTGTTGCACGGAAAACAACAGGGCAGGTCACGCGTCTCATCCACGACGAAATCGAACCCGTACCCGTGTGACGTGGCGGCTCGGACCCCTTCGTTCCTCTTGGTCGCGGTCCCAGGTTGGCCTGTATTCATGGCGACGCGGCCGTTCGGGGCGAGCTCAAATGCGCGGTGGTGGATCATGGCGGGGTGAATCCGAGCACCGCGTTCGCGCGCACTGTTGTCGACGAGCTGCTGCGGCACGGAGTCAGCGAGGCGGTTCTGTCGCCCGGATCGAGGTCTGCGCCGCTCGCGTACGCCCTGCAGGAGGCTGACCGCGTCGGTCGACTGCGGCTGCATGTGCGGGTAGATGAGCGGTCGGCGGCCTTCTTGGCGCTGGGGTTGGCCAAGACCACCAGGGTGCCGGTGCCGGTCGTCGTCACCAGCGGGACGGCGGTGGCCAATCTGCACCCGGCGGTCCTGGAGGCCTCGCATGCTCAGGTACCGATGCTGATCCTGTCGGCCGACCGGCCGCCCGAACTACGCGGTACCGGGGCAAATCAGACCACTGATCAGGTTCAGTTCTTCGGAGCTGCTGCCCGCTGGTTCCACGATTTCGGGACACCCGACGAGCGTCCGGGTCAGGAGAGCGTCTGGCGGTCGGTCGTCGCCCGAGCCGTTGCCCACGCTCGCGGGCTCCCCGCCGGCGATGCGGGACCGGTGCACTTGAACGTTCCGCTACGTGAGCCGCTCGTGCCGGGTGAGGACCAGAACCCCGGGGTGTCCGGCGGACGCACCGGTGGGGCGCCATGGTCGGTCGTCGAACCTGCTGAATCGACCTCTACGGCCACTATCGAGGCGGTCCCACGGACCCTCGCCGTCCTGGGAGATCTACCCGATGCAGCACAAGCGGCACAGTTCGCCGAACTGGCGGACGCCGCCGGATGGCCGTTGATCGCGGAACCCTTCGGATCCTTCCACCGGGTGCGGGTGTTGCCGCACGGGCCACTCATTCTGCAGGCGACCGAATGGGTGCAGGCGCACCGCCCCGAGCGGGTACTCGTGGGCGGGCGCCTGACGCTGGACCGCGGTCTAACGAGGTTGATGCGCGACGCCGCAGTCGGTGTCGAGATTGTTTCGCCAGGGTCGTCGTGGGCCGACCCGTCGAACACAGCGCGTCGGGTACACCCCTGGGCCGCACTGGACGCCAGTCGCAACGCGGTCGCCGGCTGCGTCGATCGCGACTGGGCCGATGATTGGCGAGCTGCCGGGGTGAGGTTGGCAACGGCTGCCACCGAGGTGGTCGACAAATCGTGGCCCAGCGGACTCGCCGTGGCGCGCACGGTCGCGCACGCGTTGCCGGTCGGGGCGGGCCTCTTCGTCGGGTCCTCCAGTGCCGCGCGCTACCTGGATCTGGGTCGTGACGCCGCGCAGGTTGCGCGCGGTGTCGTCTCGGTCGCGAACAGAGGTCTCGCGGGTATCGACGGGTCGATCTCGACCGCGCTCGGATTCGCCCTCAGTAGGGGCGACCGGCCGGCTGTTGCACTCATGGGTGACCTGACGTTCGCGCACGACGCGAACGGGCTGTTGATCGGCCCGTGCGAGCCACGCCCCAATCTGACCATCGTGGTGTTGAACGATGACGGGGGCGGCATCTTCGGCACGCTCGAACCCGGTTCGGGACCGGCCCGTTCATCGGTGATGTCCGAGGCTGCCTACGAACGGGTCTTCGGCACTGCGACAGGTGTATCGATCGCAGGCTTGTCTTCGGCGCACGGCATCTCCCACGAGATCGTTGCCGATCCAGAGGTGCTGAGGCAACGGATCGCCGACCCCGCGCAGGGAATCCGGGTGCTCGAAGTGCGTTTGGATCGTGCCCGCCAACGAGCCCTGCAAGAACAGCTGTTTGCGGTGACCAGTGATGTACTCACCTGAGTTCAACGAGGTCGGCTGTCGCACGCAGCGAAGTGGAGGTCGAGTCGGTACAGCTCCGACCCAGCCCGCGGCGGAGTACGGTCCGGCCGCAGCGGGCAGTGACGAACCCGCAAAACGCGTGCGCAATCCGAGTCTCTGACTGTGGTGTCCGGGTCAGGCCGCGAGTGCTGCTTCGATATCCGCAGCGATGTCGGTGGGTCGAGTGGTGGGGCCATAGCGCTTGATGACCTTGCCGTCGCGGCCGATGAGGAACTTGGTGAAGTTCCATTTGATCCGGCTGCCGAGTAAGCCACCCTTCTGCTTTCGCAGCCAGCGGAACATCGGGTGGGCGCCCTCACCGTTCACTTCGACTTTGGCGAACATCGGGAAGGTCACGCCGTAGTTGCTCTCACAAAAGGCACCGATCTCGTCAGCGGTACCTGGCTCTTGCGATTTGAACTGGTTGCACGGGAAGCCCAGGACGACGAGGCCTTCCTCGTCGAATCTGCGCCACAGTGTTTCCAGGCCCTCGTATTGCGGGGTGAAGCCGCATTTGCTGGCGGTGTTGACCACGAGGGCGACCTTGCCGTCGTACGCCGACATCGGCTGCTGCTGCCCGGTGAGGGTCTCGGCGGTGAAGTCGTGCAACGTGCTCATGAATCCATCTCCCTGGTGGTGATAACGGGTATTGGTAAGTAGTTCGGAGCGCCCAGCGAGATAGATGTACTTTCAACAAATATCGAGATGTGAGGCGCGACACGGAGGACCTCGGACCAAGCGGTGCAGAAATGACTGGATCAACGGGAGATCAACGAGCATCGCGGTCCAGGCAGGGCCCACGTGTCGGATGCAGCATCAGCGTCCTGGTGAGAACACCCGTTACGCAGTGAGCGCCTCGCGCATCGGTTGTAATTTCGACTCGGACTCTGCCAACTCGTCGTCCGGGACCGATCCCGCCACGATGCCGCACCCCGCGAACAGTCGCATCCGGGTCGGGTCATGGGTGTCGAGTTGGCCGCAGCGCAGGGCGATGCCCCACTCGCCGTCGCCGCTGGCGTCCAACCAACCCACCGGTCCGGCGTAGCGTCCGCGGTCCAAGTTCTCCAGGGAAGCGATCAGATCGGCCGCAGCATCAGTCGGGGTTCCACAGACGGCGGCCGAGGGATGCAACGCTGCGGCTAGTGTGAGCGAGGTCGTGTAGTCGGCCAGCACACCCACGACGTCGGTCGCCAGGTGCATCACGTTGGGCAGGTGCAACACGAAGGGTGATTCCGGCACGTTCATCGACGTGCAGTGCGGTCGGAGGGCATCAGCGACCGAGCGGACGGCGTATTCGTGCTCTTCCAGGTCTTTGGAAGACCGCGCGAGTGACCCGGCCAACGCCAGGTCGCGGCTGTCGTCGCCGGTCCGTTGGATGGTGCCCGCGAGCACCCGAGAGGTGACGAGCCCGCGCTCACGACGCACCAACATTTCCGGTGTGGCTCCTACCAAGCCGTCCATCGCGAAGGTCCAGGTGTTGGCGTAGCGTGTCGAGAGGTGCTCGATCAGCCAGCGTGGGTCGATCGGGTCCTCGGTCTGCGCCACGATGTCGCGAGCCATGACAACCTTGTCCACCTGCCCTGAGTGGACCGTGTCGACGGCGCTCGCGACAGCGTCCTTCCAGGCGTCCGGGCTCAGCGAGCCGTCAATGAACGTGGCCGCACCCGGGCCCGTAGCAGCATCACGGCATCGCGGAGCCACGCCGGGTTCGATGCGTTCGCTGACGTGGGTCACCCACGTGATTCCCGCACGGCGTCCGACGATCGTGGCGGGCACCACCAATGATCCGCCGGCGGGGGAGTTCGGCGCGAAGGCGAACGATCCGAAGGCGATCAGGCCGCTTCCCGCGAGGTCGACCTCGGATCGCACAGTCGCGGCACTACGGACCTCGTGCCACCAGTCGGCGGCATCGCGAAACCTGCGTAGACCCGAGCTTTCGATGCCGGCGGCTCGGCCCCAACCGACCAGGCCGTCCCCTCCGCGCAGCCAGCTGAACACGTCACCGGACGGAAGATCCGCAGGGATGAGGCTGGCCAGATCGCCGGGGTCATCGATGCACGTGGTGCGGACGATCAGATCGGGGATGCCGATCGATCCGGGGGCCGCGAGCGAGGTCACAACCAGAAAGGCTAGCCGGGTGCTTCAGACACCCGTGCGCGGAGTATGGCTGTCCGGCCCGTGTGCTGCCGCCGACTTCCGGTACGCGAGGATGCGGTCATGAATCGCGCCAGCCTCGACAAGCAACCGGCCGACGTCGCCAGGATGTTCGACGACGTCGCCAAGCGATACGACCTGACCAATGACGTGCTGTCGTTGGGCCAGGATCGACGCTGGCGCAAACTCGTGCTCGAGGTGCTCGATCCCCGCACGGGCGAGGTAATACTCGATATCGCGGCCGGAACCGGCACCAGCAGCGTGCCGTTCCAGACCCGTGGCGCACGCGTTGTCCCCGCCGACTTCTCGCTCGGCATGTTGCGTCAGGGCAAGAGGGTTCGGCCCGACATGGCATTCACTGCCGCCGATGCCATGCGCTTGCCGTTCCCGGACGACACGTTCGATGCTGTCACGATGACGTTCGGGCTTCGGAACGTGGCTGATCCCGTCATCGCGCTCGCCGAATTCCTGCGGGTGACCAAACCGGGCGGACGGTTACTCGTGTGCGAGTTCTCGACACCCACGAATCCTGCGTTCCGGAAGGTGTACTCCGAGTATCTGATCCAGGCGCTGCCGAAGATCGCGCGTCGGGTGGGATCCAATGCCGAGTCCTATGTGTACCTCGCCGAGTCGATCCAGTCCTGGCCAGAGCAGGGCGGCCTCGCGGAACGGCTGCAGGAAGCAGGCTGGTCGGCAGTGGAGTGGCGCAACACCACCGGCGGCATCGTCGCTCTGCACCGCGGTCGCAAAACGGCGTGACGCGCTTGCCGCCGCCCCGGGCTGAGCAGGCCCGGTTAGGACCGCCTAAGTGAGTGCCACCTGCGGCTGCGCCGTAGAGTAAAGACGCTCGTGAAAACAGTCACAAGACCCTCTGAGGACGCCCCGTGATCCAGTCACAGACAGGCGGCGCTGCCAACACCCCCGCCGCAGAAACAGCCGACGTCATCGTGGTCGGAGCCGGCCCAGGTGGGTCATCGGTTGCCGCTTATCTCGCAATGACGGGGCTTGACGTCCTGTTGTTGGAGAAGACCTACTTTCCCCGGGAGAAGGTGTGCGGCGACGGACTGACCCCTCGCGCAGTGCGTGAACTGGTCAGCTTGGGCATCCCCATGCCGGAGGATGACGGCTGGATCAGGAACAAAGGTCTGCGCATCATCGGCGGAGGCATGCGACTGCAGCTGGACTGGCCGGACAACTCCAGTTTCCCGCCCTACGGTCTGGTCCGCACCCGACAGGATTTCGACGACATCCTGGCCCAGCACGCGGTCAAGCACGGCGCCAAGCTGCTCGAAGGCGTGAACGTCGTGGCGCCGGTCAAGGACTCGAACGGGCGGATCGTCGGTGTCGACGCCAAGCAGATGGGTCGCAACGGTCGCGCCACCGGCGAAACGATGAGCTACCGGGCGCCTCTGGTGATTGCAGCCGACGGCAATTCCAGCCGTCTCTCGCTGGCGATGGGCCGCGAGAAGCGCGAGGACCGGCCGATGGGTGTCGCGGTCCGGGCCTACTACACCAGCCCCAGGCACGACGACGACTACCTGGAATCCTGGCTGGAACTGTGGTCCAAGGACGCCAACGGCAAACGCGTCTTGCTGCCGGGTTATGGCTGGGTCTTCGGCGTCGGTGACGGTACCTCGAACGTCGGCCTCGGCATCCTGAACACGTCTTCGGCCTTCGGCAAGACCGACTACAAAGACGTCATGCGTCGTTGGGTCGCGACGATGCCCGAAGAGTGGACCTACAACGAAGAGACCATCACCGGCCCGATCAAGGGCGCTGCGCTGCCGATGGGCTTCAACCGTCAGCCGCACTACGCTGACGGGCTGCTGCTCGTCGGTGACGCGGGTGGCATGGTGAACCCGTTCAACGGCGAGGGCATCGCGTACGCGATGGAATCCGCCCGATTGGCCGCCGAGGTGGTCGCGCAGGCATTCGCGCGCACCGACGACGTCAGCCGCGAGCGGGTCCTGGCCAGCTACCCGCAGGTGATGCGCGATGCGCTGGGCGGGTACTACACGCTGGGCCGGATGTTCGCGAAAATGATCGGCAATCCCGAGGTGATGCGCCTCGCAGTGAAGTACGGTCTGCCGCGCAAGACGATGATGCAGTTCCTGCTCAAGGTGATGGCCAATCTGGGCGACACCAACGGTGGAAAGATCGACGACAGGGCACTGGCCGTGCTCACCCGGATGACTCCGGCGGCATGATGGACCCCAACACACCCGCATCCGGGTGGAACGACCGTAGTCTCGGGCGTGCCCGTGATCTCGTGAAGGAGCCTGAATGACTGACTACTCGTACTATCCGCTGCTGATCTTCGCAGCGCTCGGTCTGGGCTTTGCGGCGTTCTCTGTGCTGGGGGCAGCTGGCTTGGCCGGCCCGAAGCGGTACAACCGAGCGAAAGCCGACGCGTACGAGTGCGGCATACAACCGAGTCCGCACGCAGACGGTGGCGGCCGGGTACCGATCAAGTACTACCTGACCGCGATGCTTTTCATCATCTTCGATATCGAGAGCATTTTCCTCTACCCGTTCGCGGTCAACTTCGATTCGATGGGCCTCTTTGCGCTCGTTGAAATGGTGTTGTTCGTAGCCACCGTGTTTGTGGCGTACGCCTACGTCTGGCGTCGGGGTGGACTCGATTGGGACTGACGAGGGACACAGAAGACGCAGGTTTTCCTACGATGACGCGAGGCGAGGCATAAAAATGGGTGTCGAAGAGAAGCTTCCGGCCGGGTTCATGCTGACCACGGTCGAGCAGGTGGCCGGGTACATGCGTAAGGGTTCGGTATGGCCGGCGACGTTCGGCCTCGCGTGCTGCGCGATCGAGATGATGGCGGTCGGAACTCCCGACTACGACATCGCGCGCTTCGGTATGGAGCGGTTCAGCGCCACTCCTCGGCAGGCCGACCTGATGATTGTCGCGGGCCGAGTCAGCCAGAAGATGGCGCCGGTCGTCCGCCAGGTCTATGACCAGATGCCGGAACCCAAATGGGTCATCTCGATGGGCGTCTGTGCCAGCTCGGGTGGGATGTTCAACAACTACGCGATCGTGCAGGGTGTGGATCACATCATCCCGGTCGACATCTTCCTGCCGGGCTGTCCGCCGAGGCCCCAGATGTTGCTCAACGCGATCCTCGAACTGCACAAGCAGATCCAGGGTATGAAGCTGGGCGTGAACCGGGTGGCCGCAGCGCGAGCTGCCGAAGCTGCAGCGCTCGAGGCGACGCCTACGCACCAGATGAAGGGGCTTCTGGCGTGACCGACGACTCCAAGCAGGATGAATCGAAGCAGGACGAATCCAAACAGGGCAAGGCGACCGCAGGCGACCAGACGACGGGTCCCGTCAAGGAGCCGGCCGGTACCCCGCAGGAGCACACCGAAGCCGCCCAGGAGTTCGCCCTTCAGCCCAGCGACCTGCGCAGCACCGAACCGGTTGTCGTTGCTCAACGCAGTGGCATGTTCGGATCGTCGCTCGGTAACGACACCAGCGGGTACGGCGGTCTGGAACGGCCGGTCTTGTTCCCGGGTAACAGTGAGCGTCCGTTCGGCGGCTATTTCGACCTGATGGCCGACGATCTGGGCACTGCGCTGAAAGCAAGCGGGGCTTCCTACGATGCGGCTGTCGAACGTACCGTGGTCGACCGCGGTGAGCTCACCCTGTTCGTCAGGCCGGAGCACCTGCCCGTCGTGGTTAAGGCGCTGCGCGACGAACCAAAACTGCGGTTCGAGATGTGCATGTCCGTTTCAGGGGTGCACTACCCGCAGGAGGTCGGCGCGGAGTTCCACGCTGTTTATCACTTCTTGTCGATCACGAACGGCAACAAGCGACTTCGACTAGAGGTGACGGTCCCCGAGGGCAATGCCCACATCCCGAGCATCGTCTCCACCTACCCGGGTGCGGACTGGCACGAGCGCGAGACCTGGGACATGTTCGGCATCATCTTCGATGGGCATCCTGCCTTGACACGGATCCTGATGCCTGACGACTGGCCTGGTCACCCACAACGCAAGGACTACCCATTGGGCGGTATCCCAGTGGAGTACAAGGGCGCCACAGTGCCGCCCCCGGACACGCGGAGGTCCTACTCATGAGTACAACAGCAGAGAACGATGTTTTCGGTGCGCCGAACTCCAACCCGACAGGTGTTGATGCCGACACTCCTGTGCTGAACGCCTCCGGTGGTGACTGGGATGACCTGGTCGACGAAGCTGCGGCGCTGCACGAAGAACGCATCGTGGTCAACATGGGGCCACAGCACCCGTCGACGCATGGTGTGCTTCGCCTGATTCTCGAGCTGGACGGTGAGACCGTCACTGAGGCGCGTGCGGGTATCGGCTATCTGCACACCGGTATCGAGAAGAACATGGAGTTCCGCACCTGGACCCAGGGCGTTACCTTCTGTACGCGTATGGACTACCTCATGCCGGCCTTCAACGAGACGGCGTACTGCCTGGCCGTTGAGAAGGCGCTTGGTATCACCGACCAGATTCCAGATCGCGCGAACGTCATCAGAGTGATGATGATGGAGTTCAATCGAATCGGTTCGCACCTCGTGGCACTGGCAACCGGCGGCATGGAGATGGGCGCGACCACGGTCATGACCATCGGCTTCCGAGAGCGGGAGCGCATCCTGCAGGTCTTCGAAGCTGTCACCGGGCTACGGATGAACAATGCGTACGTGCGCCCTGGCGGCGTCGCTCAGGACATCCCGCCCGGCACGACCGACCAGGTGCGGGCGATGTTGCCGGACCTGCGACGGGGTATCGGCGAGCTTGAGGCGCTCCTGAACGAGAACCCGATCGTCAAGGCTCGACTGGTGGACGTCGGTTACCTCGACCTGACGGGGTGCATGGCCCTGGGCATCACGGGCCCGGTACTGCGGACCGCTGGTCTGCCCTACGACCTGCGTAAGTCGGCCCCCTACTGCGGGTATGAGACCTACGACTTCGAGGTGCCTGTTCGCGACTCGTGCGATGCCTACGGGCGGCTGCGCAACCGGATCGACGAGATGTACCAGTCGATTCGAATCGTCGAGCAGACCCTCGAGCGCCTGGACTCCGAGGAGAGCGAGGGCACGCCCGTCATGGTGGCCGACAAGAAGATCGCCTGGCCGGCGCAGTTGTCGGTCGGAGCGGACGGTCAGGGCAACAGCCTGGAACACATCCGCGAGATCATGGGTGAATCGATGGAGTCCCTCATCCACCACTTCAAACTGGTGACCGAGGGGTTCCGAGTGCCACCGGGTCAGACCTATGCCGCCATCGAGAGCCCCAAGGGTGAACTGGGCTGTCACATCGTCTCCGACGGATCGACCAGGCCCTACCGGGCGCACTTCCGCGATCCGTCGTTCAACAACCTGCAGGCGGTCGCTGCAATGTCCGAGGGCGGTTCGATCGCCGACATCATCGTTGCGGTGGCCTCGATCGATCCGGTGATGGGTGGAGTAGACCGATGACCTCACCTGCCGACGACCGCGCAGCCCATGGTGAGCTCATGACTTCAGAGGTGTTGAGCAAGATCACCCATGTGCATCCGGAGCACCTCAAGAACCCTTCGGATGCGCTGTTGCACCCGCCTACCGCTCTGCATGTCAGTCAGTCTCCGTACGACGAGACCACGCTCGTCGAGTTGGACCGGGACGCGGATCTGGTCATCGCGCGATATCCCCAGAAGCGGTCGGCGTTGCTCCCGTTGTTGCACTTGATCCAGAGCGTCGACGGGTATGTCACCGGACGAGGGGTCAGTTTCTGTGCCGACAAGTTGGAACTGTCCGAGGCTGAAGTCAGTGGGGTGGCAACCTTCTACACCCAGTACAAGCGTCACCCCAACGGCGAGTACACAGTCGGTGTCTGTACCAATACGTTGTGCGCCATCATGGGTGGCGACATGATCTTCGATACGTTGAGCGATCACCTCGGGATCGGGCACGACGAGACCAGCCCCGACGGCAAGATCACGCTTGAACGCGTCGAATGCAACGCGGCGTGCGACTACGCACCGGTGGTCATGGCCAACTGGGAATTCTTGGACAACCAGACTCCGGGCACCGCAACCCAGGTCGTCGATGACCTACGTGCAGGTATAGATGTCGTCCCGACACGGGGTTCGGCGAAAGTGTGCAGCTTCAAGCACGTCTCGCGGGTTCTGGCAGGCTTCTCCGACGGCCTGGCCGGCGAGGGGGTCGGCGCGGGCGGTCCGTCACTCGAAGGACTCATGTTGGCCAAGGGTCGTGGATTCGATCCGCGGGCCCCGTCGGTGAACATCACCGGCGATTCCGACGCGCAAAGCCCTGCTGACCACATGGCCCCGGGTCTGCCAGGATCAACTGATACCCCCGCAAACCCCGGTGACAGCAAAGCCGGCGAGAAGGTGGACGACTGATGAGCACTCCGCTGACACCGATCCTGACCCGATTCTGGGACCAGCCGCAGAGCTGGACTCTTGAGACGTACCTGGATCACGAGGGTTATCAGGGGCTGGAGAAAGCTCTCGCCATGGAACCGGCAGATCTGGTCGAGGCAGCGAAGGGCTCCGGTCTGCGCGGTCGAGGTGGCGCCGGATTCCCCACCGGTATGAAGTGGGGGTTCCTGCCCAAGCCGGACGGCGGTCCCCGCTACCTCGTCGTCAACGCCGACGAGTCCGAGCCGGGCACTTGCAAAGACACCCCGATGATGCTCGCCGCCCCGCACCTGCTGATCGAGGGCATGATCATCACCTCGTTCGCGATCGGCTGCAACCACGCGTTCATCTACCTGCGCGGCGAGGTCGTCCACGTCTACCGTCGCCTGTTGAACGCCGTCGAAGAGGCGTACGCCGCAGGGCACCTGGGGCAGGACATCCACGGCACCGGTTTCAACCTCGACATCACGGTGCACGCAGGAGCTGGCGCGTACATCTGCGGCGAAGAGACCGCGCTGTTGGACTCGCTCGAGGGCCGTCGCGGTCAGCCGCGCCTGAAGCCTCCGTTCCCTGCCGTGGCAGGTCTGTATGCCCGTCCGACTGTGGTGAACAACGTCGAATCCATCGCGTCGGTTCCCTCGATCGTGCTGAACGGTGCTGACTGGTTCTCTGCACTCGGTACCGACAAGTCCAAGGGATACGGCATCTTCAGTCTGTCCGGGCACGTCACACGGCCTGGTCAGTACGAGGCTCCGCTCGGTATCACCTTGCGCGAGCTCCTCGAGATGGCCGGGGGCATGCGCAACGGTGCACAACTGAAATTCTGGACTCCCGGCGGTTCGTCGACACCGATCTTCACCGACGCTCACCTCGATGTGCCGCTCGACTTCGAATCGGTAGCAGCCGCTGGCTCCATGCTCGGCACCCGTGCGCTGCAGATCTTCGACGAGTCGGTCTCGGTGGTTCGCGCAGTCAGTCGGTGGATTGACTTCTACGCCCACGAGTCCTGCGGTAAGTGCACTCCGTGTCGCGAGGGCACCTTCTGGCTGAAGCAGATCATGACCCGGTTGGAGCATGGTCAGGGCACGCAGGACGATATCGACAAGCTGGTCGATATCTGTGACAACATCCTCGGCCGTAGCTTTTGCGCGCTGGGAGATGGTGCCACCAGTCCCGTGACCTCTGCTGTGCAGTATTTCCGCGAAGAATTCGAGACCGGAATGCACAGCCCCTGGTGGGAAGCCTTCCCGCCGAACGCCAATGTGGTGTTCGATCTTCCCGCATCGACGAAGAAAGAGGCCGTCTCGGTATGACGACGCTTACCTCGCCCGCTGGCGGCGGCAACGCCGTCGACAAGGGGGGCAACGCGAGTGCGCCACCCGCCGCTGCAGATGCCATCACGTTGACGGTTGACGGTGTGTCGGTCAGTGTTCCCAAGGGCACATTGGTCATTCGCGCTGCCGAAGAGGTCGGTATCCAGATCCCGCGGTTCTGCGACCACCCGTTGCTGGATCCTGTCGGCGCGTGCCGCCAGTGCTTGGTCGACGTGTCGACCAAGGGCCCAGATGGGTCGATGCGTGCAATGCCGAAGCCGCAGGCCTCCTGCACCCTGGCAGTGAGCGACGGGATGGCCGTCCAAACTCAACACACGTCGCAGGTCGCGAACAAGGCGCAGCACGGACAGATGGAATTCCTGCTGATCAACCACCCGTTGGACTGTCCGGTCTGTGACAAGGGTGGGGAGTGCCCCTTGCAGAACCAGGCGATGAGCAACGGGCGGGCCCGAAGCCGTTTCGAGGACGTAAAACGCACCTACCCGAAGCCGATCAACATCTCCTCCCAGGTGTTGCTCGACCGTGATCGCTGTGTCCTATGTGCCCGCTGCACCCGCTTCTCTGACCAGATCGCCGGTGACCCGTTCATTGCGCTGATCGAGCGTGGAGCGCTGCAGCAGGTAGGAATCTACGAAGATCAGCCGTTCGAGTCCTACTTCTCGGGCAACACCGTGCAGATCTGCCCGGTGGGCGCGTTGACCGGGGCTGCCTACCGCTTCCGGTCCCGCCCGTTCGACCTCGTCTCCACGGCGAGCGTGTGCGAGCACTGCGCCAGCGGTTGTTCCATCCGCACCGATCACCGCCGCAGCCACGTCATGCGACGGATGGCATTGAACGACGTCGCAGTGAACGAAGAGTGGAACTGCGACAAGGGTCGTTGGGCGTTCAAGTACGCCGACGCGGCTGACCGGCTGACGGCACCGATGGTGCGTGGCGAGGACGGCGAGTTGCATGTCTCCGGTTGGCCCGAGGCTCTCGAAGCTGCCGCCGCAGGACTGGATGCGGCGCGGGAACACGGCGGCGTGGGTGTCCTGACAGGCGGCCGTGTCACAGCCGAAGACGCATACTCCTACAGCAAGTTCGCCCGGCTGGTGCTCGGCAGCAACGATGTCGACTTCCGTGCCCGACCGCACTCAGCCGAAGAAGCGCAGTTCCTGGCGCACGGGGTCGTCACCGTCGCACCCGGCATGCCTGGCGCCGTGGAATACATCGACCTCGAGCACGCGTCCTCGGTCCTGCTGTTGGGTCTGGAGCCCGAGGAAGAGTCGCCGATGATCTTTCTGCGGCTGCGCAAGGCATCCCGAAAGGGCAAGGCCGAAGTGCTGTCCGTGGCGCCGTTCGCCACTCGCGGACTGCACAAGATGGGCGGTGTCCTGATCCAGGCAGCGCCCGGCACCGAGGCAGAGGTCATCGAGGCGCTGGGCGCCTCCACAGGTGAGCTCACTGCACATGGCGACGAATTGTCCGATGGCTCGGTGATCTTGGTCGGCGAACGACTGGCCAGCGTGCCGGGCGCCCTATCGGCTGCGTTGCGATTGGCCGACCGCAAGGGCGCCCGCATCGCGTGGGTGCCACGTCGCGCAGGTGAGCGTGGTGCGCTCGAAGCAGGCGCACTGCCGAATCTGCTACCCGGTGGCCGACCGGTGGAGGACGGGTCTGCTCGCTCTCAGATCGGGTCTGTGTGGGGTGCAGAGTTGCCGGACACCGTTGGTCGTGACACGAACGCCATGATCGCGGCAGCTGCATCCGGCGAAATCGGCGGCTTGATCGTCGGCGGTGTCGATACGGCCGACTTGCCAGACCCTCAGCTTGCTGCCGAAGCAGTGCGCCGCGCCTTCACCGTGAGCATCGAGGTCCGCGCAAGTTCTGTGACTCGGGACGCCGATGTGGTCTTCCCCGTCGCTCCGCAACAGGAGAAGTCCGGAACCTACGTCGACTGGGAAGGTCGGGTACGGCCTTTCCAGCGTGCGATCGAAACCCTGTCGATGAGCGATTTCCGGGTGCTCGACCTGTTGGCTGGTGAGATGGGCGAGTTCCTCGGTACCCGCACCACCGAACAGGTCCGCGCCGAGATGGCGGAAGTGGGTGCGTGGGCCGGGCCAGTCCCGGCCGCCCCTCGCATCAAGAGTGTCGGGGTGCCGCGTCCGCTTGTGGGGCAGGCCGTGCTCGCAACCTGGCCGCACCTGTTGGACCGTGGTCGGTTGCAGGACGGTGAGCCGTTCCTGGCCGGAACCGCCCCTGCCGCCCGCGCTCGACTGTCTGCGGCAACAGCCGAAGCGGTCGGCGTGCAGGACGGTCAGCCGCTGACCGTCAGCACTCGATCCGGCGCCATCACGGTGCCCGCGCAGGTGACTGACATGCCCGACCACGTCGTCTGGTTGCCCACCAACTCGGCAGGGAGCGCTGTGCGTACTACGCTGCGCGTCGATGCCGGAGATCTGGTGTCGCTCGGACGACGCGCGGAGGTAGGTCGATGAGTCACCTCACAGGTTTGGTTGCCGTAGGCGCCAACCCGGCAGCCGACTTCAGCGACACCCCGTGGTGGTTGTCGCTGATCAAGGCCGTTCTGCTGTTCGCTTTCCTGTTGGTTCAGACCTTGCTGGTGATCTGGTTCGAACGCCGGATCATCGGCCGCATGCAACAGCGTCCGGGCCCGAACCGGATGGGGCCCTTCGGTCTGTTGCAGACCCTCGCCGACGGTGTGAAGTTGGCGTTGAAAGAAGACGTCACCCCCCGCGCCGCGGACAAGATCATGTTCATCACCGCGCCGATCATCGCCGGATCGATGGCGTTCGTTTCCTTCGCGATCATCCCGATCTCAGGCAACGTCTGGATGTTCGGTCACTACACACCGCTGCAGCTGACCGACACACCCGTGGCTGTGCTGCTGGTGCTCGCGGTCGCAGGCGTCGGTGTGTACGGAATCCTGCTCGGTGGTTGGTCCAGCGGGTCGACCTACCCGCTCATCGGCGGGCTGCGTTCCAGCGCACAGGTGATCTCCTACGAGATAGCGATGGGTTTGGCTCTGGTCGCGGTATTCCTCTACTCCGGCTCGATGTCCACCTCGCAGATCGTGCTCGCACAGAGCGACGTCTGGTACATCATCCCGGCGTTCTTCTCCTTCATCATCTACGTCGTCACGATGGTCGGTGAAACCAACCGTCTGCCCTTCGATCTCGCCGAGGGTGAGGGCGAACTCACCGGTGGATTCCACACCGAGTACTCCTCACTCAAGTTCGCGATGTTCTTCCTCGGTGAGTACGTCAACATGTTCACCGTTGCCGGTCTGGCGACGACGTTGTTCCTCGGCGGATGGATGGCCCCTCCGGGCATTGCTGCCATCGGCGGCGGGTTCTTCATGGGCGGCTGGTGGGGCGTGCTGTGGTTCGTCGGCAAGCTGTGGTTGTTCATGTTCTTCTTCGTCTGGCTGCGCGGGTCCCTACCGCGAGTCAGGTACGACCAGTTCATGCGCCTCGGTTGGAAGCTGATGATTCCGAGCACCCTCGTCTGGGTCATCGTGGTTGCATTCATTCGCGCTTCGAACGCCGGATTCCTCGGCGATACGGTGATCAGCCTCGGAGGGCGGGAGATCCACCGGTCGACGCTCTTCGTGATCGGCGCGACTGCGCTGCTCGTGCTGGCGGTCGCCTGGATCTGGGATGCCGGTGCTGCCCGCCGGCAAGCTGAAGCCGACGGTGACGGGCGACCGGACGAGGTGGATCCTTTTGCAGGCGGTCACCCCGTACCGCCACTACCCGGCCAGCGCCTGATCGAGCCGATTCCGGCATTGGCTGCCGCGTCCGCGCGACCGACGAGCATTGCGCGTGATTCCGATACCGACGTACCCGTGAAGGAACCCCGTGGCTGACCGACACACGAATGGCGCCTCCGACAAGCCCGACCGCCCCGGTATCTTCGCCGGTGTGGCCGGGTTCGGCGTGACGTTCGCGACTATGTTCCGCAAGGTCGCGACAGAGGAGTACCCGGAGGTCAAGCGTCCGACGCAGCCTCGTTTCCACGGTCGCCATCAGCTCAACCGGCATCCCGACGGCCTGGAGAAGTGCATCGGCTGTGAGTTGTGCGCATGGGCCTGCCCGGCGGACGCGATCTTCGTCGAAGGTGCGAACAACGACGACGCGGCCGGTATGCGGTTCTCACCGGGTGAGCGCTACGGCAGCGTCTACCAGATCAACTATCTGCGCTGCATCTTCTGCGGCCTGTGTATCGAGGCGTGTCCGACCCGTGCGCTCACGATGACCAACGAGTACGAGCTGGCCGACAACAACCGCGCCGATCTGATCTTCACCAAGGATCAGTTGTTGGCGCCGATTCAGCAGGGCATGCTGCCCGCTCCGCACCCGATGGTCGAGGGCCTGAACGAGCGTGACTACTACCAGGGCAAGGTTGACGGGGCGACGGCCACACAGCGCGACTGGGTCGACCAGAACGAGGAGCACGACGCAGCACGGCAGGACACCTTCGACCCGGAAATGCGTGAAGAAGGCAGGCCGTCCGGCGCTTCCATGCAGACCGGCCGTCCGAATCACGCCAACGAAGACCGCGGTTTCGACCGTTCGCAGTCGGTCGGTGGTGGGCCGAACACTCCCGTGGCCGAGAGCGGCCCAAACAAGGGTCCGGACGGCGATGAACCGATGGATCGTGCGATCCGCGATTCGGAGACCAGAAAATGATGAGTTTGGGCGGGGCTGAGTCCACGCTGTTCTTTTTTGCCGCACCGCTGGCCGTAATGGGCGCCCTCGCATTGCTGTTCGCCCGCAAGGCCGTGCACGCTGCGATGGGAATGGCGCTGTGCATGATCACGCTCGGGGTGATCTACATCACCCAGCAGGCGGAATTCCTGGGCGTCATTCAGATCTTCGTCTACTCCGGTGCGGTCATGATGTTGTTCCTGTTCGTCGTAATGCTGGTGGGCGTGGACTCCTCGGACTCGTTGGTCGAGACCATCCGCGGCCAGAAGATCGCGGCGATGTTGCTGGGCCTGGCCATGATCGCGCTCCTGGGCTCTGGCATTGCGCGGGCCGAGTTCGCTCCGGGCAACGGCCTGAACGCCGTGAACGGCGCTACAGGGGGCAATATCGGCGGAATGGCGCAATTCATCTTCGGTCGGTACGTGTGGGCCTTCGAAGTCACCTCCGCGCTCCTGATCACGGCGGCTATCGGTGCGATGCTGCTGGCTCACCGTGAGCGCCTCACCCCCAAGGCCAGTCAGGCCGACTGGTCACGACGTCGCATCCGTGATGGTGTCAACGTGGCCGGTCTACCGGTTCCTGGTGTGTACTCCCAGCACAACGCGGTCGACACCCCGGCGCTGCTGCCAGATGGCAGCCCGAGTGAACTTTCTATCTCCAGGGTTTTGAAGGCGCGTGGGCAGATCTACCGCGGTAGTGAGACCCAGAAGTCGCTCACCAAGAGGATCGACGAAGAAGCAGGCGACACGACCACCAAGGAAGAGGGGGGCCAGGCATGAGAGAACCCCACGAAGTTCTCCCGCGCTGCGCTCCTCCGATACTTCGCGAGGACCCCAAATGAGCATCGAGGTCTATCTCTATCTGTCGGTGGTGCTTTTCAGCATCGGCGCGGTCACGGTGTTGCTGCGGCGCAACGCGATCATCGTTTTCATGGGTGTGGAACTGATGCTCAACGCCGCCAACCTGATGTTCGTGACGTTCGCCCGTATGTACGGCTCGCTGGAGGGCCAGGTGATCGCGTTGTTCGTGATGGTCGTGGCCGCTGCCGAGGTCGTCGTCGGGCTAGCAATCATCATGTCCATCTTCCGTGCTCGCCGGTCGGCTTCGGTCGACGACGCGAACCTGTTGAAGTTGTAAGGGAGCCTGCTCTTGCTGTCCTTGGTGGGGAGTCTTCCCTTGTCCGATACCGGGCCCTACGTCGCCACGACCGCTGCGTCCGGCATCAACGAGTACGCCTGGTTGGTGATCGCGCTGCCTCTACTCGGCGCCGCTCTGCTGATGGTCGCTGGGAAGGCTCTGGACAAGATCGGCCCGCTGTTGGCTGTCGTCCTGTCCGGATCCTCGTTCGTGGTCGGCCTTTTCATGCTGTTCCACACAGCGGGCCTGTCCGATGAGAACCGCGCGATTCAGAGCAACGTCCACTTGTACGACTGGATCAACGCGGGCAGCCTGAAGATCGACGCCGGCCTCCAGGTCGACCCGCTGTCACTGACGTTCGTCATGTTGATCACCTTCGTCGGCACGCTGATCCACATCTATTCGCTCGGTTATATGGAGCACGATCCGGCCAAGCGTCGATTCTTCGCTTACCTGAATCTCTTCGTTGCCTCCATGTTGACGTTGGTGTTGGCTGACTCGTTCGTCGGACTGTTCGTCGGTTGGGAGGGCGTCGGTCTGGCGTCCTACCTGCTCATCGGTTTCTGGAACTGGAACCCGGCTTTCGCCTCGGCCGCGAACAAGGCGTTCGTCATGAACCGCGTCGGCGATGTCGGCATGCTTCTTGCGATGTTCGTGATGTACAAGACGTTTGGTGGCCTGGACTTCAACACTGTCTTCGGTGGAGTCTCGGGAGCAAGCGACGCAGCATTGATGTGGATCGGTTTCTTCCTGCTACTGGGGGCATGCGGTAAGTCTGCGCAGTTCCCGCTGCAGGCCTGGCTGGGTGACGCGATGGCCGGTCCTACGCCGGTGTCGGCGCTGATCCACGCTGCCACGATGGTGACCGCGGGCGTCTACTTGATCGTCCGTAGTCACGTCATCTTCGATGCGTCGGACAACGCCCGACTTGCCGTCTGCATCGTCGGCGCATTCACGTTGGCCTTCGGCGCGATCGTCGGCTGCGCCAAAGACGACATGAAACAAGCCTTGGCTGCCTCGACGATGAGTCAGATCGGCTACATGATGTTGGCGGCTGGTCTCGGCCCGATCGGGTACGCGTTCGCGATCTTCCACCTGCTCACCCACGGCTTCTTCAAGGCCGGCATGTTCCTCGGTGCAGGCTCGGTGATGCACGGGATGAACGACCAGGGTGAGATGCGCCGGTTCGGCGGCCTGTCCGCAGTCATGAAGGTCACCTGGGTGACCTTCGGCCTGGGCTTCCTGGCCATCATCGGTTTCCCGCTGCTGTCCGGGTTCTGGTCCAAGGACAAGATCATCGAAGCCGCATTCGTCGGTGACGGCTGGCAACCCTGGGTATTTGGACTGACCGCGCTGATTGCAGCCGGTGTCACGGCCTTCTATATGGCAAGGATGTTCTTCATGACGTTCCACGGCAAACGCCGCTGGACCGATGATGTGAACCCGCACGAGTCGCCGCTGACGATGACCGTCCCGATGATGATCCTCGCGGTCGGGTCGGCGTTCCTGGGTCTGGCTCTCGGTCCGACGGGTGTCATCGTGCACTGGCTCGAGCCGGTTGTCGGTCACACCGAGGGCGAGCCGAAGCTGCCGATCCCGGTGCTGACGGCTCTGACGCTCGTGCTGCTGGTCCTGGGGGTTGGTCTGGCCTGGATGCGGTACCTGCGTGACGACGTTCCCATCACTCCGCCGGTTGGCTCGTTGGCGACTCGCGCTGCACGTAAGAGCCTTTTCCAGGACGACCTCAACGAGGCGGCGTTCCAGCGTCCAGGTCTGCACCTGACGCGGGCTTTGGTCTTCATCGACAACCGGGGCGTCGATGGCGCTGCCGGCGGAATGGCTGCCGGCATCGGCGGCATGTCTGCTCGGCTGAAGCGTATTCAGAACGGTTTTGTGCGGTCCTACGCCCTCACGATGTTTGTGGGCGTCGTCGCGATCCTCGGTGTGGTTTGGGTGGTGCAGTGATGACTTCGAGTTTCCCCTGGCTGACTGTGCTCGGCCTCATTCCCCTTGTCACGGCGATCATCGTGCTCGCGCTGCCCGCGGGGCTTGCCGCACGCGCCACCCGCCCCGTTGCTTTGGCGGGTTCGTTGGTAGCTCTCGGTGTGGGTATCGCGATGTGGACCCAGTTCAAGACCAGCGGGGTCGCCCAGCAATTCCAGTTCGTGGAGACCCATGAGTGGATTCGACAGTTCGGCGTCTCCTACCAGGTCGGTATCGACGGGTTGGCTCTCGCGCTGATTCTGATGAGCCTCGTGCTCGTGCCGGTGTCGCTGCTGGCAGCCTGGAAGGACGTGCCTGTCGACGGCAGCCGCCGGCTGCAGAACTATTTCGCGCTGATGCTGGTGCTCGAGACGTTCATGATCGGCGTATTCGCCGCCACCGACGTCTTCTTGTTCTACGTCTTCTTCGAAGCGATGTTGATCCCCGTCTACTTCCTGATCGGTTCGTTCGGCGGCCCGCGCAGGCAGTACGCAGCAGTGAAGTTCCTGCTGTTCAGCCTGCTCGGCGGATTCATCATGTTGATCGCCGTCATCGCCCTGTACAACTACGGACCGGGTGGATCGCAGGGTTTCCTGCTCTCCAACCTCACCGGGCTCGACCTCGCCACCTGGCCCGGCCGTTGGCTGTTCCTCGGCTTCTTCTTCGCCTTCGCGGTGAAGGCTCCGATGTGGCCGGTACACACCTGGTTGCCTGATGCAGCTTCAGAGAGCAAGCCGGCGGTCGCAGTTCTACTCGTCGGTGTCCTGGACAAGGTCGGCACTTTCGGAATGGTCCGCTTCTGCCTGCAGATGTTCCCCGAGGCCAGCAAGTGGGCAACCCCGGTGGTCATCGTTCTTGCGATCATCTCGATCCTGTACGGCGCGATCGTCGCCATAGGTCAGACCGACATGATGCGACTGATCGCCTACACCTCTGTGAGCCACTTCGGCTTCATCGTGCTGGGCATCTTCGCGATGACCACCACGGCGCAGAACGGCGCGAACCTGTACATGGTCAACCACGGCATCACGACGGCTGCGTTGTTCCTGTTCGCCGGGTTCCTGATCATGCGTGGCAAGAGTCAGGACATCCGCGACTACGGCGGGTGGCAGCGGGTGACGCCGTTGTTGGCGGGCGTCACCCTGATCGCTGGACTCTCGGCGTTATCACTGCCCGGCACCAATTCGTTCGTCTCCGAGTTCCTGGTGATGGTCGGTACCTTCCAGCGGTACCCGGTCGCCGGCGGGTTCGCCGTTATTGCAGTGATCCTCGCAGCGCTCTACATCCTGCTGATGTACAAGAACCTCTTCACCGGGCCTCCGCCACCAGCAGAATCCGAGACCGGGCCCGGTTCTGAAGGTGACCGCGAGCTGGTACCTGTCGGCGCTGGCCCGCTGGCTGACAATATGTTCGACTCCGAAGATCCGCGTCGCGTCATCGCCGCTCGCGAAGGCGAGCACGGGCCGAAAGAAAGTCACGCGGCGCCGACAGGTGCAGTGCTTTCCAAGCCCGACCTCGATGTGCGCGAGCGGATCGTCGCCGCAGTACTGGTCGGTTTGATCGTCGTTCTCGGGTTCTACCCGAAGCCGCTCCTGGACATCGTCCGTCCCACCACTGAAAAGACCATGCAAGTGGTCCAGATGCAGGATCCGGCGCCCAGCGTCCCGAGCAGTCAGGTGAATTCGAAGTGATCGCCGCCGCCACAGATTTCGTGCAGGCCAAGATCGAGTACGCCGCTGTCGTGCCGATGCTGGTCATCTTCGGCGCCGCCATGCTCGGCGTGTTGGTTGAGGCCTTCGTGCCACGCACCCAGCGGTATGTGGCGCAGGTCGGGGTCGTCCTCGCCGGCCTGCTCGCGTCGTTCCTTACGCTGATCTTCTTTGCCCGCGAGAACCAGACCGTGACTGCAGGTGGGTCCGTGGTCATCGACGGTCCGGCACTGATGTTCCAGGGAGCGATCCTCGTGCTCGCGTTCCTCTCGGTGTTGGTCATGGCAGAGCGTTTCGACACGCCGTCGCTGGATGCGTTCACGCAGTCCGGTGCCTCTGTGCCCGGGTCGCCCATGGAGACGAACGCGACCCGGTTGGGCGCAACCTCCACCGAGATCTTCCCCCTGGTGTTGTTTGCCGTAGGCGGCATGATGTTGTTCCCTGCATCGGGCGATCTGTTGACGGTTTTCATCGCGCTCGAGGTGTTGTCGCTGCCGCTGTACATCCTGACCGGCATGGCGCGTCGACGCCGGCTGCTGTCGCAGGAAGCGTCGATGAAGTACTTCCTGCTCGGTGCGTTCTCGTCGGCGTTCTATCTTTTCGGCGCGGCGCTCGTCTTCGGTTACGCCGGCACGCTCGACTTTGCGAAGCTAGCCACCGCGATCTCGCAGGGAAGTGGCCGGGACGGGATTCTCATTCCCGGCGTGCTGCTGGTTGCCGTCGGTCTGCTGTTCAAGATCGGCGCGGTGCCGTTCCACTCCTGGACCCCCGATGCCTATCAGGGCGCCCCCACCCCGGTTGCGGGTTTCATGGCCGCCTGTACCAAGGTCGCTGCATTCGGCGCGTTCCTGCGTGTCTTCTATGTCGCTTTCCCCGGGATGCAGTGGAACTGGCAGCCGGTCGTCGTGGTGGTCGCACTGTTCACGATGGTGATCGGAACGGTCATGCTGGTAACGCAGACAGACATCAAACGTCTGCTCGCCTACAGCTCGATCGTGCAGGCTGGGTTCATTCTTGTTGGCGTGGTTGCGCTGGACCGCCAGGCCGTGTCCGGCACGATCGTGTACGTCGTGACCTATGGCTTCGCAACCCTCGCAGCATTCGCGATCGTGGCCATGGTCAGGTCCGGTGGAAACGAGGCGACGCACCTGTCCCAGTGGGCCGGGCTGGCCAGGACCAATCCCGTTGTGGGTGCGCTGATGGCCTTGATGATGATCGCGTTCGCGGGAATCCCGCTGACCTCGCTCTTCACGGCCAAGTACGCCATTTTCTCTGCTGCTATCAGCAACGGCGGCACCTGGTTGGCGTTGGTCGGTGTCGTCTTCAGTGCGATCGCCTCTTTCGTCTACATCCGCGTGATCGTGCTGATGTACTTCTCCGAGCCGACCGGCGACACCGTTGTGCTGACCCCATCTGCGCTGAGCGGGGTAGCGATCACCGTGTGCGCCGTGATGACGGTGGCTCTGGGTGTGTTCCCGGCGCCGCTGCTGAACATGGCCAACGACTATTCACAGTTCCTGCGATGACGCTGTCCGCGGCGAGGTCGCGGCGGTGACCGTCGTACCCGGAATCGACGCAGATTTCGACCAGCGGTTACAGGACAACCTCACCCTGGTCGAAGAGCGGCTGCAGGAGGTCGTCGGCCATGACGACGAGTTCATTGCGGGAGCCTCGCATCATTTGCTCGACGCCGGCGGCAAGCGGTTTCGGCCGCTGTTGACGTTGCTCGTCAGCGAGCTCGGTACCGGTTGCAACGTCGAGGTAATCGACGCCGCTGCCGGTGTCGAACTGACGCACCTGGCGTCGCTCTACCACGACGACGTGATGGACGAAGCAACCGTGCGCCGCGGTGTGACCGCCGCCAATCTCGCCTACGACAACTCCACCGCCATCCTGATCGGCGATCTGCTGTTCGGTCGTGCATCGCAGTTGGTCGCCGGGTTGGGCGCGCAGGCCGTCCGGATCCAGGCCGACACGTTCGTGCGGCTGTGCGCCGGGCAGATCGAGGATGACCGGCAGGCCCCCGAGGGCCAGGACCCGATGGATTATTACCTGCGGGTGCTGGCCGGCAAGACCGGGTCGCTGATCGCCACGGCTGCGCGCTACGGCGGGATGTTTGCCGGTGTGCCGGCTTCGACGATCGAGCTGGTCGCACGGTACGGCGAACTGCTGGGCATGGTCTTCCAGCTCTCTGACGACCTGCTGGACGTGGCCTCGAACGAGCAGGAGTCCGGCAAACCTGCCGGGGCGGATCTGCGCGAGGGGGTCACCACCCTGCCCGTGCTCTATGTTCGCGCTTCCACGGACCCGCGCGACGACCGACTCAAGGATCTGTTGTCGCACCCGCTGGTCGACGAGGATGAGTTCGACGAGGCACTTGCGTTGCTGCGTGCCCATCCGGCGATGCAGCAGGCGCAGGAACACACGATGGCCGTCGCTCAGGAGGCTGTCGCGCTCCTGGACGGGCTCCCCGACGGGGATGCGGTTGATGCGTTGCGCGCCCTGCCGATCTCTGTCGCCGCCCGTACCGCCTGACTGAAGGACTGACGGGCGATTCGTGGCGGCGACGTCAGTTCCGCACTGACGATCACCAGTCGCGTCGTCCTACGCGAGCGTGAGCCCGTGCGTCAGAACGCAGGGTCTCAGGTTCCATGTCCGACATCCCGCCGCCCCGGGCCATGGCCTTCGATGCAGGGCTATTTTGACTCAGTCCAGACAACGGGGGACACTTGACCGATGACAACCACCGCTGAACCTCTCCTTCGGGATGCAGGACTGCGGGTCACCAGGCCGCGTGCGGCGGTGTTGGCGGCAGTTCAGGAACGGCCGCACGTCGACTGCGCGACTGTCTACGACGTCGTTCGCTCATCGCTTCCTAGTGTGTCCCGGCAGGCTGTATTCGACTGTCTGAACACCTTTACCGAAGTCGGCATCGTTCGACGCATCGAGCCTGCCGGGTCGCCTGCGCGGTACGAGTTGCGCCATGGTGACAACCATCATCACCTGGTATGTCGGGGGTGCGGAGCCGTCGCCGACGTGGACTGCGCCGTCGGTGCAGCCCCGTGCCTGCTGCCCGCGGATGAGTCCGGTTTCGCCGTCGACGAGGCCGAGGTCATCTACTGGGGCCGTTGTTCGGCCTGCCGAAACCCTTGAACCTGTCTGTCTAGAAATTCAGCATCAACCGCCACCGAAAGGATCCTTCGTGTCAGAAGACCAGATCACGACCGAACGCGATATGAACGACGAGCCGGCAACCTGCCCGGTGATGCACGACAACCTGCGTCGTCCGACCGAGGGTGACGCCAATCAGGATTGGTGGCCCACCCGGCTGAACCTGAAGATCCTGGCCAAACAGACCCCCGTCACCAACCCGCTGGGTGGGGACTTCGACTACGCCGAGGCTTTCGCGACCCTCGACCTCGCCGTACTCAAGGCTGACATCGAAGCGGTCCTCACCACCTCACAGGACTGGTGGCCCGCCGACTACGGTCACTACGGTCCGTTGATGGTCCGGATGGCATGGCACAGCGCCGGTACGTACCGGGTGCAGGACGGTCGTGGCGGTGCAGGCACCGGCCAGCAGCGTTTCGCGCCGGTCAGCAGCTGGCCCGACAACGCCAACCTCGACAAGGCCCGCCGTCTGCTGTGGCCCGTCAAGAAGAAGTACGGCCAGAAGCTGTCCTGGGCCGACCTCCTCGTGCTGACCGGAAACGTCGCAATCGAGTCGATGGGTTTGCAGACCGCTGGCTTCTCCGGCGGCCGCGTCGACGCGTGGGAGCCCGACGACGACGTCTACTGGGGCCCTGAGACCACCTGGTTGGGCGATAACCGCTACACCGGCGACCGCGACCTGGAGAACCCGCTCGCTGCGGTCCAGATGGGTCTGATCTACGTCAACCCCGAAGGCCCGAACGGAAACCCCGACCCCGCCGCGTCCGCTATCGACATCCGCGAGACCTTCGCCCGCATGGCGATGAACGACTACGAGACCGTCGCGCTGATCGCCGGTGGACACACCTTTGGTAAAACGCACGGCGCCGCCGACCCCGAGCCGCACGTCGGCCACGAGCCCGAGGCTGCCGGCCTGGAGGACAACGGGCTGGGCTGGAAGAACAGCTACGGTTCCGGCCGTGGCCGCGACACCATCACCAGTGGCCTCGAGGTCACCTGGACCCAGAAGCCCACCGAGTGGGACAACGGTTACTTCGACAACCTGTTCGGTTTCGAGTGGGAGCTCGTGAAGAGCCCCGCCGGTGCCTCGCAGTGGCAGCCCAAGGACGGCGGCGGCGCGAACACCGTGCCCGACCCCGAAGACGGTTCGCTGTCGCGCCCGCCGACGATGTTGACCACAGACCTCGCGTTCCTGGCCGATCCGTCGTACGAGAAGATCTGCCGCAACTTCCACGAGAACCCGGCCGAGTTCGCGCAAGCCTTCGCAGCCGCGTGGTTCAAGCTGACCCACCGCGACATGGGCCCGGTATCGCGCTATGTCGGCGCCGAGGTCCCCACCGAGACGTTCGTCTGGCAGGACCCGGTGCCCAAGGCCCAGGGCCCCGCCATCGGAGTCGACGAGGTTGCCAAGCTCAAGGACGCCATCCGGGCGACAGACCTGACCGTCGCCCAACTTGTCTCGACTGCTTGGGCGTCTGCTTCGACGTTCCGCGGTGGCGACAAGCGTGGTGGCGCCAACGGTGCTCGTCTGCGCCTCGCTCCCCAAAAGGACTGGGACGCCAACGACCCGCAGCAGCTGGCTACCGTGTTGCAGACTCTCGAAGGTGTGCAGCGCGACTTCAACGCCGCGAACGACGGTGGCGCGCAGGTCTCGATCGCTGACCTGATCGTGCTCGCCGGTGGTGTGGGCGTCGAGGACGGCGCCTCGGCAGCTGGTGTCTCGGTAGAGGTTCCGTTCACCGCCGGTCGCACCGACGCGACCGACGAGATGACCGACGTCGAGTCGATGTCCTGGATGGAGCCTTCGTCCGACGGCTTCCGCAACTACGAGCGTCGCACCAACCGTCTTCCTGCCGAGCACCTGCTTGTCGACCGCGCCAACCAGTTGACGGTGAGCGCGCCCGAGATGACCGTGCTCGTCGGCGGTCTGCGCGTGCTGGGTGCAAACTCCGGCGACTCGCAGGTCGGCGTGCTGACCGACAAGCCAGGCGTACTGACGAATGATTTCTTCGTCAACCTGCTTGACCTCGGCACCACGTGGAGCGCGATCGACGGTTCCGACAACTACGCGGGTGTCGGCGCCAACGGTGAGCAGTGGACCGGCAGCCGGGCCGACCTGGTCTTCAGCGCCAACTCCGAACTGCGCGCCGTGGCTGAGGTGTTCGCCAGCGACGACGCGCACGAGAAGTTCGTGCGTGACTTCGTCGCAGCGTGGACCAAGGTCATGGACCTGGACCGGTTCGACGTCAAGAAGTAAGCACTGTCAACACCAGGCACCAGGCACCAGGCACCGGGCCCGCAGCGTTCACGCGCTGCGGGCCCGGTGTCTTGGTATCTCCGGGAGTGCCCCACGCTCGCCGGGGGTCTAAGCTGCTGCCGTTCGATCGGTTCGATCAAAGGGGTTTCTGGTGGGACGCATTCTTTGCCTTCTCCGTCTTCACAAGTGGGGTCCGCTGCAGAGGGAGGAACGTCGTCCGTACCGGGTCTGCGACCGATGCGGAAAATTCGAGGGTTCCAGCAAGGTGAGTCCGGACGGCTACGACGAGATGCCGCCGCAGGTGGTCAGCGGCCTCTGACTCCGTTCAAGTGAATGTCGTGAGCCTCGCTGACCCGAACGAATCGACGAGCGGGCACCCTGCTCTGTCGAGTGCAGCAAGTCCCGCAACGGCATCAGGTCGGCAAGCCTCTGGGCTGAGAGTGCCCTTCGCTTGCTACCAGGCTTGCCAGCCGGATGCGGTCCCAGGACAGGTTCACACCGGGCGCAGCGAGCAGGTATGCAGTGATGTCGTCGGCCGACCAACCCTGCGACTCGCGCAGGCCACGCGCCAGCAACTGCAGGTAGTTCGGGCTGGGCGCGTTGAGCGAGGCAGTCTGTGCGGTCCACGGGGCAGAGAACGTCACCACCGGTAGCCCCTCGAGCTCACCGACGCGGTGCAACGTCTCATAGCGGCCGTCACCCAGTACAGCGGTAGGCGCATGCGTCAGAAGGCCGTACACGTCCAGCGTTGTGCCTGGGGGCCGATGCATCTCCTGGGCCGCGATATCGCTGAACTGAGCCGTCGTGAGGAGGTAGACGCGGGCTGCGACTGCGCCGGCCGGTCCGGCGGGATCGTAGACCGCGACGCCTCCTGTCCAGGTCGTCGATTCCCACGCGAAGTAGAGCTGCCCGGGCAACAGAACCGCCCGTTCGTCGTGCGGCGGAGTGCGGTCGCGTGCACCGGGATAACAGCGAGTCGCCTTTGGCGGTCTCCCACCGGTCAGATAGAACTGGAAACGGGAGCGGCAGAGGTTCGAGCCGTAGGCGGCATACCAGACCCGCTGTTCCATAGCGATCGGATCAGACCGCTACGCCTGAAGCAGACCGTCCCAGACGCCGCCCACGAGTGCCGATCAGCACCGAATCGGTGGCCAGCAGGACAAGCGAGATCCAGACGATGCCGAACCCGACCCAGCGTGCGGACGACATCTGCTCACCCAGCAGCAGAACCGCGCACAGCAACTGCAGGATCGGGGTGAGGAATTGCAGCAGCCCGATCGTCACGAGTGGCACCCGTCGTGCGGCGGCAGCGAAGAGAAGTAGCGGGATGGCGGTGACAATTCCAGACGCAGCGAGCAGGAACCAGTGCAGATTTCCCTGGGTCGAGAAGGTGGTGTCGCCGCGAATGGTGAGCACCACAAGCAGGACTGCTGCGAGCGGTGCCAGTACTGCGGTCTCGAAGGACAGGCTCTCCAGGGCGGTCAACGAACCGCCGATGCGCTTCTTCATCAGGCCGTACCCGGCGAAAGAAAATGCAAGGCTGAGTGAGATCCACGGCGGTTTCCCGAAATCGATGGCGAGGTATATGCACGCCAGCAGCCCGATGCCGACAGCCGTCCACTGCAGTGGGCGAAGTCGTTCCTTCAGTAACAGAACGCCGAGCGCGACCGTGACCAACGGATTCAGGAAATATCCGAGCGCAGCTTCGGTGACGTGGCCGGTGATGACCGCCTGAACGTAGATGGTCCAGTTTGCGGCGATGAGCAGGCTGGCAACCGTGAGGATCGCCAGTCGCCGACGGTCGTGCAGTACCTCTCGCACGAAACCCATTCGGCGTCGTACCGACAGGATGATCGCGCACACCAGGAGCGTCCAGAGCACTCGGTGCGCCAGCACTTCCCAAGCACCGGCTGGCTCGATCGCGTGGAAGTACAGCGGGAACGCACCCCAGATGAGATACGCAACGAACCCGTACGCCGTCCCGACGCTCGTTTCGGAGCGGGCGGGCCGCTGTGGGCCAGTAGACATCAGGTCGCTCTCGGGTCGGTGCACACAAAGGTTTGATTTCGAAGGCTATCTGTTCCCGGCAGCGACCAATGACCCGGCGCGGCCCATGCTGCGCTGCGCGCGGAGTCCGGCAACCAGAAGTAGCCCCCAGATAAGAAAGAGCGGGTCCCACAGGAGCACGTGCCCGGCCAGGGCGTGACGGTCGGCATCCGAAACGGCTCCGAACGCGCCGAGCAGAGATGCTCCGCCCAGCACTGTGTTGGCTCCGCCCCACATGATGAGCACGACGGCCCCCGTCAGGCACGCCCACCACCAGAAGCGAGGAGCCGCTAATCGACCCGCAGAGTTCAGCAGGGGGATGACGCCGCCCGCCAGCTTCGCCAACCCCACCAGTGCCAGCGCGCACGCAGTGAACACTGGACGGTCGTGTTGCAGATCTTCGGCCCACGACCCCACTGTCCAGACCAACCAGCTGCCCCCTGCCGCCCAGTAAAAACTCGGCAGTGCGTGAACAAGCGCCACCCCGCAGGCTGCGACCAACCACCCGTTACGTCCCCCAGCCATCGCCCCACCGTAGGCGGGACTCGGACAGAAGGAGGTGCAGCTTGCTACGGGCCGACGGTCCAGGTGTCGTTGCCGTGCAGCATCTGCTCCAGGGCGCGGTCGTCGGCCGGACCGCCTGCAGTCTCGACGGCGGCAGCGACCTGAGCGCGCACGCCGTCGTCGTAGGTTGGGCGGCTCACCGATCGGAAGATGCCCATCGGCACCTGCGCGAACGACGGGTCGTCCAATCGGCTGAGCGCGAATGCCTGGCTGGGGTCCAGGTCGTCTGGGCGGTGCCGCACCATCGCAGCGGGGTCGGCGCTCGCCTCGGGTACGACCAGCAGTCGGCCTTCGGGGTCCCGGATGACGACCCGCGCTGATTCGCCCTCGCCGGTGCGAACCGGTTCACCGTCGACCAGATGCATGATGCGGGCGGTCGCTTCGTCACGATCTTTGACCAGTTGGAAAGCGCCATCGTTGAATATCGGGCAGTTCTGGAAGATCTCGACCAGCGCACTGCCGCGGTGCTCGGCGGCTGCGCGCAACGTGGCGGTCAGGTGCTTGCGGTCCGAGTCCATGGTGCGGGCCACGAAGCTGGCCTCCGCTCCGAGGGCCAATGACACCGGGTCGAACGGCTGATCGACCGAACCGAGCGGCGAGGACTTGGTGACCGCGCCCACGTTGGAGGTGGGGGAGTACTGGCCTTTGGTGAGTCCGTAGATCTTGGTGTTGAACAGCAGGATCTTGATGTTCACGTTGCGACGCAGCGCATGGATGAGGTGGTTCCCACCAATCGACAACGCGTCACCGTCACCGGTCACCACCCACACGGACAGGTCCGCACGTGAGGTAGCCAGTCCGGTCGCGATGGCGGGCGCGCGTCCGTGAATCGAGTGCATCCCGAAGGTGTCGAGGTAGTAAGGGAAGCGCGCCGCGCAGCCGATGCCCGAGATGAAGACGACGTTCTCGCGCTTCAGCCCCAGCTCCGGTAGGAAACCCTGCATCGCTGCGAGGATCGCGTAGTCCCCGCACCCGGGGCACCAGCGCACCTCCTGGTCGGAGCTGAAGTCCTTCTTGTTCAGTATCTCGCCGTCGGCGAGGCGAGGAACACCGGCGGTTCCGCTCTGAACGCCGATCGGAGGCATTCCAAGATCGATACTCATCGAAGTTCCTCCAGGTGG
>JBBPZD010000102.1:0-3659 GCA_038199265.1 Actinomycetales bacterium | reverse complement strand
GTCCCCCGCCCCGTCCCCGGCGCCCCCCCCCCCCCGCCCTGGGCCCCCCTACCCCCCGGGGGGGGGCGGGTGTTTCCCCTTTCCGCGCCGCGGCCCGTCCTGACGGCCCCCCCCACGGACGTAAAAGGTCAACCTGGGGGGATTGCCGTGTCACCGGCAGCGCTTCAGCGGGGGGCCCGCTCCTGCACCACCTGGTCGTAGACCTCCTGGGTGCGCTCAGCAATCGCGGCCCAGCCGAATTCGCGGATGGCCCTGGCCCGACCGGCGCGACCACGCTCGCGGGCACGCTGCGGGTCCGACACCGCATCGGTCATCACGCGGGCGAGGTCGGCCACGAAGACGTCGGGGTCCCGGGGTGTACCCGTCCCGTCCTCGACCTGGTCGATCGGCACCAACCAACCCGTCTCGCCGTCCGCAACGACCTCGGGGATGCCGCCAGTCGCAGTGCCGACGACAGCTGCTTCGCAGGCCATTGCTTCGAGGTTGACGATGCCCAGCGGTTCGTACACCGACGGACAGATGAAAACGGTGGCTGCCGACAGCAGGGCAACGACCTCGTTACGGGGCAACATCTCATCGATCCAGACGACGCCGTCACGCGACTCCCGCAGACCGGCTACGAGGCCCTGCACCTCGGCCAGGATCTCGGGAGTGTCCGGTGCGCCGGCACACAGCACCAGTTGCACGTCGGGCGGCAGTTCGGCGGCGGCGCGCAACAAGTAGGGCAGGCCTTTCTGTCGGGTGATACGGCCGACGAACACGACCGAGGGCTTGTCGGGGTTCATCCCGTGTCGTCGGGCCGTCTCGAGTGCTTCGGGCGACTCGTCTCGGGCCCACAGGTCTGCGTCGATCCCGTTGTGCACCACGTGAACCCGAGCCGGGTCGAGAGCTGGGTAGCTGCGCAGGATGTCCTTGCGCATGCCGTCCGATACAGCGATGACCGCCGCCGCGTTCTCGTACGAAGTGCGCTCCACGTAGGACGAGACGCGGTACCCGCCACCGAGCTGCTCGGCTTTCCACGGACGCATCGGTTCCAGGGAGTGCCCGGTGATCACGTGCGGCACTCCGTGTAACAGAGAGGCGAGGTGCCCGGCCATGTTGGCGTACCAGGTGTGGGAGTGCACGACGTCGGCGCCAGCACAGTCAGCCGTCATAGTCAGGTCGACCCCCAGGGTCTGCAGGGTTGCATTGGCGTCGGCCAGCTGGGGCAGATTGGGATAGCCGGTCGTATCGGGTTCGTCGACAGGTGCCCCGAAGGCGCGCACCTGGGTTTTGATGCCGGAGGCGCGCAAGGCCTTCACCAGCTCGGCGACGTGGACCCCCGCTCCGCCGTAGATGTTGGGTGGGTATTCCTTGGTCAGCAGGTCGACGCGCATTTTGCAGACGCTAGTGCGAACGAGTGTCGAGCACCACCCTTGGCGATCACCTATGCCCAGATCACCGCAGTGGGCCTATGGTTTGGCCATGGTTGCCACAGGTGGTCCCAAAGTCCTCGCGATTGTGCTCGCCGGCGGTGAGGGAAAGCGGTTGATGCCGTTGACCGCCGACCGCGCCAAACCAGCTGTTCCCTTCGGTGGCATCTACCGGCTCATCGACTTCGCGTTGTCCAACCTCGCCAACAGCGGGTACCTCAAGATGGTCGTGTTGACGCAGTACAAGTCGCACAGCCTGGACCGTCACATCACCACCTCGTGGCGAATGTCCACCCTGCTCGGTAACTACGTCGCTCCCGTTCCTGCGCAGCAGCGCCTGGGCAAGCAGTGGTTTGCCGGGTCTGCGGACGCGATCCACCAGAGCCTGAACCTGATCTACGACGAGAAGCCGGACTACGTCGTCGTGGTGGGCGCCGATCACGTCTACCGGATGGACTTCTCCCAGATGGTGGCCAAGCACATCGAGTCCGGTGCCAAGTGTTCCGTGGCGGCCATCCGTCAACCCATCGGACAGTCCGACCAGTTCGGCGTTATCGAGCTGGAAGAGGGATCGGACCGGATCTCGGCATTCCGCGAGAAGCCGAGCGACCCCAAGCCGCTGGAGGACAGCCCCAGCGAGATCTTGGCGTCGATGGGCAACTACGTCTTCGACGCCGACGCTCTGGTGGACGCGGTCAAGCGCGACTCCGAACGCGAAGGCAGTAAGAACGACATGGGTGGCGATATCGTCCCGGACTTCGTGAACCGCGGCGAGGCGCATGCCTACGACTTCAAAGACAACGAGATCCCCGGTGCCACCGAGCGCGACAAGGGGTACTGGCGCGATGTGGGCACGATGGACTCCTACTTCGACGCGCACATGGACATGGTCTCGATCCTGCCGATCTTCAACATCTACAACTACGAGTGGCCGATCATGACCAACCCCGGCCCACACCCGCCGGCCAAGTTCGTGCACGGCTCGGCCGACCGACAGGGCACCGCTGTCGACTCGATGGTCTCCTCCGGTTGCATCGTCAGCGGTTCGAGGGTCGAGCGTTCGGTGCTGTCGCCCAACGTGCGGGTGCACAGCTTCGGGCGTATCGAGGATTCGGTGCTGCTGGACAACGTCAAGGTGGGCCGCAACTGCACGATCCACCGCGCCATCATCGACAAAGACGTCCAGGTGCCGGACGGCGTGAGCATCGGAGTCGACCATGACGCGGACCGCAAGCGCGGTTTCACGGTCACCGACAGCGGCATCGTCGTCGTCGGCAAGGGCACCGTCCTGACCAAGTGACGCAGGGGCCGTTGCCCGGGCCACCGGAGGACACGCTGCTGTTCACCTTCACCGGTCGCGACTCGCCCGGGGTTCTCACCGATGCCCTCGCCGCGATCTCCCGACTCGATGAAGACGTGCTCGACGTCGGCCAGCTGGTGGTGCGCGGCGATCTCACCGTGACGTTGCAAGTGACCCACCGATCCGACCCGGCGAAATTGCGTGCCGCCCTCGAAGCAGTCTCGAGCGCTCATGAGCTGACCCTCGACGTGGTCGCCGATCCCGTGGACCGCGTTGGTAGGCGGGTTGACCGAGCCTCCGTCGTCGTCATGGGCGCGCCCCTTCGATCCGGGGCGCTGGCGGCGATCACAGCTGTCATCGCCGAACACGGCGCCCGCGTGGACCGGGTACGCAGGCTCGTCAGTCACCCGGTCACGGCGCTCGACTTCGAGATCTCGGGCGCTGCTGTACCCGCCCTCCGGGAAACCCTCGCCGCCGCTGCGTCATCGCACGCCGTCGACGTAGCGGTGTCCCCTGGGGGGCTGCACCGTCGTGGCCGACGGCTGCTCGTGTTGGACGTGGATTCCACTCTCATCCAGGACGAGGTGATCGAGTTACTGGCGGCCCATGCCGGAGTCGAGGCGCAGGTGGCCGCCATCACCGATCGGGCGATGCGCGGAGAACTGGACTTCGCACGAAGTCTGCACGAACGGGTCGCTACCCTGGCCGGCCTGCCGGTATCCGTACTGGCCGACGTGCGCGCATCTGTGCGACTGACCCCGGGCGCGGAGACACTCGTGCGCACCGTCAAGCGGCTCGGGTTCACCGTCGCCGTGGTCTCCGGTGGATTTATCGAGATCGTCGGTCCGTTGGCGCTCGAACTAGGCATCGACCACGCGCACGCCAACACGCTGGAGGTTCGAGACGGTCACCTCACCGGGCGGGTAACCGGTGTCGTCGTGGACCGG
>JBBPZD010000101.1:0-7644 GCA_038199265.1 Actinomycetales bacterium | reverse complement strand
TCCGCTCACGGCGCATCGCTCGACATCAGCCGAGCTGGGAGAACCGCTGCGCACCGGCGGCGAACTGCTCGATTGCCGCAAGGTGATCCGCCTCGACAGCCCACCGGATCCAGTCCAGGACCAACCCTGGCGCGTCGGCGACGAAGGTCTCCAACTCGTCGGCCGGCAGGGTCAGTACCCGCCGGCACACCCGGGCGTTGGGCGTGAAGTCCGGTGCACTGACGATCGCGAGTAGCTGCTCGACGCCAGCCACAGCGCTGAGATTGAGCGATGCTTCCATCTGCGGAGACGTTGCGAACGCGGCCGCATCGACCAGGTACAGGTGATCTATCCAGCCGGCGCCCGCGGAAGTCAGGCACGCGTTCATCGCCCGCTCGTGGTTACCGGTGACGCGGATGTCGTCCAGCGCGACGATCAGTTCCCCGTGCAGATCGACACCGCCTTCGATGTACATCGCGTCATCGCGCAGTGCGGCGTCACGATCAGCCGGGCTCATCGAGGCGTAGTCGCCTGGACTCCTCCCCGACCGGTGCACCCGCAACGCGCGCGCGTCAACCCCCGGCACCAGTCCTCTCAGTGCGGCAACGAACGGTTGCAACAGGGCCGTCGCGGCGGGTGGCACCTCGGCGAAACCCGATCCGGACACCCACACGCGCTGCCCGCTGTGCAGGTCGTGATGGTCGGCGTACTGCTTGGCCAACAATTGGGCGAAGCGCGTTGCGACAGCCCCGCTGCCATGTTTGAAGCGGCTGTACGCCTGCGCACCGACAGGTCCGTGACCGTCTGCGGGCAGGCCACTGTCAGCCGCCCGCAGGCGAACGAGCGCATACCGGAACTCGCCGAGGCCGGTTTGCAGCAACGTCACCCCGGGGGCATACGCATCGGCGAACCCCGAGCCAGTGGCAACCACCCCGTCGTACATCGCGAGTAGCACCGGCTGCGGGCACCGCTGCACGAACTGGGCAAGATCCGGGCTGCCGAGCGCAAACTTCAGGAAGCGGATGGTCAGGCAGAACGCGTCGGCCTCGATTGCGGGCAGCAGATCCAGCGGTGAGGTGACCGCCACCTGATTGAGCACCTGTTCCACATGCGGCGACAGCGCCAGCGTTTCATCGCACACCGCGACGTACGCGGTCAGCATCTCGGCCGGATCAGCAGCCCCCAACGCGGCGACGATCGTCTGCTCCGCTGACCCGGTCACGCGAACGTCATCGACGACCACCGCGACCGACCCGGTGAGAGGCTGACCGACCTCGAAGCCGATCCCGGCCAGTTCCACCTCGCGCTGAACGGCGGTCGAAGCCGCGTAGTCGGTCGTCGTGACCGCATCCTTTCGGACATGCACCAACCGGCCGGGCAGCAACCCCATCGCGGACCGCGCGTCGTTGACGACCGCCAACGCCTCGGCCGCGAGGTACCAGCAGGCAGGCGGAACAGCCAGGTAGGCAACCGGGAAAACCGGCGCCGCCTCGGCCATGAGAACAGGCCCGTGATCAGCTAACAGGCGGTGCCCCAACCGGGAGCCCAGCAGGTGGATCGATGCGCCGTCGCCGTGCTTCATCAAGGAGTACGCGACCGATTCGAACCGGTCGTGGGGACGCGTGGACACGACCTCCTCGGGGGTGCCGGTCAAGGTCCAGAGAACGCTCATCCGACAAGCAGCTCTTCCAGCTCGGCAGCGAGCGCAAGACCATCCGGTGCGACCAGCAAGGTCATCAGACCTGCGTTCTGCCCACCCTGCGCGTCAGCTATCGGGTTGTCCCCGATGTGCAGCACCTGCCCTGCGGGAACCCCCACCGCGGCCACCGCAACTCCGAAGATCTCGCGCGCCGGTTTGGCGGCTCCCACCTCGTTGGAGAAGACCATCGACAGATCGTCCACCTCGAAACCCGCCAGCCGCAGGAGTTTGCGCATCAGCACCCCCGGCAACATTCCGGTATTGCTCGTCAACACCACCGGCATCTGCGCTGCTACGGCTGTGAGTAGGCCGGGAAGCAACGGCGTCAGCGGGCGCGGCGGATGCGCGAGCGCAAGCACTGCCTGCTGCTGCATCAACGCCGCCGACCTGCCCGTCAGTCCCGTACAACTCACGTCCAGCCGCGCGAGCGTCAACTCGACCCGCGCGTCGAAACCGACGTCGCGACCGGTCGACATGGATAACTCGTCGCTGTCCCGGTCTGCCGCCCGCAACGCTGAATCGAAGTCGGCAAAGCTGACTGCAGGCGCAAACGCGGCGCGCAACAGTTCGTTGCGCGCCGGTTTGAACGCTGGATCGCTTCCGATCAGCGTGCCCCAGATATCGAGACTGAGGGCACGAGGAGGCAAGGTCAGATCGCTGCGAGCGCCAGGGGAACCAGCTCCTGGGCAACGCGGCCCTGGCCGGGGGTACCGATAGCGGTGAAGGTCCAGCCGGAGCCGGAACGGGACAGCTTCGCCATCACCATCGCGGTCTGCGGACCCGTGCCGGTCAGTTCATAGCGGACCAGTTCATTGTCGTTCGCGGCGGAGTCGACGGCGCGCACGAATGCGTTCTCGATCTCGGTGAAGTTCTCGCCGCTGTAGGAGTTCACGACGAAGACGATGTGGTCGACCGAACCAGCCACGGCCGGCAGATCCACGATGATCGACTCGTCGTCACCGTCGCCTGCACCCGAGCGGTTGTCGCCAGTGTGCTGGATCGAGCCGTCGCTGGAACGCAGCTTGCCGAAGTAGACGAGGTCGAGAACGCTGCCGTTACCGATCAAGATGGCCGAGGCATCCAGGTCGATGTCACGCTGCACCTGCTTGGTGCCGCCGAAAAGGGTCTTCTTGGTGACGACCTTTGCATCCCAGCCCAGACCCATGCGTACACGGGTCAGCGACCCGCCGTCCGCCTTGGCGAGGTTGATCGACTGGCCCTTGTTGAGGTTGATGGTCATGAGTTCGATGCTCCGTTCCCAGCGGCAGACGCCGCCGGTTCGTCGGGTGTTTCGGATTCGTTCGTGGCTTGGTTCTCATCGTTCTTCTTGTTGCTGACGATCGAAGTGATCCACGCAGCCAGGATGAACGCGATGCCGGTGCCACCGATGACGACCTCACCGAGGTGGAATTTGATGGTCAGCACCAGCATCACGGACAGGGCACCAATCGCCCAGTGCGCGCCGTTCTCCAGGTACTGGTACTCCGCCAGGGTGCCGTTGCGCACCAGGAAAACGGTGAGCGACCGCACCGCCAACGCACCGACACCCAGGCCCATCGCGATGATGACCGGGTCGGGTGTGATCGCGAACGCGCCGATGACACCGTCGAAGGAGAACGTCGCGTCGAGCACTTCCAGGAACAGGAACAGCGAGAAGGCCGCCTTCCCGGCGAGCAACACGACTCCCCGGGAATTGACTTCCCGCTCGGCGAATTCTTCGTCTTTGTGGGCTTCCTGGTCCTCCATCACCGAGGACAAGCCGTTGACCGCCAGGTACAGCACGATCCCCAACACCCCTGAGAAGAGCACCGTGGCCTTCTCCTCGCTGGTCGCGAGGAACTCCGACGCCAGCAGCAGGCTGATCCCGGCGACAACGACCGACAGCATGTCGAGCGCGCCGATGCGCTGTAACGCGCGCTCGATCGGGCCCAGCCAGTGGACCTGCTTCTCACTGTCGAACATGAAGTCCAGGAACAGCAGGAAGAGGAACATTCCACCGAACGCCGCGATCGACGGGTGGGCCTTGTCCAGGATGTACCCGTACGTCCCCGGCGTCTCGGGGTTACCACGCTCGAGAGCCAGACTGACCGCCTCGGCGGGCGAGATCTTGCCGGAGACGCAAACGATCACGAAGGGGAAGACCAACCGCATACCGAAGACGGCGATCAGCACGCCGACCGTCAGGAACATCTTCTGCCAGAACTCGTTCATCTTCGCGAGGTACTTGGCGTTGACCGCGGCGTTGTCGAAGGAGAAGACAATCTCCAACACGATCAGGATCGCGGTCAGTGAGACCGCATCGACCCCGCCGTAGAAGAAGGCGATGACGAGCACGATCGCAGCGACGATGAAGTCGATGCGAAAGTGTTTGAGCGTGGCCATGAGGTCCCTTCAGGACGGGTACGTGGTGGGTGGGTCAGCCGGCAGAGATGCCGAAGTCCTTGATGACCCCGGCCAGACCCGATGAGTATCCCTGAGCGACTGCCCGGAACTTCCATTCGGCGCCGTTCTTGTACAGCTCACCGAATACGAGAGCGGTCTCCGTGGAGGCATCCTCACCGAGGTCGTAACGGCCGCCCTTTTCGGCATTGGTCGCATCGTCGGCGTCGAAGAAGCGGATGTACGCGTCCGAGACCTGGCCGAAGTTCTGCGAGCGTGCCTCCGCCTGGTCGATCGAGGCCAGGAAGACGATCTTGGAGACGTCGGGCGAGACTGCCGCGAGGTTGATGACGATCTGCTCGTCGTCGCCGTCACCCTCGCCGGTGCGGTTGTCGCCCTGGTGGTTGACCGAGCCGTTGTCACCGGTCATGTTGTTGTAGAAGACGAAGTCAGCGTCGGTGCGGACCTTGCCGTCCTGCCCGCAGATGAGTGCGGATGCGTCGAGGTCGAACTGTGCACCGTCCGTGGTGCGCGGGTCCCAGCCGAGGCCGACGACCACTGTCGTCATGCCCGGTGCTGCCTTTGCCAGCGACACGTTGCCGCCCTTGCTCAAACTGACTGCCATTGTCTTCTCCTCCGAGTCGGATCTTTCATATCAGCGGGGTCCCGGGGTCGCGCCAGGTTAGTTCGGTGTAACCGTAGGCCCCACACACCTGCTGCAACGTCCCGGAAAAGGGATCGAGTTCCGCGCGCAGCACTAATCGTCCCTGCACGACGTACCCAGTGAGCAGCGCCTGAGCTCCCAGAGTGGGTCCGTTGCGCAGCGGAATCTCCATCCGCGAACCACCGTAGGTGGTGACGACCAGGGTGCCACCGGGCAACCGGCCCCCCACAGCGACGATCAGCAGCCGGGAAAGTGAGTGGATGCGGCGCAGGTCGATCTCAGCCCCGTGGCCTCCGCAGCGCACCATGGGCCGCCGCGGGTCGGGGCCTTGCCTGTTGAGCGTGCCGAGCACGATCGACTCCTGCCGATCAGAGGTCTCCAGCGCGCACCCGAGGTCGAGGTGTTCACCGGCACCGAGGGCGGGCTCGAAGCGCAGTCGGCCGACTGCGGACTGCATCCGAGTCAGGTGGACCACCCGATCGGTGGCCCCCAGCACGCGGCGTTCGTGTTCGCTGATGACGGGCAGCCGCAGATCGTCGGCTTTCTCCCGTACATGGCGCACAGAACCATGGAGCGCACCGGGGCCGCCCAGTCCCAGATCGAGCGAGCTGCTGTCACCGAGGTCGAGGGAACTACTCGACGACTGCGGCCGAGAAATCGAAGCGGGCGTCGAGGCGGGCGTTCCACTGCCACCGAGGTCGAGGGAACTTCCGCTCGACGCAGGCGGACGGGGCGAGGCCTGTGGCGCGCCGCTGCTACCCAGATCGAGCGAACCGCTGCTCGGCGCTGACCGCACACTGGGCGCGCTGCTGTCGCCGAGGTCGAGCCCGCCGCCACGGGCTGCCGTCGCTGCAGCGGGTCGAGGCGGCGGTGGCGCGGCCGTCGCTGCGGGAGCACGCGCCGGCTGGCGCTGGCGGCCGGGTCGCGTCGACCGGCCGGAGAGGAAGTCGGCGACCGAACCGACCTGGGAACCGGTGGCATTGGCCGACGGCACTGCTGACACCGAAGCAGGCGACGACGCAGCGGGGGCCTGCTGCTTCTTGGGTCGGGTACGACGTCTCAGATACGTCAGATCGGTGCGAGTGGGTCCGTTCGGAGGGGCTGCGTTCGGGGGCGTCACAGGGCTACGCCGAAATCCTTGGCGACGCCGGCCAGACCAGTGGAATAGCCACTGCCGAGCGCCTTGAACTTCCACTCCTCGCCGCGTCGGTAGATCTGTCCGAGCGCAACGGCAGTCTCGCTGTCCAGGCCGGCCGCTAGATCAACGGTTTGGACGAGGTGCGCCCCACCGTCGAGATTGAGAACCCGCAGCGTGCACTTGCGCAACTGGCCGAGTGTCCGTCGTCCACTCACGCCCTCGTTGATGTAGACGATCACCACTATCCGGTCGACCTCAGCAGGAACCGCCGTCAGGTCGATCTCCAACTGCTCGTCATCGTCGCCCATCAGCTCATCCACCTGGACGATCGACAGATCGGCGGAGACGAGCTGGTTGAAGAACACCACGTGCTCCTGGCTCAGCGCCTTGCCGCGCACGTCGCACAGAATTGTCATCAGAGTGAGGGAGTCGGCGAGCACGTGTTCGGCTCCGGCGTCCCAGTCGATACCGACCACGACCCCGCGCAGGCCCGGATTCTCTTTGCTCAGTGAGGCGTTCGCGCCTTTGGGGAGTTGATTCACAGATCGAGCTCCGAGCCGCCGAACTTGTCCTGCAGGAACCGGCCCTGCACCTGCAGCGCCTGCAGGTCGCGCTGATTGCTGGCATCCGCCAGCTCGGTGACGCTGGCACGCAGGGTGGTCAGCTGCTCCACGATGTCGCTGGTCGCAGCCGCCCTGTCTGACGCGTCGGCTACCCGTACCGCGCCGATGTAACTGCGGATCGACCCGGGCAGGTAGTCGGTCAGGATCGCGTGGACAGCCACTCGGACGCTGATGTCCAAGAGTTCGACCTCCGGGGACTCCAGTACATCGGACACGGTGTCTGTGACGGCGCGGGCGAGCACGACGGCAATCGGTGGCAGATCCCCCGCGCTCCGGTTGATCTCCAGCACCAACGCCTGGGTCTGCTCACGCAGTGCCTTGACCGAATCGTCGGACTGGGCTGCCGATGCAGGCGAGGCCTCCGGTGCGAGGGTGACGCGCTGCTGATCCGGCTCGAACATCCGCGAGAGCAGACCCATAGGTCAGGAACCGATCTGACCCTGCGAGTTCTGAGCGCCGCCGAAACCGCCGGACTCCTGCGAACGCATCGACCGCTCCAGGTAAGGCTTGGCACGCTCGACCTGGCCCTGCAGGGCGGTGATCGACTGAGCCATATTCGCGCCTGCCTGACTGCGGAAGGTGTCGATGGCGTCCATTGTTTGGAAGACGTTGTCGAACGCCGCCTGCAGCTTGTCGATCTCGATCCCGCTGGAGGCAGCCTGCTGGTTGATCTCGGCACCCTGCTGCTTCAACTGCAGCGAGGTCGACTCGATCAGGTTCGAGGTCGTAGTGTTCAGCGAAGTGATCTGGTCCAACACCAGCTTCTGCTGCGACAGCGCCTGGCTCACGATGATCGCCGTGCGCAGTGCCGCGACCGTGGTGGTCTGCGCGCGGTCGACACCCCGGATCAGTTCCTGGTTGTTCTTGCGCACCAGATCGAGCGCCAGGTAGCCCTGCACCGAGACCGCCATTTGCGTCATGATGTCCTGCCGTCGCTGACGCACCGTGAACAGCACATCGGATTTCATGATGTTCGCGTCCTCGGTGTTGCCCTGTGCTTCGAGCTCGGCGATCTTCTGCTCGACTGCTCCGTCCAGGGCGGTGGCAAGCGTGTTGTACTCACCCAACTTCTGCATTGCCTGCCACATGTTGGTGCGCTCCATCTCGATGGAGGCGTTGTCCTTGCGCAGTTCGTCCTGCCCGGAGGCCAACGATCGGATGA
>JBBPZD010000100.1:0-15270 GCA_038199265.1 Actinomycetales bacterium | reverse complement strand
GCCGCCGCTGTGCGCGACGGATACGACGCGGTCGTCCCCGGACTCCCCGTCGTCGACACGATCAAGCAGGTTGACGCGGCTGGGCTGGTCACAGCTACCCCGGACCGGTCGAAGCTGCGTGCCGTGCAGACCCCGCAGGGCTTCACGCGCCAAGCCCTGGCGCAAGCTCATGCTGCCGGTGGTGGAGCGACGGACGACGCAGCGATGGTCGAGCGGCTCGGCGGCCGGGTGTTGGTGATCGACGGCGATCCTCGAGCAGCCAAGATCACCGTCGAGGCCGATCTGGAGGCCGCAGCACGCCGGCTCCAACCCACGCAGAATGCGGCTACAGGAGACGATGCACCCGTGATCTCACACCTGCCACGCACCGGGGTGGGCATCGATGTACACCCCTACGCCGACGACGACCGGCCCTTGCATCTCGCTGGTTTGGACTGGCCGGGGGAGCGGGGCATCGAAGGTCACTCCGACGGAGACGTCGCCGCCCACGCCATCTGCGACGCGCTGCTCGGCGCGGCCGGATTGGGTGATCTGGGCCAACACTTCGGAACATCCCGGCCGGAGCTGGCAGGTGCTAGCGGGGCCGTTTTGCTCGGGGTGGTCCGAGACCTGCTCGACGCAGCCGGTTTCGAAATAGGCAACGTGGGAGTGCAGGTCATCGGCAACCGCCCCAAGATCGGACCCCGGCGCGACGAGGCGCAGCAGGCCTTGTCCGAGGCGCTGGGCGGCGTGCCGGTTTCAGTCTCGGCGACCACTACCGACGGTCTCGGGCTGACTGGTCGGGGTGAGGGTGTCGCTGCGATCGCGACGACCCTCATCGTCCCCAGGAGTTGAACTAGCCTTCGGATGTCGACTTGTTGCGCGCATCGTCATACGTTATGAACCGCCAGCACGATCACTAAGGAGTCACCCGTGTCACAGACCGTCCGGGGCGTCATTGCCCGCGCCAAGAATCAGCCTGTCGAGGTAGTCGACATCGTCATCCCCGACCCCGGTCCGGGCGAGGCCGTCGTCGTCATCCAGGCGTGCGGCGTGTGCCACACCGACCTGACCTACCGCAATGGCGGTATCAACGACGAGTTCCCGTTCCTGCTCGGTCATGAGGCCGCAGGTGTCGTGGAATCAGTCGGTGAGGGCGTTACCGATGTTGCTCCCGGCGACTACGTCGTCCTGAACTGGCGCGCCGTCTGCGGCCAGTGCCGAGCGTGCAAGAAGGGCAAGCCCTGGTACTGCTTCGCGACGCACAACGCGACGCAGAAGATGACCTTGACCGACGGCACCGAGTTGTCACCTGCGCTCGGTATCGGCGCGTTCTGTGACAAGACCCTGGTCGCTGCCGGTCAGTGCACCAAGGTCGACGAGAAGGCCTCCGCAGCAGCTGCTGGCTTGATCGGGTGCGGCGTGATGGCGGGTTTCGGCGCCGCCGTGAACACCGGCGGGGTCACCCGCGGTGACAGTGTCGCCGTCATCGGTTGTGGCGGCGTCGGTGACGCGGCCGTGGCCGGTGCATCCATCGCCGGTGCGACCACGATCATCGCGATTGATATGGACGAGAAGAAGCTGGAGCTGGCGAAGCACTTCGGCGCCACGCACGTCATCAACCCCCGGGTCGACGACGTCGTCGAGAAGGTCCGCGAACTCACCGGCGGCAACGGCGCCGATGTCGTCATCGAGGCGGTCGGCAAGCCAGAGACCTACAAGCAGGCGTTCTACGCGCGCGATCTGGCCGGCACCGTCGTGCTGGTCGGCGTGCCTACTCCGGACCTCAAGGTCGAGTTGCCGTTGATCGATCTCTTCGGTCGCGGTGGCGCGCTCAAGTCGAGCTGGTACGGCGACTGCCTGCCCGAGCGTGACTTCCCGATGCTGATCGACCTGTACCAGCAGGGCCGGTTCGACCTCGACGCATTCGTCACCGAGAAGATCGCCCTCGACGACGTCGAGGCTGCCTTCGAGAAGATGCACGGTAGTAATGGCGGCGACGACGTCATCCTGCGTTCGGTGGTTGTCCTATGAGTGAGGTCGTCGCAGGAGACGACGGTGTCCGCGTCGAGCGCGTCATCACCTCCGGAAAGTTTGAGCTGGACGGTGGATCGTGGGACGTCGACAACAACGTCTGGTTGATCGGTGACGACGAGAGCGTCTTTATCGTCGACCCTGGCCACGAGTCAGGGCCGATCCTGGAGGCTGTCGGCGGCCGCACCATTGCGGGCATCCTGTGCACCCACGCGCACAACGACCACATTGACGCCGCGGCAGGCATCAAGGCAGCACACCCGGACGTGCGCATTGCGCTGCATCCGGACGAGTGGCCGCTGTGGGAGATGACCTACCCCGAGCAGCGGTGGGACGACGACCTTGCCGACGGCGAGGTGCGCAGCATCGGCGGTACCGACATCGAGGTCATGCACACCCCAGGTCACTCGCCGGGTGCGTGCTGTCTTTCGATCCCGAGCCTGGGTGTCGTGCTCACCGGCGACACCTTGTTCCAGGGCGGTCCAGGCGCGACAGGGCGGTCGTTCAGCGACTACCCGACCATCGTCGCCTCGATCCGCGATCGGTTGTTCGCGCTCCCGGCCGAGACGGTCGTCCTGACCGGGCACGGCGACTCGACCACGATCGGCGCGGAGTCCCCGCAGTTACAGGAGTGGCTCGACGCCGCCAAGTGAGGCGCCGGTCCGGCGGTCGGGTCCTTGACCTGGCCGCCGGACTGTTTTCAGCAATAGCTATCGCGTGCGGCGTCCGGGGCGCGCGTGTCCTTCGGATGACTGCGACCTCGGTAAACTCCCGCAGGTGAGCTTGCAGATCTACGACACCGCCACCGGGCGGCAGCGCCCCTTCGAGCCCTTGCACGAGGGCCGGGTCGGCATCTACATCTGCGGGTTGACCACCCAGGGCAGCCCGCACATCGGGCACGTACGTTTCGCGGTCGCCTTCGACATCTTGCGCAGTTGGCTCGAAACGGGTCACGACTACGACGTCACCCTGGTGCGCAACGTTACCGACATCGACGACAAAATCCTCGACAAAGCTGCTGTTAACGATGTGGATTGGTTCGCCTGGTCCTACCAGCACGAGCGACAGACCAGCGATGCCCTCGACCAGCTCGGCGTTCGCCGCCCGACCTATGAACCACGCGCTACCGGCCATGTCACCGACATGGTCGAGCTGATGCAGACCCTCATTCAGAAGGGTCACGCCTACGCAGCCGAGGACGGCAGCGGCGACGTCTACTTCGACGTACGGTCGTGGCCGTCCTATGGCGAACTGACCCGCCAGAACATCGAGGACATGGAGGCTGCCTCCGACGCCGACCCGCGTGGCAAGCGCGATCCTCGCGACTTCGCGCTGTGGAAAGGCTACAAAGCCAACGAACCGGAGTCGGCGAGTTGGCCGACACCCTTCGGACGCGGCCGTCCCGGCTGGCACCTGGAGTGCTCGGCGATGGCGCGCCGGTGGCTCGGTGATGTCTTCGACATCCACGGGGGCGGTATCGACCTGCGCTTTCCACACCACGAGAACGAACTGGCCCAGTCGCGCGCGGCCGGCCTGGACTTCGCCCGGTACTGGATGCACAACGGGTGGGTGACCCTGGGTGGCGAGAAGATGAGCAAGTCGCTCGGAAACACCCTCGCGGTCACCGAGATCACCAAGACCGTGCGGCCGCTGGTGCTCCGGTACTACCTCGGGGCCGTGCACTACCGCTCGACGATCGAGTACCACGACGGCGCATTGGACGAAGCGGCCGCAGCGGTCTCGCGTATCGAGGGTTTCCTCGAACGCGCTCTGGGGGCCGCACCGATTGCCGTCGACGCCAAGCTGCCCAGTGCGTTCCGCGATGCGATGGACGACGACCTGAACGTCTCCGGGGCGCTCGCCGTCGTGTTCGATGCAGTTCGCGAAGGCAACACCGCACTGGACGAGCACGAGAGTGCACGAGCCCGTGATCTCGCGGCGCAGGTGGTCGCGATGACCGACGTGCTCGGAGTGAACCCCTATTCACCGCAGTGGACCTCGGGCAACGATGCCCGCACCGATCATGCACTGGCCACCCTGGTCGATGCGTTGATCCAGGAGCGCACCGCCACCCGCGCGGCCAAGGACTTCGCAGCTGCTGATCGTATTCGCGACCAACTGGCAGTTGCTGGTGTGGTCGTCGAAGACACCACATCCGGTGCCCGCTGGGCCCTCGCCGACAGCACCGACCAGCGCACCTAGACACGTCGGCGCGACACGTTGCGCGCCACCACGATGAACGAGGAAAAGAGCACATCATGGCCGGTAACTCGCAGCGCCGCGGCGCCATCCGTAAGGGTGCCAGCAGGAAGGGCGCCACCACCGGCAGCGGAGGCAACCGCAAGCGCGGGCTGGAAGGTAAGGGACCGACCCCGAAGGCAGGGGAGCGACCCAACCACAAGGCGTACAAGACCGGTTCGGGCTCAGGTAGCGCAGGCGGGTCGACGCGGGGCCCGTCCCGCAACCGTTCTGGCTCCAAGAAACCCAGCTCGGAGATCGTCGCGGGGCGTAACTCGGTGCTGGAAGCCCTGCGCGCGCATATTCCGGTGACCGCAATGTATGTCGCCGGACGGATCGAATCGGATGACCGGGTGCGTGACGCGCTGAAGTTGGCGGCAGATCGATCTATCCCGATCCTGGAAACACCCCGAGGTGAGCTGGACCGGCTCACCGACGACGCTGTGCACCAGGGCCTCGCGCTGCAGGTCCCCCCGTACGAGTACGCGCACCCGACGGACTTCATCAACCCCGAAGCACCCGGAATCCCGTTGGTCGTTGCCCTTGACGGTGTCACCGACCCGCGCAACCTCGGCGCGATCCTGCGGTCGGTCGGGGCCTTCGGTGGCCACGGCGTGATCGTTCCCGAGCGGCGCTCAGTCGGCATGACCGCGTCGGCCTGGAAGACCTCAGCGGGTGCGGCTGCCCGGGTGCCGGTCGCGATGGCGGGCAACCTGAACCGAACGCTCGAGGACTTCAAGAAGGCCGGATTCTTCATCCTGGGCCTCGACATGGACGGTGACGTGGAGTTGCCCGACGTGCAACTCGCCAAGGAGCCGCTGGTCATCGTGGTGGGTTCTGAGGGCAAGGGGCTGTCCCGGCTGGTGACCGAGAACTGCGATCAGATCGTGTCGGTCCCGATGAACTCGGCCACCGAGTCGCTCAATGCGGGCATCGCCGCATCAGTGACGCTCTATGAGATCGCACGCAAACGGGCTGGTCGACCTGCCTGACACAGCCAGCTTCAGCACCCGAAGAGACCCCCACCCGATCAGGGTGCGGGCCTCTTCACGCGCGGCGTAACTGGAGCGTGCCGCGCTCCGGCTGAACGAACTCGTCGTTGTAGCTCATGCGGGGTTTCCCCTGTCGGTGCTCAGAACACAAAGGGAAAGACAGCTCGCCGAACGTCGCGACGGCCCGGTTGACCGCGGACCAGAGGCCCGCACCCCGGCGGGACGCGGGCCTCTACCTGCCACAGATGGAGCTGACTATCGCTTGGGCACGTCGATTACGACTGTCTTGATGATCTTGTCGGCGAAGGTCTGACGCTTGGCGTCCCACAGCGGGAAGAGCCAGCCGACGTAGCAGGCGATGCTGTCCAGGAAGTGGCACAGGTCGCGCACGAACGCCATCCCGGGACCGATCGGCTGACCGGTCTGCTCGCCGATGAGCTTGATGCCCATCTGCTTGCGTCCGACGGTTTGGCCGGTCTTGCCGCCCACGAGCCACCGGTTCCAGATGAGGAAGCCGATGAACGCCAGGTAACCGACAACGCCGACAAGGCTGCCGAGGGTTTCACTGACAGCGCTGAAAATCGAAGTCACGAGACCAACAGCCAGGAGCGGGCCGATGTAGTCGATCACGAAGCCGCCGGCGCGTTTGCCCCACGTCGACAGGGCGCCCTGGGTCTGGACCTGGCCGCCGAACGAGTCGTTCATCTGCGGTGCCTGGCCGTAACCACCGCCCTGTTGCATCGGAGCCTGGCCGTAGCCCCCCTGCTGGCCGTAGTCCCCTTGCTGGCCGTAGTCGCCGCCCTGCTGGGGTGCCTGGCCGTAGCCCCCCTGCTGGCCGTAGTCCCCTTGCTGGCCGTAGTCACCGCCCTGCTGGGGTGCCTGGCCGTAACCGCCCTGCTGGCCGTAGTCGCCGCCCTGCTGGGGTGCCTGGCCGTAACCGCCCTGATCGGACTGCGGGTAGGACGAGGGCTCGTTGTTCTCGCTGGGAGGCTGTCCCCACGAATTGTCGTTGTTGCTCATTTGCAGTTCCCTCACGCTGTGCTGGTCAGTGATCGCCAGGCTATCGCGCGCCACCTACATATCTAGCTGAACGATGGCTGGTAGTGACTATTTCTTTGCCCGAATCGGGATCGACCCGGTGTCGACACCGACCACCGCGCGTTCGTCAGGCTTGTCCGGCAGCACCCAGGCCACATAGTCCAGCACTGCTTCCTCGATGGTCACGTCGTGTTCCTGCTTCTCGGCCATGTACCACCGGTGCTCCAGAACCTCGTGGAAGAGTTCGGCGGGTTCCAACTTGGCGCGTAGGTCTGCCGGTGCCGTGCGGGTGATCGGTTCGTAGACCATCGTCAGCCAGTCGTGCGCGACCAACTCTTCGTCATCGTTCTGCCGGTCTGACGCGGCCCGGTAGGAGTCCAGGTCATTGAGTAGGCGGCGGGCCTGATTGTCCTCGACGTCCAGACCGGTCAGCCGTAGCAACCGCCGCGAGTGGTGGCCGGCGTCGACGACCTTTGGCTGGATGCGGATGCGGGTGCCGTCATAGTCGGTGGTGATGTCGAGCTCGCCGACATCGAAACCAAGGTTGTTCAGACGTCGGATGCGCTCGTCCACCAACCAGCGTTCGCCGCGGTCGACGGTCTGGGTTCGGGTGAGTTCGGCCCACAGCTCGGCGTACCGGGACATGATCCGCTCGGAGACGCTGATGGCGTCGACATCGGGCGACAGCAGGTTACCGGCTTGTAGGTCCATCAGTTCACCGGCGATATTGACGCGGGCGATGTCCAGATCGTGCGCGCGTTGCCCGTCTGACAGCCGGTTGTGTAACTCCCCGGTCTCGGCGTCGACCAGGTAGGCCGCGAACTCACCGGCATTGCGTTTGAAGAGCGTGTTCGACAACGACACATCACCCCACCAGAACCCGGTGAGGTGCAGTCTGACGAGCAGCACTGCCAGCGCGTCGATCAGCCGCTGCACTGTTCCACTGCGCAATGCCTGGCTGAGCATCGCGCGGTAGGGCAACGAGAATTGAAGGTGTCGGGTGAGTAGGCACGCATCCAGTGGCTCACCACCGATATCGGTCCGGCCCGAGACGACGCCGATTGCTTCGACCCCCGGCTGGTCCAGCCGCCGCAAGTTGCGCAGCAGGTTGTATTCGCGTCGCGCGATGTCGGCCTTGATCTCTTTGACCGCGATGATCCGGCCTTCGATGCGTACGAATCGCACCACGTGCCGGGATATGCCGCGGGGGAGAGCTGCCAGCAGGTCATCTGGCCACTCTGCGAGCGGGGTCTCCCACGGAAGATCCAGAAGAGCCGGCCAAGGCCGGGTAGTCGTGATGTCGAGGCCCACACGATCATCGTCGCACTTTCTACGGTTTCCATTCCTCTGCTGGCTTCGCCCGCGCGGTTCGCAGAGCGTGTCAACGACGGCGAGACCGCAGAACCTGTTGCAGGACGTCGAGGACGTCGTCCGCGCTGGTGATTCGGTGGGCAGCGGCGGTGTCTCCCTCGCCGACCTTGATCGTCACGTGCCCGTCTGCCGCGGGCAGCACCTCGAATGCCTTCTCGTCGGTGCGGTCATCGCCCAGGTAACAGGTGGCCTGCGATCCGACGTGCTCGGCAAGAGCCTGCAATGCTGCGCCCTTGCTCGTGTCGAGCACCCCTATCTCCAGCACGCTCTTACCGGCGATGACGTGCACGTCATCGAGCTCGTCACCTGCCTGCTCGGCTGCTCGGAGTGCCGCGTCTGCCACATCTTCCCCGAGACCGCGGGTATGGAGGGCGGCGCCGGCGGACTTTCGCTCGACTCGGCTGCCCACGTGTTCTCGGGCTACTCGCTCGAGTGCTGCCGTGACCAGCTCCAACCTCTTCGCAGCGGCGGCGTCCCACACCTGCCCGGTGGGCAGCTCGATGCTCGGTTGAGCCCCGTGCGAACCGATCAGCACGATCGGTTCGTCTTCGCTGATCGCCGACAGCTTCCGCAGAGTTGGTAGGTCACGCCCCGACACCACCGCCACGGTGACTCCGTCCATCGCAGCCAGTTCGCGAAGTGCATCGACCGACCCGGGGATCGGAGCGGACGCCGCGGGATCATTGACCAAGGGGGCCAGCACTCCGTCGAAATCGGTGCCGTAGAGGACTTGGCTGGTGTTGGCGTACACCGTCAGCGCGGCGATCAAACCCGGGTCGAGGTGGCTCACGAGACGGGTCGCTGCGGGGCGGACTCCAACGCGGAGAGGAACGCTGCCGCCCAGTGCTGCACGTCGGCCTCCAGCACGATCTCGCGCAGCCGTGCCATCCGGGCTGCACGCTCTTGCACCGGGGTATCTATCGCGGCGATGATCGTGTGTTTCAGATTTCTGATGTCGTGCGGGTTGCACGAGAACGAATCTTCGCCGAGCTCGATCGCTGCACCGGTGAACTCCGACAGCACGAGCGCACCGTCGTCGGGCCCGCAGGTGACGTACTCCTTGGCGACCAGGTTCATCCCGTCTCGCAGCGGCGTCACCAGTGCGACGTCGGCGGCCACGAGTAACGCGACCATCTCCTCTCTCGGGAAGTTGCGATGTATGTAGGTGACGGCGGGTGAGCCGATGGGGGAGTGCTCGCCGTTGATCTCTCCGACCATCTGCTCGACCTGCCCGCGCAAGGTGCGGTACGCCTGCAGGCGCTCACGGCTAGGAGTCGCGACCTGCACGAGCGTGACCTCGGCAGGGTCGATGCTGCCGTCGTTCAACAGCTCCCCATAGGCCTTCAGTCGGTGTCGGATGCCCTTGGTGTAATCGAGGCGGTCGACACCGATCAGCACCTTCCTCGGATTGCCGAGATCCTCGCGAAGCTGTTGCGCACGCTGCTGGACGCTCGCGGACAACGCGAGCTCCCGCAGCCCCGTGGAGTCGATCGAGATCGGCACTGCCGCCGCCCGTGTGGTGCGACCGCCGTGCTGGTGCACCACGTCGTCCTCTACCCGGACGTCCAACAGGCGATCACAGGCCCGCAAGAAGTTGTCGGCGTCGGCGCCGCGCTGAAAACCGAGGAAGTCCGCGCCCAGCAGCCCCCACAGCAACTCTTCGCGACGGGGTAGCTGCATGAACAGCTCGACCGGGGGGAAGGGGATGTGGTTGAACCAGCCGATCCGCACATCTGGTCGTTGCTCGCGCAGCATCGCCGGCGCGAGTTGAAGCTGGTAGTCGTGAATCCACACAGTGGCACCTTCGGCGGCGACACCCGCGACCTTGGTAGCGAACCGCTTGTTGACCCGGTCGTACGCCGCTCGCCAGCGACGTCGGAAGGTGGCTGGAACGATCACGTCGTGGTAGAGCGGCCAGAGGGTGTCGTTGCTGAACCCCTCGTAGTAGTCGACGTATTCGTCCTGACTGAGCCCGATCGGGACCAGGTACATGTCGTCATCCTCGAACGGCTCCGGCTCCGAACCGGTGTCGCCGGCCCATCCGACCCAGGCAGCGCCCTTGCGACCTCGCATCACAGACTCCATCGCGGTCACCAAACCGCCCGGGCTGCGTTCCCAACTCTCGCTACCCTCGGCGTCGACCTTGCGGTCTACCGGTAGGCGGTTTGCGGCGATCACGAAATCGAAGGTGGCCGAGTCAGACACGCGAGACGCTCCTCAAAAGGGACTGGTGCAGCTCTATCAGCCTAGGGCGGCCCAGTGACGAGGCGCACAGGTGAAATCCTTCCTCGCGGGGACCATCTGCAGGACAATGAATGCTGAGCGCCGGGGCGGCACGCCGTCCACGCTCGTACCTCGCCCGCTGACCCCTCCACGTCTTACGGTTGAACCATGCCTTCCGATCGCACCACTGAGGACTTTCCCGAGTCCTCCGGCGCATCGACCCAACCCATTCGCCTGCCCGGTGGCGGCGCCCGACCCAAACCGGAAGCGATTCCTTCCTACGAACGGCTCGGTCCCTACCGGCTGCTGGGGAAAGTCGGCGAGGGTGGTATGGGTGTCGTCTACAAGGCCCTCGACCCACGCGACCACATCGTGGCGGTCAAGGTGCTGCGAGCCCACATCGCCTACGACCCCGGTGCCCGCGAGCGCCTGCGCCGCGAGGTGGCCACCCTGTCGCTGGTGCGCTCGTCCTTGATCGGGTGGGTGCTGGACGCCGACATCGACGGCGATCGACCCTTCCTGGTGACCAGGTTCGTCAACGGGCCTCCGCTGGACGCCGTCGTGCAAGAGACCGGCCCCCTGGAGCCGGAAGCGCTGGCCATCCTCGGGCGGGGCGTCGCTCAGGCACTGCGGGACATCCACGACGCGGGCATCGTGCACCGCGACCTCAAACCCGGGAACGTGCTGATGGATGGCAACGACCCGGTCCTCATCGACTTCGGTATCGCCCACGTCGCCGATGAGACGCGCCTGACCAGCACCGGACTGGTAATGGGTACTCCCGGCTACCTCTCGCCCGAGATCGTCGAGGGCGGCGCAGTGACCGAGGCCACGGACTGGTGGGGGTGGGCCGCCACGCTCGCTTTCGCCGCCTCCGGCGTTGCCCCTTTCGGGCGCGGGCCGATGCATGCGGTCCTGGACAGGGTGTCGGAGGGGCGCGCCGATCTCCGGCTGGTCGATGCCCGGTTGCGTCCGTTGTTGGCGGCAGCGCTGAGCCCTGATCCGAGCCAGCGGCCGAGCGCCGAGGAGATCCTCGATCAGCTTGACGTCTTCGCCGCCGGAGGTCACACCACGGTGATCCCGGTGCTCGGAAAGTACGCTGCGACTGCTACCTCCGCAGCTCCTTTGATCGGTGCAGAGCCCACTGAGGCCTACGCAGCGCCGCGGCGACCTGCTGAACGCCAGCAGTACCCACCTCGAACAGCTTCTCCCGTCAGCTATCAGGATCCCGATCGGCGGGGCGCCGCTGCATGGCCGGATCCGCGCGATGCAGGGTCGACACCGAGGTATACCCCTGCGTTCGACGCAAGCGCGAGCGGTGAGCACCAGGACCCTCGCATCGGCCAGTCGGCCCGCACGGGCACGCTGTCAGCGCTCGCCCTGGCTGCGATCGGACTGGCAGCCCACTGGCCGATCCTCGCTGTCGTGGTGATCTTCCTGTGGTCGTTCGCCTCCCGGTGGAACGATCGGACTGTCACGTCGATGGTGCTGCGCCGCTACCGCTCGGGATATCGCAAGTCCGACTCGCTGATCGCCGTCGCCGCGTCGCCCTGGCACGCAGTGGTGGCGGCCTTGTCAACGTTACTGACTCTGATCATCCCGTTGTTCGTAGGCGGTTGCGTCGTAGCCGCAACAGCGGTCGGCATCGCTTATTCCGGCAACTCAGCCGCGCACGTCGACCGCCCGGTGCCGATGATGCTCGGGACGCTCGTCGGGTGCGCTGTGCTGTGGTGGGGGCCTGGTAGCGCGGGTATGAGGCGCGGATCACGCAGCATTGTGCGGACTGTGGCCCGGGACGCACCGGTCACTCGCGGGGTTCTGGTCGCTTGTGCGGCGGTGACTCTCATCGGGGTGTTCACGGCAGGCAGCGCGCCGAGGCACGAAGTGAGTTGGTTGCCGTACCAGAACTCTTCTCAGGTTCCACTGAGTAAATTGTTACCGACCCTCCCAGGGCGCTGAGCAAACCTATCCACGGCCTGCGAATCTGCGGGACGATCGATCATCACAGCCCGACGTATTGGATGTAAGTGAACTGATGGCGCAGTACGGCCACGAGACCCCCCTACCCACCCCCAAGACCCCGATGCCAGAGTCGCCCTCGCACGGCTTCCCGGTACACCGGCGAATGCGATTCCTGCGCGCGGAGCCGATCACCGAGCCGATGCCGATCGCGGACGCGCTGCGGCACACCCCGTACCGCGAGCCGCAGACGATGAACGCACCAGAGGTGGACGACGGGACCCGCAAGGCCCTCGACCTCTGTGTCCGCGTGGGGGAATTGTTGCTGCGCTGTGGCGCAGGCACCCGGGATGTCGAGGCCAGTGTGGTGGCTGTGGCGGCTGCGGCCGGCATTCGCCGTCTTGAGGTCGACCTCACCAACCAGTCACTGCTGGTCCAGGCCCCCGCGCCGTCCGGCGAACCGGTCACGATGCTGCGGGTGGTGCGCTCCAGTACCCGCGACTTCGCCCGGCTGACCGAGGTGCATGCGTTGGTGCAGGAGTTGATCAGTGGCGGCTTCACCGATGTGGACGCTGCGCTGAAGGGCTTACGGCGAGTGCAACGCACCGAGCGGATCTACCCCCGTTGGCTGATCGGTCTGGGCTTCGGGGCGCTCGCCGGCGCGGTATGCGCTCTGCTCGGCGGCGGATGGACGGCGATCGTCGTCGCCTTCGTGTCCGGGGTATGCGTCGACGCGATCGGTCAGGCCCTGAACAAGCGCCATCTGCCCGCGTTCTACGTCGATGCGGTCGGTAGCGCACTCTCGGTCATGTTGGCCTGGTTGGCCTACGTAGTGGCGGCCAAGGGCGGGCTCAACTTGGAGTTCGGTCCGAACGATTTCGCGTACGCCGTGTCTGGCGGTCTGGTGGTCCTGCTGCCTGGTCGAGCGATGGCTTCCTCGGTGGAGGACGCCATCACCGGCTACCCCGTAACCGCTGCCGGACGCTTGCTCACGGTTTTTCTCACAGCCGCCGGCATCATCGTGGGTGTCGCAGGGGCCTTGTCGCTGACCCTCAAGATGGGCGAGGCGTTCAAGTTGGAGCTCTATACGCCGGGGTCGATCCAATTCGGTTCAGTACGTGCGGCGGTCGGTGTCCAGATTCTTTTCGGCGCCGTCGGTGCCGCAGCCGGCGCACTCACGATGCGCACCAAACCACGTTTCATACTGCCGACAGCGGCACTGGGTGCGTTGGCGCTCGCCATTGCGGCGACGTTCCCCGCGATCTGGGGTGTCGGCCTGACGACTGCGATTGCTCTGGCGTGCGTCGTGGTGGGTCTGTTGGGCAGGGTGGTCGCGCTGCGGTGGGGGGCGCCCGCGCTGGTGCTCGTGCTGCCTGCGGTGTCGCCTCTGCTGCCGGGCCTTCGGATCTTCGAGGGTATGTACTACGCCATCACCGGGACCGTCGTCGGCACCGGCAGAGTGGTCCAGCAAAGCGACGCTCTGCCCACCCTGCTCGGCGCGGTGGGTGTCGCATTGGCGATCAGCACTGGAGTCGTGCTGGGCGATGTGCTGGCGTCTCCGTTGGATCGCTCCGCGTTGCGGCGTAGACGAGCCCGAATACGTTGATCTGAGAAAAAGCAAGCACTGCGGCCCGCGTGTCGCAAAATTGACGTAACGTATGGCTGCCCGCATGCGATGTTGTGATAGATCTCACGCGTTTGATGTAGGCGTGTGATTGTTCATCCATAACTGAACACCGCCTACTCGCGCGTCCGAGCGCTGAACCTCACGGACGCACCGGTCCCCGCCAAGGGGGTCGACTGAGGGCGGGGGACCCAATTTCGGTGACACGTCCTGTGTTGCCTTGGGGTGAAGCCGGTACGCCGGCCGGGCACCTGACCGCCCGAACCCGACAGCTGACCCCGCAAGCGTTCGTCAGGAAGGAACTCTGTTGAGTTACACCCCAAAGCACGCTGCCCCGAAACAGCCGTCCGTTGTCGGACGTCGCACCGCCGGTGTAGTGATGGTTTCGGCAGCCACCGTCGGTGGCGGCCTGATCACGGCAAGTGCAGCTCACGCGGCATCGCCCTACAACGTGTGGGACCGCGTCGCCAGCTGTGAGAGCGGCAACAACTGGTCGATCGCGACCGGTAACGGTTACTACGGCGGGCTGCAGTTCTCCGCCAGCACCTGGCGCGGCTTTGGTGGCACGCGTTTCGCCTCCACCGCCAACCGGGCGACCCGAGATCAGCAGATTTCGATCGCCCAGGCAACGCTGCGGGCCCAAGGCCCCGGTGCCTGGCCGGTGTGCAGTAAGAAGGGCGGACTGACGCGGGCCAATGGGGCCGCAGTGCGCGTTGACACGGGTGGGGGCAGCACCGCGCCACCGTCCCGCTCAGGGTCGACGCGACCCACGGCTCCGACCTCCAAGAGCGGCAAGAAGCTCGCCATCGACGGCTCGTTCGGCCCGAATACGACCCGCGCCGTGCAGCGCTGGGTCGGTGTCTCGCAGACAGGTTCGATGTCCTACGGCACTCGTACCGCGCTGCAGCGCAAGGTCGGCGTGCGTGCCGACGGTGACATCGGACCCAAGACGATTGCCGCACTGCAGTCCAAGATCGGCACGTCCCGCGACGGCTCCTCGCGCCTGAACTCGCGCACTGTGCGGGCGCTGCAGAGCTACCTCAACGCGAACCTGCGCTGAACCTGCTTCTTGCGCACTGCCCAGCGCCCGTCCTCCTTTAGGGGGGCGGGCGCTTCCGCTGGGGCTTGGAGTTGTCCACAAAGACGGCGAGTCGTTCAACCATCTAGGTCAGACTATTTGCGTGAACATACCCGTTGTGGTCCTTGCCGCCGTGCTCGGCGCGGCTTACGGCGAGTGGCTGCGACGCGTCCTGCGGGTTGGCACCTATCGACTGGCAGATGAGGCGGGCCCAGTTCCCAGCCGGTGGTGGCTGGCGCCGGTCGCGGCCGTATTCGCAATGCTGCTGACCCGTCACCTCGCGGACCTCGACCGGTGGGGTCTCCTTCCGGCGTACGCCGCCCTCCTTGCGGTTGCTCTCCCGCTGGCTGCGATTGACCTCGACGTACACCGCCTCCCGGACCGTGTCACGCTCCCAGCGGTTCCTGTTCTTGCCGTGCTTCTGGCGCTGGACTGGGACGCCGACCGGATGTTCCGGGCATTCGTAGGTGCCGGGCTTGCTGGGGCCGTATTCCTGTTGCTCGCGCTCGCGGTACCCGGCGGGATGGGCCTCGGCGATGTAAAGCTTGCGGTCGTGTTGGCGCTACCGCTCGGTTGGTGGGGTTATCTCGCCGTGGTGCAAGGGCTCGCGCTGGGGTTCGTCATCGGCGGGCTGGTCTCGGTGGTTCTGATCTGCGCCCGTCGAGCCACCCGCCAGACCCACATCCCCCTGGGTCCGGCTCTGCTAGTGGGCGCTCTGACAGTGTTACTTGCCG
>JBBPZD010000099.1:0-8107 GCA_038199265.1 Actinomycetales bacterium | reverse complement strand
CAGGCGAGCCCCTGACCCACCGGAAGTGCGAGCGCGCCCAGGAGGCCCCAAGTCGCGGCCAGCGCGACGGGCATCTCCCAGGTCAACGGGAGTGCGTCGACGTGCGACCGCTGGACACGCATCAGGATCTTCGCCGATCGAAGCCCGTGTTCTTGCTGATCCTCACATCTGGAGAGGCGATCGGCACCCCGTTATGTGGTCACATCCCGGTAAGCGTGGGATTCGGATGAGAAGAGGTCTCGTGTCGAGGAGAGACGGCGGCCGGGGTAGCGGCGTGCTGCTAAACGCCGTTGACGATGCCGCGCCGCAGTTCCTGGTGTTTTCCGGTGTAGGCGCTGACCGAGCCAAGCATCGACTTCGGGACCTTGCACACCATGGTGTAGACGGTGTCGCAGACGTTCGCAACGGGGCTCAGTGCGATCTGGGATACCAGTTGGTAGGAGTCCATCTCGGAGAGTTTGAGCAGTGAACTGACCCAGCGGATCATTTCGGTGTGCGCGATTCGAAAGGCGTCCTCCAAGGGCTTGGCGGAGCCGGTGGTCATCAGGAAGTCATCGCTCTCGATCCGTGGCCACGTCGTCTCCTGATGTTTGATGAGGTCGACGGTGATGACCGAGTCCATAGCGCACTCGACCGCGACCCCGCAGGTCTCGCCCTCTGCCTGTCGGGCGTGGCCGTCGCCGAAGCTCAGCAAGGCCCCGGGCACGTTGACTCCCAGGTAGCAGGTGACTCCGGCGCGCATTTCCGGGGTGTCCATGTTTCCGCCCCAGGATCCGGGCGTCAGAGACGAGCGAACCTCTGCCAGTGGTGGGGCTACTCCGACGGTTCCGTGCATGGGATCCATGGGCAGGGGCAGCTGTAGGTCGCTCTCGAGAGCCTGGTAGTGAACGAGTCTGCTTGTTGTGTCGAGCTCGTAGATCCAGGTCAGCTCGGGAAGCGCTGGGTGAAGAAGTGAGGTGTCGTGACTGCTGGTGAGCGCACCGAAGAAGGGGAGGGTGGTGCTCACCCCCCAGGTGTTGCGCGGTTCGATGCTGACGAAGTGGACGGCGAGGGTGTCGCCAGGCTCTGCGCCTTCGATGTAGAAGGGTCCGGTCTGCGGGTTGAGGAACCGGGGGTCGAGAATCTGTGACGGCAAGTCCCCGGATGATCGAACCAGCCCTGCGAAGCAGTCGAGCGTCGATGTGGAAATGGTGGTGCCGGGCTTCACCGAAGCGACGGGCTCAACGCCACCGAAGGTGAAAACCAACGATGCGGCGGGAGCATCTTCGTCGATCTCATGGAAGTAGGTATCAGACATCTCGGTCTCCTCAGTTGGGTGTCAACGGCCGGACTCTGCCGCGGCTCTCGTTCGGCGCGGTTCTTGCAGCCAGGTGATGGCGGCATCAGTAAGCGCATAGGCCGCCTGGCGTAGGGCGGCCTCGTGCTGCGGAGCGGCTGCGATGAGTTGGTCCGGGTCGGCGCCGTGCCGTTCGCAATACGTGTGCAAGCGCTCGACCCACGTGCTGAATCGCTTCGTCGTCACCTCGGGGTGAAACTGCCAACCGAGCGCCCGGGCGCCGCGGCTCTCATCGGCGAATGCCTGACACCCGGCGGGTGACGTCCCCAGTACGCGGGCCAGCGGCGGTGCAACAAGGGCGTCGGAGTGGAACTGGGTCCAGGGGCCTGGTGGGCAGAGCGTCGGGTCTTGGGAGGTGAGCTTGTACCAACCGATTTCCGGCTGCGAGCAGACCGTGATCTGCCCACCGAGTGCGTGGGCGAGAAGTTGTGCTCCGTAGCAGATTCCGAGCACCGGAGTCCCGGAGTCAAGGGCTGAGCGGACCAGTTCTGACTCGGCGTGGACGACCGCCGTGTGCTCGGGTTCCCGTGCGCTGCGCGCTGAGCCGAGCAACAGAATCAGGTCGGCCTGGGACGTGTCCCCGGCTCGGAGTTGGTCGCGATCTCGAAGGCGCAAGTCGGCCCCGTACCTGTCGAGCAGTCGTTCACCGACGAAGCCTGGGTCGCTGTCTTGTGAGTCGGCGACGATGTCGACGCGCATGTGCATCGGTTAGGTGCCGGTGTGGATGGCGCGGAGTTCGAAGTACTCACCGTCTTGCCGGGCCAGCCCGCGGACCCCGCGACCTGGCGCGCGGACCGTGATCCGGGTGCGGTCGGCGCGAAACAGGTCGCGGGAGAACTCGAACGGTATCCCGTCGGCGTCCACAGTGGTGCGCGTGATGGAGAGCAAGGCCGTGTCCGGATCGATCGAAAGAACCGTTGCTTCGTGCTCGGTGGCGTTGACGACCTCGATGAGTTCCTCAGCTTCGCCGGGCACGAGTCCGAACTTGGTTTCCATCAGCTCATACAGGGAGCCCCCGAGCGAGCACTCGAGGAGACCGGCAAATCTGTCGGCCGGGAACTGCGCATGCTCGAGTGAGATCGGCGTCCCATCCGCGAGACGGATCCGACGGATGTCGATCACCAGCTCACCCTCTCCCAGACGCAGTGCCCGTCGGGAGAGCTCGTCAGGGGCGGTCATCTGTGTGGACAGGATGCGGCTGCCTGCCACATATCCCTGACGTGCGAGGTAGGCGGGCACTCCGATCACCCCGGACAGGTCTCGTTCGACCTTGGCGTGGCTGATGAAGGTACCTCCTGCGCGGCCGGTGACGCGTCGGACCAGACCGGCTTCCTTGAGCGCTGCGAGGACATGGCGAAGGGTGGACCGGCTCACACCGTAGTGCTCGGAGAGTTCACGTTCGCTTCCGAGCTTCGCGCCCGGTGGGAGGACCCCGCTGCCGATGTCGGTCAGGAGGCGGCGGCGAAGCTCCTCCGCCACCGCATGCTGGCCTGATGGTCGATCGAGTGTCACGGTCCTCACATCTCCTGGAGCGCCATCAACGACTCGGGAAGAACCTGACCGCCGTCGATGACGATCGACTGGCCGGTGATGTAGCTGGCCTCGTCGGTAGCAAAGAATAGCGCCGCGTTGCCGATGTCGGCGACGTCACCGAGCCGGCCTTGTGGCACGGTGGCGGCCATCTGGTCCAGGTAGTCCTGGCCCAGCCCGTCGAGGCCCTCGGTCTTGATGTTGCCCGGCAATACCGCGTTGATGGTGATCCTCTTGGGTGCGAGCTCCATGGCCGCGGTGCGGATGAATCCGAGCTGGGCGGCTTTGCTGGCGCCGTAGTGCGACCAACCGGGGTAACCAGTGAACGGGCCGGTGATCGAGGATGTCACGACGACACGACCGTGCCCCGAGCGTTCCAGCTCGGGCAGGCATGCCTGGAGCGCGTAGACAGTGCCCTTGAAGTTGGTGCCCATCACCATCTCCAGGGCATCGGGACTCATCTCCTCCAGTCGCACGGACGGGAAGATGCCAGCGTTTGCGCACAAGATGTCGATCCCACCGAACTCGCCGATGGCGCGGGCCGCCATCTCGCGACAAGACTCAGGGTTGGCCACGTCGACAATCGCGGTGTCGACCTTGCCCGGCAGGCCAGTGAGAGCCTCGGAGGCGCGGCGCAGCGACTCCTCGTCGCGCCCGCAGATCAGCACGTTGGCGCCCGCGCCGGCGAAGACCCGCGCGATGCCGAAGCCGATCCCTTTGCTGCCCCCGGTGACGATGGTCGAACGGCCTGCGATGGATGTGAACATGTGCGACACCTCGTGGGTTGTTGTGTTGGTCAGAGCAAACGGCCATTGCTGGCGAGGAAGCGCTCGGCAAGCTCACAGGTGCCCTTGGCGTAGCCAGGGCCCTTGATCTGGCACTCACGGGAGTGGGAGTGGGAACCCATCCAGGCGACCAGCATCAAGCGGCGCAACATCACGAAGGTCGCCAGCATCTCCTCTTCTTCGGTGGACAGATCGGCGACCTCGCGGTAGCCGGCGACCCATGCGGATTGCCATTCGCCGAGCCGGGGGTCGTCCTCGATGAATGAGACGGCGGTACCGAAGTCATAGAGGAACCAGGAGAAGCCAGAGTCGTCAAAGTCGATGACATGGACCTGGTCGCCGTCGACGAGCAGGTTGGCCAGCCGGAGGTCGGCGTGCACCAGGCCGAATCGATCAGGGCCGGAACCAAACGACTCCAACCGTCGATGGATCAGGTCTTTGGCCCTGGACAACAGCGCAACCTCACGGTCTCCGATTCCGATCCCGTCCTGCCACCGTCCCCAGCGTGGATCGTCTCCCAGCGTGTGCTGCCAGTCCCAGGAGAACCGTTCGAAACCTTCGGGTAGCTGCCAGTGGCGCGAGTGCTGGTGCAGGCGGGCGGTGAGTGCGCCGAGCGTGCGGAAGTCTTCCTCTCCGATTGCATCCTCGTCGGGTTCAAGGCCACCAATCATCTCGAAGAGGACAACGTGACGCTCGCGGCCTTCGTGCTCCAGCGTGATCACGCGGCGGCCGTCCCGCGCGGGCATCACGACCGGTGTGTCGATGCCGGCCTCCGCACGCAGCGCGTCGAGCCAGAGCAGCTCGGACTCGATGGAGGCTGGGGGGTGGTAGTTCTCGCGGTGCACCCGGAGCACGCCCTGGCGGCCCAGGTTGGCGTCCTCCACGAGGTAGGTCGCGTTCTCGGACAAGTTGATCATCCTGATCTGCGCCCTGGGCGAGAACTCGAACTCCGCCAGTGCGCGCTGAGCGACAGCGTCGTCGGTTTGCTGGTCCGGCACCGTGCGTCTCCTTTGTGGTCGGGCGTCGCCCGGGCTGGCTAGTGCTCTCGTCCCTCGATCGACTCCAGCACCTCGGTGATCTGGTCGCGGGCGGTCGTGACGTCCTGGGTGCTGCCGCTGATGAAGATGCGCCCTGCTGCGCCGATCATCTGCACGTCCACGACTGTGATGCCTGGCGCGGCACGCTCGGCCTCGTTGGCTGCGACCGCCGCAAACAGGGCCGGCATCATCTCGTAGACCAGCAGCGACTGTCCCGGCACGATCATCGAGCCGCCACGAGTACGGTTCAAGATGATGGCGTGCTGGTCGGTGATGTCTTCGATGATGTCGTGGTAGAGCACCCGCGGGGCCAACTGGTCGGCGCTCTTGGTCCCCGTTCCGGCAAGGATCGCCTTCCCCGCCTGTTCGACGTCGGCCAGATCGCGCGAGTGGATCTCCAAGACACCGAACTGACGTTCGACGTACAAGATTCCCGGCTCGATGCTGGGCACCGACCGCAGTGCAAGGTCGATCACCCGCTCAATGGCTAGAGCTGGGCTGACCTCGACGATCAGCGCGTGGTCGCCCTCGTACGGCGGGTACCCACGGGCGCGGGTTGGTGTACCCATGTAGGCAGCGAACTGACGTTGCAGGTCGCGCACCATCAGGTACACCCGCAGGTCCGTGGCAGGGGTGGCAGTTGCCATTTGGTCACCTCCCTCTCATGGGTGGGCTATCGGGCCGGGTCACTTCGTTGTGAGGTTGAAATGTGTTCCCAGCTCGGAGTGCGGGCGGGGGATCACGTGCACGCTGATGAGCTCTCCGACGAGGGTGGCGGTCTCCGCGCCCGCCTCGGTGGCCGCCTTGACCGCGCCGACCTCGCCGCTGACGATGACGGCGACCAGCCCGTCGCCGACCTCCTGGCGGTCGGTGATGGTCACGTTGGCCGCTTTCACCATGGCGTCGGCCGCTGCAAGCGCGGCGACGAAGCCCTTGGTCTCGATCATGCCGATGGCGCTAGTGGACATTGCTGCTCCTCTTGGGTTGAGCCTGAGTGGTTGGACTCAGACGGTCAGGGACGGGCGGATGTGCCCAAGGTGTTGGGCTCGGTGGCTTCGTCTGGCTGTGGCGTAGCCTCATTCGTGTCGGCGGCTGCGCCCTGGTCAATCGAGCCGATGATCAGCGCGTCGACGGGGGGCGGCGGGCCGGTGAACCAGTTGGCCGCGACGGAGCCTTGGGCAACGAGCACACGCTCACCGATTCCGGATCCGAGTACGTCGAACGCAATGAACTTCGAACCGGTGCCGGGAATCTCCACTTCGAGGAAGGCTCCGTTGGGAAGTCCATCGATGTGACGTGTGGACCAGACGTTGCCGGTCACGACTGCTGCGATCATGAGCGCTCCTTCTCGACGGGGACCCCCAGGGCCCGCGCCTTCTCGCGTGCCAATGGGGTCAGGACAGCGCGGCGGCCGAGAACCAGCCGGGTACCAGCTGAGGCCGCGGCAGCGACCTTGCGTTCGGTGACGGCGCCTCGTTCGATCCGTTCAACAGCGCCCGGAGCCGATGCCGCAGCTACCCCGCCGGATAGCTCGAACGTGAGCCGTCCGGTGCGGACATCCTCGCTGGCCTTGGGGTTCTCGAACAGGTCGAGCAACCGGTAGACGAAAGACTGCAGGTCTGCGTTGCCGGCGATCCGTACCGTCTCCGTTCGAGTCTGGTTGGCGGCGTTGAGCGGTCCGGACGGGTGGATTGCCGGACTGGATGCGCTCGCCAACGCTGGTGTGGAGCGTGTGTGCGGCACGTCGGTGCGGGCAACGTCCGCGACAACCTCACGGACCACCTGGGCGACGATTGCCTTTACTTCGGCCGGGATGTGTTGGCTCATCGTGCTACCCGCCGAGTGCTTCGCGGGCGGCGTCGGCAGCCTGACGTACGTCGGCCTCAGCGCCGGAGAGGTACACGCGGCCGGTGGCGCCGATCATCCGGAAGTCGACGACCTTGATGTCGGCGGCCTTCTCGGCCTCGTTGGTGGCCAAGATGGCGTACGACGCGGGCTGCACCTCGAGCACGAACACCGACTCACCGGCGAGCACCATGGAGCCGATCTTGTTGCGGTTCATCAAGAACGCGTGCTGAGGCTCGATGCTGGAGATGATCTTGGAGGCGAGGATCGCCGGCCGGGTGGCGGAGCTCGGACTGGTGTCGAGCTCGCGCAGGCAGGCGTCGGCTGCGGCTTTGACTGCTCCGGTCTCGCCGTGGAACTCGAGGTAGCCGAACTGGCGCTCCACGACGAGGATGCCGGCCTGTACGTCGGCGTGTTTGAGGGCGATGTCGGTGATGCCCTCGATGTCCAGGCCGGGCGCGACCTCGATGATCTGTGCGGCCGCGTGCGAACGCGGCAGGGAACCCTTGATCCAGGTCCCGAGGTAGGACATCGTCTGTGGCTGCAGACGGTCGATGAAGATGAACGAGCGCAACTCAGCCATGGGTCATCCCTTGATCAGTTGTGAGAGTTCTTCGACGACGAGCCGGCGGATCTCCTCGCGGAACTGGTCGGTGCCTCCGCCGGGGAGTCGGTTGTCGACCGCATTCAGGACCGCACTGGCCAAGTCGGGCTGGTCCGTAGTGCGCCCCGCCCCGGAGTTGGACGGAGCCGGGTAGGCGGGGACCGGACCGTGCGGCGCGTGCCAGGGGTTGAGACCGGCGAAGTTCGCCATCTGCACTGAGTCATCGACGTTGTAGGCAATCTTGGCCCAGTTGACCAGGTGACGTGGCTCCAAGTTCTCACCGATCGAGCTGCGGCCCACGAACCCGGTGCCCAGTGTCATGGACGGCGCCAGGTTGGTACCGAGCCCGGAACTGCCGGTGCTGTTGCCGATGTTGACCGAGACCCGCAGCACCGGGACACGGGCGGTGAACTCCATGATGGTGCGGGCGTCCTCGCTGTGGATCGACGCGGAGTGCCCGGCACCACCGATCCGGACCACGGCCCGAGCGGCTTCGATGCCTCGACGGGCATCCGGGACACGGACCAGACCAAGCACCGGGGACAGCTTCTCGTGAGTCATTGGCTCCTCGGGGAGCACGCTGTCCATCGGAACAACCAGCACCCTGGTCTTCGGGCCGACTCGGAAGCCCGCCTTGTCCGCGATCCAGGCGGCGTCCTTGCCGACCACGTCGGTGTTGAGGTGGCCGTTGAAGAACATGTAGGAACGCAGCCGTGCGCCGGCCTCGGCGTCGAGGATGTAGGCGCCGGCCCGCTCGAGTTCGCGCTGCAGTTTGTCGGCAATCGCCTCTTCGGCAACCAACACCGACTCGTTGGTGCAAAGCACCGAGTTGTCGAACGCCTTGCTCGCTACGATCCGCTCGGCAGCCGCGCGCACGTCTGCGGTCGCATCTACCAAGATGGGCACGTTCCCGGGCCCGACGCCGAGCGCCGGATTGCCCGAAGAGTAGGCGGCCCGCACCACATCATTG
>JBBPZD010000098.1:0-33862 GCA_038199265.1 Actinomycetales bacterium | reverse complement strand
CTGGCTTCCCAACGGTTTCTGCTGCTCGATGAAGGCGACGTGCCGCCAGGTGTCTGCGCTCAGGGAGCCGGTGTTGTCGTACGACATCCCCAGCAGGTTGAACCCGTCGTCGGGGACCTCGTTCCACTCCTTGCATGCCACCTCGCACGCCTTGCAGCCGATGCACACACTGGTGTCTGTGAAGAACCCCATCCGTGCTTGTTCGGCCTGCCCCGACGTACTCGCCTTACCAGGCATTCCTATATCTACAGCGGTCATTTCGGGGTCACGCCTTCCATTCCGGTGTGCTCGGTGATGCCTGCCCGCTGTCGATAGGACTCCACTAGTTGCGGTAGCGCCGCACCGCGCGGCCGGCGCCCTGGCTGGATGTCGACCGTCAGCGCCTTCGTCTCCTGGATGTGCACATTCGGGTCGAGCGCAATCGAGGTCAGTTCGTTCATCGCGTCGCCGGTGGTCAGGCCGTTGCCACCCCAGTGGAAAGGCATCCCGATCTGGTGCACGATCCGGCCCTGCACCTTCAGCGGCTGCATCCGGCGGGTCACCATCACCCGCGCCTCGACCGCCCCTCGCGCGGTCACGATCGTGGCCCAGTCGTGGTGTTTCAGCTTGCGTTCAGCGGCCAGCTCCGGTGAGACCTCGCAGAAGAAGGCCGGTTGCAGCTCCGCCAGGTAGGGCAGCCACCGCGTCATACCGCCCGCAGTGAAGTGCTCGGTCAGACGGTAGGTCGTTGCGACGTAAGGGAATACGTCGGCACCCTTGTCCTTGCCGCTGGGGTGGTAACGATTGCCCTTGCGGGAGACGACCTGCCGGACCGGGTTGCGCTGCTGGGTGTAGAGCGCGTTCTCGAACGGTGAGTCCTGCGGCTCGTAGTGAGTCGGCATCGGTCCGTCCACCAGGCCGGTCGGCACGTAGAGCCAGCCCTTTCCGTCGGACTGCATGATGAACGGGTCGTCACCGCGGATCGCCTCGACACCGCTCGCGCCGGGTGCTGGCCGATAGCTCGGGGGCTTGGTGGCCTCGAAGTCCGGAACATCGTCACCGACCCACTTCTCCTGCTGGGAGTCCCACCAGACCAGCTTCTTGCGCTCGCTCCACGGCTTGCCGTCCGGGTCGGCCGACGCGCGGTTGTAGAGCTCGCGCCGATTCGCCGGCCACGCCCATCCCCATTCCAGCGACGAAATACTTTGCTGCGTATGTGGTTTGCGACGGGCTGTCTGGTTGACGCCGTCGGCGTACGCACCGGAGTAGATCCAGCAGCCGCAGCTGGTGCTGCCGTCGTCCTTGAGCTCGGTGTACCCCGACAGCAGATTGCCGTCTGCGTCGCACCCGTTGATCTCGCGCAGTACAGCGGCTGCGCTGGGGTCGTTGTACCTACCCTCGGTCGGGTAGTCCCAGGTCAGGTTCAACACCGGGGCGTCCATCTCATCGGTCGAGTCGGCCAGTTTCGCCCGGATCCGCCGACCCAACTCGTGGATGAACCACAGGTCGCTGCGCCGGTCCCCCGACGGCTCGATCGCCTGCTCGTGCCATTGCAGCAGCCGGTTGGTGTTGGTGAACGTGCCTTTCTTCTCGGTGTGCGCGGCAGCGGGGAAGAAGAACACCTCGGTGTCGATCTCGGCCGTCTTCAGCTCGCCCGTTTGGATCTCCGGGCCGTCCTTCCACCAGGTCGCACTCTCGATGAGAGAGAAGTCGCGCACCACCAGCCAGTCCAGATTCGCCATCCCGCGACGTTGCATGCTCGCGTTCGCCGAGCCGACTGCCGGGTTCTCGCCGAGTAGGAAGTAGCCCTTGCAGGTGCCGTTGAGCTGTTCCAGGACTGTTTCGTAGGTTCCGTGGCTGCCGGTCAGGCGGGGCAGGTAGTCGAAGCAGAAGTCGTTGTCGGCAGTCGCTGCGTCGCCCCACCACGCCTTGAGCAGGCTGACCATGTAGGAGCTCATGTTGGCCCAGAAACCCTGCTGCCCGGCGTCTGCCTGCAGGAAGTCGGCAAGGTTCTCGTGCAGGTGCGCGTGCGGCATCGGGATGTAGCCCGGCAACAGGTCGAAGAGGGTCGGGATGTCGCTGGAACCCTGGATGCTCGCGTGTCCGCGCAGCGCCATGATGCCGCCGCCGGGCCGGCCGATGTTGCCCAGCAGCAGCTGCAGCACCGAGGCAGCGCGAATGTACTGCACGCCCACCGTGTGGTGGGTCCAGCCGACGGCGTAGGCGAACGCGGAGGTGCGCTCTCGACCGGAGTTCTCCGTCAGCAGATCGGCAACCTGGTGGAACAGGTGCGGCGGCACACCACAGATCTCCTCGACCATCTCCGGCGTGTAGCGCGCGTAGTGCTTTTTGAGCACCTGGAAGACGCAGTGCGGATCTTCCAGCGTCTCATCGCGCCGCCAGGTGCCGCGCAGGTTGCCCCCCGAGCTCTGCGACTCCGCGCGCCCCGATTCGCTGACACTCTCGCCACCGCCGGTGATGTCGTCGTACTGCTTGTCGCGCTCCCCCGAAGCGGCAGCGACCTCGGCGCCGTCGTACTGCCAGGTTTTGCCGTCGTAGACCCGCGACTCGGCGTCCATGCCGGAGAAGAGCCCGTCGAGATCTTCAGTGTCCTGGAAGTCGTCGCGCAGGATCGTCGCGGCGTTGGTGTAGTTGACGACGTAGTCGCGGAAGTACCGCTCCTGCGTGATCACGTGGTTGATCAGCGCGCCCAACCAGACGATGTCGGTGCCTGCCCGCAACGGCACGAACACGTCGGCCATCGCGCTCGTACGCGAGAAGCGAGGGTCGACGTGGATGATCTTGGCGCCGCGCGCCTTGGCCTCCATCACCCACTGGAATCCGACCGGGTGCGCCTCGGCGAAGTTGGACCCTTCGATCAGGATGCAGTCGGAGCGTTGCAGGTCTTGCAGGTAGGTCGTGGAACCGCCGCGACCGAACGAGGTACCGAGGGCCGCGACCGTGGAGCTGTGGCAGATGCGCGCCTGGTTCTCGACCTGGACGATGCCCAGTGCGGTGAAGAGCTTTTTGATCAGGTAGTTCTCTTCGTTGTCCAGGGTCGCACCGCCGAGGCTGGCCAGGCCCATGGTGCGGCGAGTGCGCTTGCCCTCGAACTCCCACTCCCAGCCGTCCTTGCGAGCGGCGATGATCTTGTCGGCGACCTTGTCCATCGCGGTGTCCAGGTCCATCGGCTCCCAGTCGGTTCCGCCCGGGCGTCGGTAGAGCACGTGCTCTTCACGGGAGCCGCCCGTCGTCAACTGCAGGGTCGCCGAACCCTTGGGGCACAGGCGACCGCGGCTGATCGGCGAGTCGGGGTCGCCCTCGATCTGCACGACCTTGTCGTCCTTGACGTAGACCTGTTGCCCGCAACCGACTGCGCAGAACGGGCAGATCGACGGCACCACCTTGTCAGCGGTCGCTGTGCGCGGTTGGAGTTCTCGGGTCTTAGGGGACTTCGCCGCTGAACCACGCGCGCTGTGGTCCCGAGTGCTCAGCTGGCGAAGAGCCGGCCAGGGCAGAGAAGGAGACATATACAAGCTCCGATCACGCTGATGCACGACATGATTCGCCGGACCACTCGAAGGCTGGCGCTATCTCACTGTGCCACAGCTGGCCCGGCGAAAGGTGAGCTCTCAGGGCGATCCCAGGAAGCACTCGGGTCGCGGTCACAACCAGCCGAGATCGAGCCCCTCAGTGCTGCGCTACAGGCGCCGTACGTGCTTGGAAAACGCGCGCGTCGCCGCCCAGTTGGCGGACGTGTCCGACCGGTGCGTCAAGGCCCTCCCGGCTCGAAGACCAGTTCGCCACACACGTCGGCATTCACGAAATCATCAACGGCCGCGCTTCATTTCGAGGCAGTGGCGACCGCTCGACGCAGCTTGGAGCCAGTCATCGAGAGACCGACCGATGACGCAGCGCGCACCACCGCATCAACGAAGATGGGCACGATCGGTCGGTTCTTGGTCGACTCGCTGTAACCGACCAGGATCTGCCGGCGAACCGGCACCCGAAGCCGGTGCACGCTGACGCCCTGAGCAGGCAGGAATGACTGTCCGAGGTCCGACGTCAGCGTGACCCCCAGACCTGCCGCCACCATCGCGAGCGCCGTCGGTTGTTCGTTGACCTGGTGTGAGATGTTCGGGTCGAAGCCCGCCCGCCGACAAGCGCTCTGCAGCGCTCGACCGAAGTAGTTGTCCGGCCCGGACATGATCCAGTCCTGATCAGACAGATCGGCGAGGTCGACCACCTCGTCCTCGAACCGTCCGCTCGGCGCAGCCAGTTGCAACATGTCGTAGCCGACCGGCTTCATGATCACTCCGCTACGCCACGGCTCGGACGCATCCGGGTAGTCGATCAGAAAAGCCAGGTCGAGGTGCCCGTGCTTCAACTCCAACGTCGCCTCGTCAGGGTCGGTCTCGCGGGTCTTGACGTGCACTTGCGGATGCCGTGTCACCAGATCGTTGATCACAGCAGGCACGAGACCGGCCGCCACGGTGCAGAACACACCGATCGTCACTTCGATGTCAAGGGAATCGCGAGCTCGCTCGACTGCCGAACACGCCTCCTGCTCGGCGTCGAGCAGGACCTGCGCGTGCTCCAACAACACCCGCCCCACCTCGGTCAACTGCACCCCGCGACCACGTCGTTCCAGCACCGCGGCTCCGATCTCGTCCTCCAGCGCCGCCATCTGTTGCGAGATCCCGGACGGCGAATAGCGCATCGCAGCCGCCGCCGCATTCACTCCACCGTGGTCGGCGACTTCACGCAGAGTGCGCAGTCGGCGTAGCCCTAGATCCATGCACTAATTATGCACCCGGAATGCTCTTCTTGTTAGTGGACACGGACAGTTGAAACCATGACCATTGAACCTAGACGCTGCAGTTGAGCGGTGTACCAACATCTTTCGGAAGGATAAATGCTGTGCCTGGTTTGTTTGACGCTGCAGGTTGGATCGGCGGGGCCCTGGTGGCCATCGCCTACGTGCTGGTGTCCTCCCGTCGCCTGTCCGCCGAGTCGCCCGCGTTCCAAGCGCTCAATATTCTCGGCGCAGCCATGGTGGGAATCGCGTCACTTCACCAGCACGCGATGCCCTCAGCGGGTTGGAACCTCGTCTGGGTACTCATCGGCCTCCAGTCGTTCTTGGGCACCGTTCTTCGCCGTTCTCACCCGCGCGCGACCCTGACGCACAGGAAGGCCGAGTCGACGCAGCCCGAACCCGCTGCCCGTGAGCTCGCAGCGGCGTAACTCCTGCTCTTCAGGCCGGGGCTGCGAAGTGCAGCCGGGCGAAAGCGAGGGCTTCAGCGAGATCCAGTTCGCGCTGCTCCTCATCGACCTTGCGGGTACTGACCTCCAGCACGATCGCCCCGCCGAATCCCCCGGCTGCGAGACGTTCCAGGAACTGCGCGCACGGTTGACCGCCGCGGCCAGGCACCAGGTGTTCGTCCTTGAACGAGCCCATGCCGTCAGCGAGGTGCACGTGCGTCAACCGCGTCCCCAGCGCCTCCTGCATCGCGAGCGCGTCCGATCCGGCTGTGGCGGTGTGTGACAGGTCGAGGGTGACGTGCGCATAGTCCAAGTCGACGGGGTCCCAACCGGGAAGGTAGGCCTGCATCTCGCGAGCCCGTGCGCGCCAGGGGAACATGTTCTCCACCGCAAGCTGGATGCCGGTGTCCGCCTCGCGGTGGGCAACACCCTCGACGAACTCGGTGGCGTACTCACGCTGCCACCGGAACGGCGGATGCAGCACCACGGTGTCGGCGCCGACCTCCCGGGCGACCCGGATCGAGTTGTCAACCTTGCCCCACGGCTCAGTGCCCCAGATGCGCTGAGTCAACAACAGGGTCGGGGCGTGAATCGATACGACCGGCAGCTGGTAGTGATCGATGAGACCCCGCAGGGCGCCGCTCTCCTGACTGACGGGGTCGTTCCAGACCATGATCTCGACCCCGTCGTACCCGAGCCGGTCGGCGATGTCGAAGGTGGCCGCGACTCCCAAGGGGTAGACCGATGCGCTGGAGAGCGCGACCTTGGCGTCCGGGACGCGACTCACGCTCACTCGGTCTCCCATCCGTTGATCGTGTCGAGGCGGCGCAGGATGACCCCTTCGCGCAGGGCCCAAGGGCACAGCGTCAGTTCCGGGACATTCAGCAGTTCCATCGCACCCTCGATGACCATTGCACCCGCCAGCATCTGCGCGGAACGGCTTTGGGAGACACCGGGCAGGCCGGCTCTTTGCGCCGCCGTCATCTGCGCAAGCCTGGGCACCAGTTCGGTGAGATCCACGCGGGCCAGCGTGCGTCGGACGTACGGGCCGTCCTCCTTCGGTGCCGCACCGCAGATCCGCGCCAGCGAGCGCACCGTCTTGCTCGTTCCGACTACTTTCTCCGGCACCCCGACTCGGGTAAGACCGCGCAGGTCACGGGCGATCTCGGTTCGGATCTTCTTGCGCAGCGCGCGCAGGTCAGCAGGACAAGGCGGGTCACCCTGGAGTGCCCGGGTGAGACGGCCGGCGCCCAACGGCAGGCTGAGCGCCACATCCGGAACCTCGTCCAGTCCGTTTGCCAACTCCAGCGATCCGCCACCGATGTCGATCATCAGCAACCGGCCCGCTGACCAACCGAACCAACGACGGACGGCCAGGAATGTCACCGACGATTCCTCCTCACCGGTCAGCACCCGCAGATCGACGCCGGTCCGCGACAGCACCGTCTGCAGTACCTCCTGGGTGTTCGGCGCCTCACGGACAGCGCTGGTCGCGAAACCCAACAACTCCTCGGCGCCCTGGTCCTCGGCGATGTCCTTGCACTCGGCGATGAATCCCACGAGGGCCGCGACCCCTTCGTCGGCGATATTCCCGTCGGGATTGGTGTGCTCGGACAATCTCAACTCGCGTTTGTGCGAGAACGCTGGGATCGGGTGAGCGCCGTAGTGCGCGTCCACGACGAGCAGGTGGACCGTGTTCGATCCGACGTCGATGACTCCCAATCGCATAGGAGAACGGTAGTCCGCTGCAGATCAGTCGGTGAGGACCATCCACTGCCTGCCGTCCAACAGCTCGCGGACCGCATCGAGATGCCCTGCGTGACAGGCCGTTTCGGCCATCACATGGAGCATCACCTCACCGAGGTCCTCCATCCGCCAGTCACCGAACAGATCCTGAGGCCACCACCCGGGCGGCGCACCCACCGCGGTCGACCCGATCACGGAATCCGACCGAAGAATGGCGGCGCGATAGCGATCGATCATCCGCATCGCGGGGACGTCATCAGGTACGTGCCACGCATTCGAGGTGGCGCGCACATCGCATCCCTGCCCGCCAACTACGGCGGTGAACCAGAAGTCTTCGATGTCTAGCGCCAGATGCGACAGCATCCCCATACAGGACCACCCCGACCCCAGCACCGGGCGCCTCAACTGCTCCTCGGTGAGCCCGTCGACTATCCCGAGCACGTGGCGCCGTTGGGCATTCAGATAGTCCAGCAGCAACTCACGGCGTTCGTTCGCTTCCCGGTTCATGCCCGCAGTATCGAACACGCTCACGGTTCGCCGCTCGCGCACGCGCATTAGCATCACCCTCGTGGCCGAGACCGATCCGAACATTCCGCGCACCTGGGTGGAGTTCGACAACCCCGATGATCCGAACGAACGATTCCGGTGCGACCTGACCTGGTTGACCTCGGACTGGACCTGCATCTACGGGCGCGGGTGCCAAGGCATTTATGAAGGCCGACCCGACGACGGCTGCTGCACCCTGGGCGCGCACTTCAGCGACAAGGATGACGTCAAGAACATTCGACAGGTCGTGAAGACCCTCGGCCCCGACGAGTGGCAGTACTACGACGAGGGTCACAGCGCTCTCGGCTGGCGCGAGAAGGAGGACGGCGCCACCAAGACACGGGTGGTCGACGGCGCCTGCATATTCCTCAACCGCCCAGGATTCCCCGCAGGTGATGGTTGTTCCCTGCATCAGCACGCGCTGCTGACAGGAGTCGCGCCGCACACGACCAAACCGGACGTCTGCTGGCAACTACCGATCCGCCGTACCTTCACGACCGTCGAACGCGGTGACGACACCTCCTACCTGGAGACGTCCATCGGGGAGTACCAGCGCAGCGGATGGGGGCCAGGCGGTCACGACCTGTCCTGGTACTGCTCCTCCAACCCCGAAGCGCACGTGGGCACCGAACCGGTCTACATCTCCAACGCCGGCGAGTTGCAGCACCTGATGGGCCAGCCGGCCTACGACATCCTCGTGACCTACTGCGAAGCCCAGCTGACACTCGCTGCAGCAGCCAGTGCCCCCGGCGGCCGCACGTTGCTGCCATTGCTGGTGCACCCGGCGACCCTGGCTGCGCGGGCCTGTCGGTAGCAGCGCCTACCTTCGTTGCATGCCCTCCCCCAGCGCCCGCAAGAAAGTTCCGGCGCCGTCCTACAAGTGCACTGAGTGCGGTTGGGCGGCGATCAAGTGGGCGGGCCGCTGCAATGAATGTCAGGCCTGGGGCACCCTGGAGGAAATCGGGCAGGTCGGCGTCCGCACCGCACCCGCCACCCGCATCGAACGACCTGCCGTCCCCATCGGCGAGATCGATGGATCACAGGCGATCGCGCGACCCACCGGAGTCAGCGAATTCGACCGGGTGCTGGGTGGCGGTCTGGTTCCGGGCGCTGTCGTGCTGGTCGCCGGAGAACCGGGCATCGGAAAATCGACCCTGCTGCTCGACGTTGCGGCCCGTGCAGCCCGCGGACCGCGCAAAGTGCTCTACGTCAGCGGTGAGGAGTCGGCCGCCCAGGTGCGGGTCCGGGCCGAACGTATCGAAGCCATGGCACGCACCCTGTTCCTGGCGAGTGAAACCGACCTGGCCACTGTGCTGGCACAGATCGACCAGGTCCAACCCGAACTTCTCATCATCGACTCAGTGCAGACGATCGGTTCAGCCGAGTTGCCGGGAGCTCCTGGCAACGTCGCTCAGGTGCGCGAGGTTGCGGCTGCGATCATCCAGGTAGCCAAACAACGCGACATCAGCGTGCTGCTGGTGGGCCACGTCACCAAGGACGGCTCGATTGCGGGGCCGCGCGTGCTGGAGCACCTCGTCGACGTCGTGATCCAGTTCGAGGGCGAGCGGCACTCGCGGCTGCGCCTGGTCCGCGCCGCCAAGAACCGGTACGGCCCGACCGACGAGGTCGGCTGCTTCGATCTCTCCGATGTCGGGATCGTCGGGCTACCCGACCCCAGCGGGTTGTTCCTGACCCGCCGCGAAGAACAGGTGCCCGGTACCTGCGTGACCGTCACCCTCGAGGGACGTCGCCCGCTGGTCACCGAAGTCCAGGCACTCCTCATCGAAGGACCGGGAGGCAGCCCCCGGCGCACCACCAGCGGCATCGACTCCTCCCGAGCGGCAATGATCCTGGCCGTCCTCGATCGTCGCGCCGGGCTTCCGATATCTCGACACGACTGCTACCTGTCGACCGTCGGTGGCGTTCGCCTGAGCGAACCCGCCGCTGACCTGGCGGTGGCACTCGCGATTGCCGGCGGAGCAACAGACCGACCGATGGGTGAGGGCACCATCGCTGTCGGCGAGGTGGGACTGGCCGGCGAGATTCGCGCCGTGTCAGGTGTTGCCCGCCGCCTCGCCGAGGCGTGGCGGATCGGATTCCGCCGGGCGATCATCCCTACCGGTTCGCTCGCCGGCGAGGCTGCGCCCGAAGGCATGCAGGTGGTGCAGGTGAACGACATTGCCGGCGCAGTGCGTCTCATTGACGGCGGCGGCCCGTTGTCCCTCCCATAGGATCGAGACTGTGCCGTACACCGAGGAGCAACTGCTGCGCGCGACGCTCGCCGCAGCCGCCCCCGGCACCCAACTACGCGATGCACTCGAGCGCATCCTGCGAGGTCGCACAGGTGCGTTGATCGTGCTCGGACACGATGACGTTGTCGAATCCATCAGCACCGGTGGGTTCCCCATCGACATCGAGTTCTCTTCCACCAGGGTGCGTGAACTGGCGAAGATGGACGGCGCCATCATCCTGGACGGCGCAGTCACCCGGATCCTCAGTGCCGCAGTGCAGTTGGTGCCTGATCCGAGCATCCGCACCCGCGAGTCCGGCACCAGACACCGGACCGCCGAGCGCGTCGCACGACAGACCGGCCTGCCTGTCATTTCTGTCAGCCAGTCGATGCAGACGATCGCGCTCTACGTCGGATCTCTGCGACACGTGATGGAGGGTTCCAACGCAATCCTGTCCCGCGCCGGCCAGGCCCTGCAGACCTTGGAGCGGTACACCTCTCGGCTCGATGAGGTCACCCGCACCCTGTCGGCACTGGAGATCGAGGACCTGGTGACCATTCGCGACGTCGCCACCGTGCTGCAACGGCTGGAGATGGTGCGCCGGATCAGCGAAGAAATCGCCGAGTACGTCGTTGAACTCGGCGTCGACGGGCGACTGATGTCATTGCAGCTCGATGAGCTGGTCGGCTCACTGTCCGATGATCGCGAGCTCGTGGTGCGCGACTACGTCGATGTGGCCCGCGACGGCATGACCACGCTCGAAGCACTCGACCGGCTCGCTTCGATCAGTTCCACCGACCTGCTCGACCTCAACTCCGGTGCCCGCGCACTCGGCACGGCCCGAGGCCCCGACTCCCTTGACACCCCGGTTTCCCCACGCGGTTATCGGGTGTTGAGCAAGATCCCACGACTTCCGCCACTGATCGTGGACCGACTCGTCGATCATTTCGGCGGGCTGCAGAAGTTGCTGGCCGCAGACTTCGATCGCCTGATGGAGGTAGAAGGCGTGGGCGAACTACGCGCACGTTCGGTACGTGAGGGGTTGTCGAGATTGGCCGAGAACAGCATCCTCGAGCGGTACGTCTGATCAGGTGACGGATTCCGCCGACCTGCACGAGCCGGTTCTGGCCTGGTACGCCGCCCACCAGCGCGACCTGCCGTGGCGAGCCTTCGACGCAACGCCGTGGGGAGTCCTCGTCTCCGAGATCATGCTGCAGCAGACCCCTGTCGCACGGGTACTGCCCATCTGGCACGAATGGATGGGCCGCTGGCCTACCCCCGCCTACCTCGCGGCCGCTCCTGCCGGTGATGCAGTCCGGCATTGGGGCCGGCTGGGATACCCGCGCCGCGCACTTCGGCTGCATGCTGCCGCCGTCGAACTGGTCGCAGACCATGACAGTCAGGTGCCGGCCGACCTGGATCTACTGCGCTCACTGCCCGGTGTCGGCTCCTACACCGCCTCCGCAGTCGGCGCATTCGCCTTCGGCATCAGGTGCGCCGTTGTCGACACCAACATTCGGCGGGTACACGCACGCGCGGTCACTGGTTCGGCGCAGGCCGCTCCGGCTCTGACAGTTGCCGAAACTCGACTCGCCGACAGCCTGCTACCCGGCGACGCTGAACAGTCCGCGACCTGGAACGTTGCCGTCATGGAACTGGGCGCTCTGATCTGCACCGCGAAAGCACCTGCCTGCGAACGGTGCCCGATCATCGACAAGTGCGCGTGGGTGCGGGCGGGCCGCCCCACCTACGACGGACCGGTCAAGAAGGCACAGCGGTGGAACGGTACCGACCGGCAGGTGCGTGGCCTGTTGCTGCAGGCCCTGCGCGAATCCGATGAACCGGTCCCCCGCGTCCGACTCGATCTGGTCTGGGCCGACCCGGCCCAGCGTGGTCGTTGCCTGGTGGGGCTCATCGAGGACGGCCTCGTCGAACAATTACCGGGCGACTGCTTCTCCTTACCCGACTGAGGTCAGCCCCAACTGGGCCAGGGCGCAAGCGACCACCTCGTCTGCTGACCCGCGTGCGTCCACCCGCACACCCGGTTCGTCGTCCTGCAGGTGTTCCAGGGTCGCGAGTTGCGACGGCAACAGGGACGCAGGCATGTAGTGACCTTCACGGGTGGCTAGACGCCGCTCGAGTTCCTCGGCGGGCACCTCGATCTCACAGAACCGCACACCAGGCCGACCGTCGCTCAACAGCTCACGGTAACTGCGCTTCAACGCAGAACACGTGATGACAGCGCCGGGCCCGCCCTGCGCATGCCCGTCGATCCAGTCGCCGATCAACCGCAGCCACGGCCACCGGTCGTCATCGGTCAACGCGACCCCCTGCGCCATCTTCTGTACGTTCGACTCGGGGTGGAAGTCGTCACCCTCGGCGAAAGCCCAGCCAAGCTGCTGAGCCAGGGACTTCGCCACGGTTGTCTTCCCCGATCCGGAAACTCCCATGACGATCACGAACTGCGGTCGATCACTCATACCCTCGACCCTATGGTCGATGAGCTCTCGTTGCGCGCGCGCACGTACGCGATCGTCTCGTTGATACCCACCGGTCGCGTCGTCAGCTACGGAGATATCGCCGGCATGCTGAACATGTCACCGCGGATGGTGGGCCGGTACCTGGCTCTGGGAGACGAATCAGACCTGCCGTGGTGGCGGGTGGTGAACGCTGCTGGCGAATTGCCCGACCACGTACGCGATCACGCTCTGGGGCAGTGGGAGCACGAGGGGTTGGTGCTCAAGCCGAACGAGCGGGGCGTGCCCATCGCGCGATACCGGGCCGATCTGCCTGCTCTGGCCGATGCCGCCGAGGCAGCACTCGGACCGCTACCGGGCCTCAGCGGGTGAGGTGTGCAGACTTCACAGAGTCAGCAACATCCTGGTGTTGCCCAAGGTGTTGGGTTTGACTCGGTCCAGGTCGAGGAACTCCGCGACGCCCTCGTCGTAGGACTGCAGCAACTCCCGGTAGACATCCGGATCGACCGGATCGCCCTCGATCTCCAGGAAACCGTGCCGGGCGAAGAAGTCGACTTCGAAGGTCAGACAGAACACCCGCCCGACCCCCAGATTCCGGGCGTGTTGCACCAACTCGGCCAACATCAGATGCCCGACACCGTGGCCTTTCATCGAGGGGTCCACCGCGATGGTCCGTACCTCGGCGACGTTTTCCCAGATGACGTGCAGAGCCCCGCAACCGACCACTTGCCCGGCGCTCTCGGCGAGCACGAACTCCTGCAGGCCCTCGAAATAGGCGACCGGCGGTTTGGGCAGGATCGCCCGAGTCAGTACGTACGGCTCGACTAGGGCACGGATCGCAGACACGTCATGAACGCGCGCCGCGCGCAACACCAGTGGTGTTGCGCGCGGCGCGGGCTCAGTTGAGCTCGGTGAACCCATCAGTCCTTGCCGAGATCGACACTGCCACCGTCGCCGACACCGGCCGGCTCGGGAAGCACGTCGGGTGCATTCGGCTTGGGCGAGCCCGCGAACGTGAACTTCGCTTCCTTACCCTCGCCCTCGACGTCCACCAGGATGATCTGTCCGGAGTGGATCTCGCCGTACAAGATCTTCTCGGACATCATGTCCTCGATCTCCCGCTGGATGGTCCGACGCAACGGCCTGGCGCCGAGCGCCGGGTCGTACCCGCGCTTGGCGAGCAAGTCCTTCGCAGGCTGCGTCAACTCGATGGCCATGTCCTTGTCCTTCAGGCGGACGTCCAGCTTCTCGATCATCAGGTCGACGATCTTGACGATCTCCTCCTGGCTGAGCTGCGGGAACACGATGGTGTCGTCCACGCGGTTCAGGAACTCGGGACGGAAATGCTGCTTGAGCTCGTCCTGCACCTTGGCGCGCATCCGGTCGTATGCCGTGCCGGCGTCGTTCCCGGAGGCAAATCCGAGCGAAACGCCCTTGGAGATGTCTCTGGTGCCCAGGTTGGTTGTCATGATGATGATCGTGTTCTTGAAGTCCACGGCCCGACCCTGGGAGTCGGTCAACCGGCCGTCTTCCAGAATCTGCAACAGGCTGTTGAAGATGTCGGCGTGGGCCTTCTCGACCTCGTCGAACAACACCACGGAGAACGGCTTGCGGCGCACCTTCTCGGTGAGCTGCCCGCCCTCTTCGTAGCCGACGTAACCGGGAGGCGAACCGAACAACCGCGACACCGTGTGCTTCTCGGCGTACTCGGACATGTCGAGGGTGATCAACGCGTCTTCGTCGCCGAACAGGAACTCGGCGAGTGCTTTGGCCAGCTCGGTCTTACCCACACCGGTCGGGCCGGCGAAGATGAACGACCCACCGGGGCGACGAGGGTCCTTCAGGCCCGCACGAGTGCGTCGGATCGCTTGGGACATCGCCTTGATCGCGTCGTCGTTGCCGACGACCCGCTTGTGCAGTTCGTCCTCCATCCGCAACAGTCTCGAGGACTCTTCCTCGGTCAGCTTGAAGACGGGGATGCCGGTAGAGGCCGCCAGCACCTCGGCGATCAGCTCCTCGTCGACCTCGGCCACGAGGTCCTGGTCGCCGGCCTTCCATTCCTTCTCACGCTGTGCCTTGGCGTTGATGAGGTTCTTCTCATCGTCGCGCAGCGACGCCGCCTTCTCGAAGTCCTGCCCGTCGATCGCCGATTCCTTCTCACGGCGAACGTGGCTGATCTTCTCGTCGAACTCGCGCAGGTCGGTGGGGGCCGTCATGCGGCGGATACGCAGTCGCGCACCTGCCTCGTCGATCAGGTCGATCGCCTTGTCCGGCAGCTGCCGGTCGTTGATGTACCGGTCGGCCATGGTGACCGCGCCGACCAGGGCAGCGTCGGTGATCGTAACTCTGTGGTGCGCCTCGTACCGGTCGCGTAGACCCTTGAGGATCTCGATGGCGTGCGGAATCGAGGGCTCCATGACCTGGATCGGCTGGAAGCGCCGTTCCAGAGCCGCGTCCTTCTCGATGTGCTTGCGGTACTCCTCGAGCGTGGTTGCACCTATGGTCTGCAGCTCGCCGCGAGCCAACATCGGCTTGAGGATCGAAGCCGCGTCGATGGCACCCTCTGCTGCGCCCGCACCGACGAGGGTGTGGATCTCGTCGATGAACAAGATGATGTCGCCGCGGGTACGGATCTCCTTCAGGACCTTCTTCAGGCGCTCTTCGAAGTCACCGCGGTAGCGGGAACCAGCGACCAGCGACCCGCGGTCGAGGGTGTAGAGCTGCTTGTCCTTGAGTGTCTCGGGCACGTCACCGCGCACGATGTCTGCCGCGAGGCCCTCGACGACCGCGGTCTTTCCGACGCCAGGTTCACCGATCAGCACGGGGTTGTTCTTGGTGCGACGCGACAAGATCTGCATAACGCGCTCGATCTCCTTCTCGCGCCCGATGACCGGGTCGAGCTTGCCGTCGCGGGCAGCCTGGGTCAGGTTGCGACCGAACTGATCGAGCACGAGTGAACCCGCAGGGGTCCCCTCCTGCGCACCCTGTCCGACGCCGGCGCCCTGGGGCTCTTTGCCCTGGTAACCCGAGACGAGCTGGATGACCTGTTGACGCACCCGGGCCAGGTCGGCGCCCATCTTGACCAGCACCTGGGCGGCAACGCCCTCGCCTTCGCGGATCAACCCGAGCAGGATGTGCTCGGTGCCGATGTAGCTGTGACCGAGCTGCAGGCCCTCACGCAGGGACAGCTCGAGCACCTTCTTGGCGCGGGGGGTGAATGGAATATGGCCGGGCTGGGTCTGCTGGCTCGGTCCGATGATCTCCTGCACCTGCTCGCGAACGGCTTCGAGGGAGATGCCGAGACTTTCCAGAGCCTTCGCTGCAACGCCTTCACCCTCGTGGATGAGGCCGAGCAGGATGTGCTCGGTGCCGATGTAGTTGTGGTTGAGCATGCGCGCCTCTTCTTGGGCGAGCACCACCACACGGCGTGCGCGGTCGGTAAACCGTTCAAACATATGTCTACTCCCTTGAGGCTGCTGCCTACGTCATCCGATGCTATCCGCAGCGGCCCGATGTCCCGGCCTTCTACCGCTGGTGTCTGATCACCTCAACGCGACCCGATCTCAGTGTGTTCCGAAAAGGCCCGCATCGCCCATAGCGTTCGCCGTCAGCAGAATGCCCCGGTCGATGCAGCACCTACCATCGGTGCCGTGACTGACACTGCGCCAGCTCTCACCGTGCGGGTGGAGGCGTTGGGGCGGACCGTCGACATCGAGGTGCCCGACGACGCCTCATTCGCCCGCCTCCGCGAGCAGTGGTCCCGCTGCCTGGTGTCCGATCCAGGCGCGCGGGCTGCAGCCGCGACTGTCTACTATCCGGCCGATTCGGCCAGCGATCTGGCTGAGTACGCCGTCGCTTCCCAGGTCACCCTGCGCTTCATCGAGGGGAGGGCAGGCGAGCTGACGATGCTGCACGCGGCCGGAGTCGCCGACCCGGGCACCGGAGAAGTCACTGCGCTCATAGCCGCATCCGGAATCGGGAAAACGACCGCTGCCCGGCTCCTGTGCGCAGCAGATTTCGGCTACATCACGGACGAGACGGTCGCGGTAAGCGCCGACGGCTCGGTGCTGCCCTACCCCAAACCGTTGTCGGTGATCACCGACGGCACAGTTCACAAACAACAGCACGGCCCAGACGAGCTGGGATTACTGGCCGCCCCGGGCGACCCTCGCCTGACCCGCATCGTGCTGCTGGAGCGCAACGGCGAGGACGGCGATCTGCCGTCGATCAAACCGGTTGCGCTGCTGGACGGCATTCTCGCCCTGATCCCTCAGCTCTCGTATCTGACCAGGATGCCGACCCCGCTGCTATCGCTCGTTCGACTGGCGCAGGCATGCGGGGGCATCCACCGGTTGACCTACCTCGATATCGAGCAGTGCGCTGGCGAGCTACGCGGATTGACTGCCGCATCACCCATCGAGCCCGCCGACGTCGAGCACCTCGGTTCGCTCCCGAACGGTGAGGAACTGCTGCCCGCAGAAGTAGCAGCGCAGTGCGGGAAGATCAGCCGGGGGGCCTTCCTGGACGCGGTTCGTATCGACGACGAGCTTTTGCTGCTGGTCGCAGATCACCCCATCCGATGCAGCGGACTCGGCGCAACGGTCTGGCAGGCAACGCCCACCCCACGCACCGAGGAAGAACTCGTCGCGATCTGCGTCGAGCTGCACGGCGCCCACCCTGATGCCGCCCATCTGGTGCGCACCGCGATCGAGCAGCTGTGTGCGCATGACGTGTTACGCCGCAACTGAACCCGCGACGGTCTCCTTCAGCTGGCCTTCTTCGCAGCTTTCTTCTTGGCCGGGGCCTTCTTCGCTGTTGCCTTCTTGGCGGAAGTTTTCTTGGCGGCAGCTTTCTTGGCCGGTGACTTCGGGGCGGCCCCCTTCGCGGCCGGCGCCTCACCCCTGGACGCCTTTGCCCGATCGACGCTCTGCTGCAGCGCGGCCAACAGATCGACGACCTCCGCCGAGTCACCGTCGTCGGTTTCGGGAGGCGCCGTGACTTCGCCACCAGCCAATTTCGCCCGGACGACGTCTTTGACCGCCTGCTCGTAGTCGTCCACGTAGTCCTCCGGCTCGTAATCACCGGTCAACGACTCCACGAGCATCTGGGCCATCGCCAGTTCGGCAGGTTTGGTCGCGACCTCCTCGCCGTCCAGCACCCCGAACTCGGCTGCTCTGATCTCGTCGGGCCACAACATCGTCTGCAGAGCGATCACATTGCCGCGCACCCGCAGCACCGCGATCGTCATCCGGGTCCTGATCGAAATCGTCACGATCGCGACGCGATCGGTCTCCTGCAGCGCCGCACGCAACAGCTCGTACGGTTTCACCGCCGTCTTGTCCGGCTCCAGGTAGTAGCACTTGTCGAGATACATCGGGTCGATCTGATCGCTCGGGACGAATTTGTCGACGGCGATCTCGCGGCTGCTGCTGGTAGGTAACGACGACAGATCGTCGTCGGTCAGCACGACCATCTGACCGTCCTCGGTCTCATATCCCTTGGCGATCTCGTCGTAGGACACCTGCTCCCCGTCGACCGAACACACCCGCTGATAGCGGATGCGTCCGCCGTCCGCACGATGCACCTGACGAAATTGCACGTCATGGTTCTCTGTCGCCGAGTACAACCGCACGGGCACATTGACCAGTCCGAAGGAGACCGCGCCTTTCCAGATGGCTCTCACGGGGCAAGATTGCCCTATGCGTCCGATGCTCGCCACCCCTGCCGATCAGGTGCCGAGCGGTCCGCACTGGCAACACGAGGTCAAGTGGGACGGGATGCGAGTACTCATCGACATACGCAAAGGCCGGGTCGGCCTCACCTCACGCACCGAACGTGATGTTTCGACGGCATTCCCGGAGTTGTTGACCGAGGCCGCCGGCCTGGGTGCGTACGACGACCTGCTCCTGGACGGTGAGGTCGTCAGTATGCGATCGGGTAAGCCGTCGTTTGCTGCGCTCGCCGAGCGCTTCAACGTCGGCGATGTCGAAACTGCGACTCGGCTGGCCGCCCAGTCTCCGGTGACCCTCATGGTCTTCGACGTCCTGCGGGTCGCCGGCAGACCGACAGTGTCCCGGCCGCTGACCCAACGGCGTGAATTGTTGGACGGCATCGATCTGGGCACGCCGCGTGTGCAGGTGCCGCCGACCTTTCCCGATGGCGCCGATCTGCTGGCTGCCACTGCCGCGCAGGGTCTGGAGGGTGTGGTCTCCAAAAGGCTCGATTCGCCCTACCTGCCCGGTTCTCGCAGCCCCGATTGGCGCAAGATGGTGCACCGGACCACCGGGTCATACGTGATCGGCGGATGGCGGCCCGAGATCGGCTCCGACCGCCTCGGGGCGCTGCTCATCGGCAGTCCGACTACCAGTGGCCTGATCTTCCGGGGTCGGATCGGATCGGGCCTGGCCGGCCGCGCCGGGGTTTCTCTACTGGAGCGGATGCGGCCGCTGAAACAACGGGAGTCCCCGTTCCTGGACAAGGTGTCGGCGCTAGACGCGGATGGCTGCACCTGGCTCCTCCCAGACCTGGTCGCGGACCTGGAGTACCACGGAGTTTCCGAAGGAGGCCGACTACGGCAGCCGACGTGGCGCGGACTGCGAGCCGACCTGACACCGGCTGACCTGTTGGATGCATCTCGTGGATGACGCCACTCAGGTCATCGTGGAAGTGGAGGGCCGACGACTGACACTGAGCAATCTGGACAAAGTCCTGTATCCGGCGACCGAGACCACCAAGGGCGAGGTACTGCACTACTACGCCTGCGTGGCGCCGATGCTCCTACCGGTACTTCAGGGGCGCCCCGTCACCCGCGTGCGCTGGCCGCACGGGGTCGGTGGCACGTCCTTCTTCGAGAAGAATGTTCCGCCGGGAGCTCCCTCGTGGATACCCCGCTTCACAGTGGCGTCCGCGGGCACCCGAGGTGGTGCAGACCGCGTTACCTATCCTCTCGTGCCGGATGTCGCAACGCTCACCTACCTGGCGAACCTGGCCGCATTGGAGTTGCACGTACCGCAATGGCGGTGGTCCACCGAAGTCGACGAGGCCGGTGCAGCACAGAATCCTGATCGCGTCGTCATAGACCTCGATCCGGGAAGCCCGGCCGGATTGCCAGAGTGCGCACGGGTCGCGCTGAAGGTTCGCGAGAAACTCGCCGAAGGAGGTGTGGAGAACACGGCTCCCGTGACGTCGGGGAGTAAAGGAATGCAGATCTACGGGGCCCTGGACGGATCGCGTAGTAGTGACCAGATTCGCGATTGGATCAAATCACTTGCGCAGGAGTTGGCAGCCACATCTCCAGATGACGTGGTATGGAAAATGACCAAATCGGTACGCAACGCAAAAGTGCTGCTGGATTGGTCTCAGAATACGGCCGCCAAGACCACGATCGCACCGTATTCACTCCGCGGGCGGGAGCGGCCGATGGTAGCCGCCCCCCGCACCTGGGAAGAAATCGAAATACCGGAAAAACTGGCTCAGCTGGATTTCGAAGAAGTGCTGCACCGGCTCGAGACGCGCGGCGACCTCTTTGCAGCCGGGCTGAACGCCTGATCGATCAGGAGTTGGCGCGTGCGTACGCTTCTTGCAGTTCACCGGAGACGCGGCCCCGATCGCTGACCTTGAAGCCGTTGGAACGGCCCCATTCGCGCATCTTGTTGAGGTCCTGACGGCCAGCAGCCGGAGCGGCCGTCCGCGTGGCGGACGCAGAGCGACGGGCCCCGCGTACCTTGCGTGCGTGGCCGGTCCACGTTGCCAGGTCATCGCGAAGACGTGATGCGTTAGCGGTGGAAAGGTCGATCTCGTAGCTGACGCCGTCCAAGGCGAAGTTAACGGTCTCAGCCGCTTCGGACTTGTCGATGTCGTCTTCCAGCAGGATTTGAACTCGCTGCGCCATGTGAACTCCTCCACCCGTAAGGGTTAGTTATGTTAGTTGCCCCGCGGTCGTCGACACTTAGTGATATACGTCGACGCGCCAATGATCACGGCGTGTCCTAAATCTAACATAACAATTCAGCCGTCTTGCGCAGAACTTGTCGATTCAGAATTGTGGTCGACATCCGGCGTGGGTTGTTGGTGTTCTTGTTCCCACTGTGCTTGTGCGATTCGTTCGCGACGATCGCCTTCCATCATGTACTTCAACACCACGTACAACAGGAAGAGGATCCCGATCGACGGTACGAGTGTTTCAATCGCTGGCCACATATCACCAGGATAGGCCTGTTGTCAGGACGGCGGTGCGCCGCCGGCCGTGATCTGGCTTCGCTCCAGCTCAAGGAGCCACACTTTGCGTTCCACACCGCCGCCGAACCCCGTCATGGCTCCGTTTGCGCCGATCACCCGGTGACAGGGCACGACGATCGAGAGGGGGTTTCGACCGTTGGCCATACCCACGGCACGGCTGGCTCCCGGTGACCCCAGCTCCTGCGCCAACTGGCCATAACTTCGGGTGGCGCCATAGGGGATGGCCCGCAATAGTTCCCACACCCGGTGCTGAAACGGCGTTCCGGCCGGATCGAGCGGGAGATCGAAACAGGTTCGCGCGCCGTCGAAGTACTCGCCCAGTTGGCGCACGGCATCACCCAGCACCCCATGGGCCCCCTCCGCATAAAGTTCCGGAGGCCCGAAAGTCGAGTATTCCGGGCGGTGTCGGTGTTCTTGCATGTAGACCGCAGACAATGCTCCTCCCCGACGCACGAGTATCAAATCGCCGATCGGGGTGTCGTGTAGAACAAGGTGGGCTGTTGCATTCATGAGATGTCCCTATCGGGTAGTCGATTCACTTCGTGATCGCCGGTGGCCCACAGATGTTGAACCGCATACGACCGCCACGGGCGCCAGGACTCGGACGCCAGTTCTATCGAACGGGGCTTGTCCTCGATCCCGAAAGACCGCGCAGCTACCCGCACCCCGAGGTCGGTACCGGGGAACGCATCGGGATCACCGAGGGCACGCATCGCGTAGCACTCCACAGTCCACGGTCCGATTCCCTTGATCGCCGCGAGCACCGCCCGTGTATCGCCGCGGTCTGCTCCCGGACTGGTATCGAGCTCGCCCGCCGCCAACGCTCGACAGAGCCTGCGAATGGTCTCGCGCCGCGTCGTGGGCATCCGGAAGATGGCATCGTCGGCCTCGAGCAGGGCCTCAGGTCTCGGGAACAATCGGGTCAGACCGCCGTCCGGGTCGACGAGATGCTGACCGAACACTGCCGACAATCGGCCCGCGTGGGTGCGCGCAGCTTTGGTCGAGACCTGCTGGCCGATCACGATGCGGATCGCCATCTCGGCGGAATCGACCGTGCGGGGCACGCGGCGGCCAGGGGCCAGCTGAACCAGCGGCGCCATTTGCGGATCTTGGGACAGGGCATCGTCGACCGCGATCGGATCACAATCGAGATCGAGCAGCCACCGGCAACGATGCACCGCGACCGTGAGGTCGGTCAGGTCGGTCAATGCCAGATCAGCACGGACATGGCCTGGTTGCGGCGACAAAGCCACGATTGCCGGTCCGCCCGGCAGATCCAGCGCTCGCCGGTACCTTCCATCCCGCCATTCCTCCACCCCTGACACCCCCGTGAAGGCGAGGTGACCGAAGAGGTTGTCCGGGTGCAACGGAGCCCGGAACGGCAAGCGCAGAGAGAGGCGGTGCCACGGGGATGCCGAACCACTGACAGCCGCAGTCGAGCCGGAACCGGTTGCTCGTAACTCAGACGGCGTCATCGCGAAGACGTCGCGGATCGCATCGTTGAACGTTCGGATGCTGCCGAACCCGGCTGCGTGGGCAACCTGGGTCAGAGGTAGCTGCGTGGTCTCCAACAGGGTGCGCGCAGTCTGGGCCCGCCCTGCTCGCGCGATCGCCAACGGCCCTGCGCCGAGCTCGGACTGCATGGCCCGCTCGATCTGCCGTACCGAGTATCCGAGCTGACGGGCCAATCCGGCCACCCCATCGCGGTCGATGACCCCGTCGCCGATCAACCGCATGGCGCGACCGACGAGATCGGCCCGCACATTCCACTCCGGTGATCCTGGACTGGCATCGGGCCGACACCGCTTGCACGCTCGAAAACCAGCCGCCTGGGCAGCGGCTGCGGTCGGGAGGAAGGTGATGTTGCGTGCTTTGGGCGGGGTGGCCGGGCAGCTGGGTCGGCAGTAGATACCGGTACTACGGACACCGGTCACGAACCAGCCGTCAAATCGGGCATCGCGCGCGCTGACCGCCCGCAAGCACGCATCAGTGTCGGTGTGCAGAAGCGGCATGGAACAAGTGTGCCTCCACCGATCCAGCGATAGCTAGCGGGAATACGACATGTCGCTTTCCCGCTAATCGTGCACAGATCCGTCGTCAGACGACGGGGCGAGCGCCTCCGTTCGGACCGAGAACCAGTGGGGTGTTGTCGATCAGTCGGGTAGTACCGACCCGCCCGGCGACGGCGAGTAGCGCCGGGCCGCGGTACCACTCAGGCACCTCGCTGAGCTCGGTCGGATGAACCAGCACCAGGTAGTCGATCAGCGCGAGTGGTTCACGCACGAGCACATCGCGCGCCGCACGCCGCACCGCTGCCGGGCCGATCGTGGCCATCGACGCACCCGCCGACAAGGCCTTGGACAGGCATCCCGCGACCTCCCGATCGGCTTCAGTGAGATAGCGGTTGCGGCTGCTGAGCGCCAGGCCGTCATCCTCACGAACGGTCTCGACCGCCACCACGTCCACAGGGAAGTCCAGATCGCGGGCCATTCGTTTGATCAGCAACAGCTGCTGGGCATCTTTCTGTCCGTAGTAGGCGCGGGACGGGCGCACCAGGTGCAGCAATTTGGCGACCACCGTCAGCACACCGTCGAAGTGGCCGGGCCGAGCCACACCCTCCAACACCGCTCCGAGCGATCCGGCGGCGACCCGCACACCGGGTTCTCCATCGGGGTACACCACGTCGGGCGACGGCGCGAAGACCAGGTCGACACCTTCGCGGGCACAGATAGCCAGGTCGTCTTCGAAGGTGCGCGGATATCGCGACAGATCCTCTCCGGCCGCGAATTGCAGTGGATTGAGGAAGATCGTCACCACCACATGCGTCACTTCTGCGCGAGCCTGCCGGATGAGCTGGGCGTGCCCTTCGTGCAGAGCACCCATCGTCATCACCACCCCGAGGTCGGCACCCAACTCGGCTCGGGCTTGGAGCAGGTCGGCTCTGGTGTGCACCACACGCGGCGAGTTGGTCATCGGTCGTCTCCCTCGTTCTCGTGGCGGGCGTTGCCCTGATCTTGCGGCGGAGATTGCTCTTCGGGCCCGTCCAGCAGTTCCATCAGCGGCCCGGTGGATCTGGGCGGGGTCAGGCGCCGGCCCGCAGCGCGCATCGCGGTCGCCCGCGCCATCGCCCGGTAGGCCTCGCGCACGTCGGGCGTCTCGTCGACAAGCACCTGCAGGTGCGTGCGAACCGTCTCGACATCGCCACGCGCAACCGGACCCGTCAGCGCCTTGTCACCGCGCTCCAACGCATTGGCGAGCGCCGCGTTCAGCAATCCGTCCAACACAGGACCAGGCGCTTCGATACCCGCGTGCCGCAGGATCTGCTGACTCTGGGCAACCAGTGTGACCAGATGATTGGCCCCGTGAGTGAGGGCTGCGTGATAGAGCGGTCGTTGCTGCTCGGACAGCGGAAGCGGTTCGGCTTCGAGGTCGAGCACCATTGCCTCGGCGATCAACGACGCTCCCATCGAGGCCGTGACGGCGATCGGGATACCGATCAGTCGTGGCAGATCACGGGCCGTGCCACTGAAGGTCATTGCCGGATGCATCGCAACGGCATCACCACCGGCGTGGGTGACGGGCAGCAGCACGTCGCACCCGTGCGCGCCGCTGGTGTGGATCACCAGTCGTCCGCCGTCCCACGCCCCCTGCGCTGCGAGCGACCGCGCGAGATCGGCCAGTTCGTCGTCGGGCACGGTGAGCAGTACGACCTCCGCGGACCGGGCGACCTGCGCAGGTTCCAGAACCGGCACTCCCGGTAGCATTTCAGCTGCGCGCTGCAGCGAAGCATCGCTGACGGCGCTGGTGGCGGTGACCTCGTGCCCGGCGGCGCGGAAGGCCGCACCGAGAACTGCCCCCACCCGACCGCATCCGATGACTGCGATGCGCAGACGAGGCGGTCGGACGGGCAAGTTCGCGGAAAAGTCGCCACCAGGTGTCTCACTCACGTGCAGTCCCATTCACGGACAGGACGCTACCTCGCCCGCTTCGCCGCCTACGTTTGGTCGATGGGCTGGACAGCGTGGGAGCGGGCGTGGCAGCGAGGGCTGTACGACGCCCACGACGGCTTCTACCGCGATGCCCCGGGGCCGGCCGCGCACTTCGCGACATCCGCACAGGGCATCCCCGGCGGAGGGGTGTTGCTCGCTGCTGTGGCCGTGGCGCTAGCGCGCGAACACGGCGTCGGACAGATCGTCGACTTCGCCTGCGGCCGAGGTGAGCTCGCAACCGAGATGCACTTCTTGGCACCTGAGTTGTCGGTGGTCGCAGTAGATGTGGTCACCCGACCTGACACCCTCCCGGCAGACATCGACTGGATACAGGGCGACGGGGGTGCTTCCATCCCGCGAGCTCTTCGCGGTCTGCAGGACGTCGTGGTCATCGCCCACGAATGGCTCGACGTCGTGCCCTGCCCCGTGCTGCAGCATGACGGCCACCAGTGGCGCGTCGTAGAGGTGGACACGCTGGGAGAAGAACGACTGGGCCAGCCCGCGAGTGCAGGCGATCTGCAGTGGTGCGCACGGTACTGGCCAGAAGAAGATCGCGGGGGCAGCCGCATAGAGGTCGGCCGGACACGCGACGCCGCCTATGCGGCACTGCGGGCGTGTATCGGGTCCGGCGTTCTCGTCACCGTGGATTACGGCCACCTACGCACGACCCGGCCCGCCCTGGGCACTCTGACCGGCTTTCGCCGGGGAGCCGCCTGCAGGCCGCTGCCGGACGGCAGCACCGACATCACCGCACATGTTGCGATGGACAGCCTCCCCGTCTCCGGCGCGAGAACACTGGTACGGCAGAGCGAACTGTTCGACCGGCTCGACATGAGGCCGGCAGCAGCGCCGGTCGCGCTCGCGAGCGCCGATCCGCCCGCATACCTGCGCTCGCTGGTGTCTCGCAGTGCGTACACCGCCCTCACGGCCGAAGGCGGCCTCGGCGACTTCTGGTGGTCGATCGACCCGGTGTGAACTCCGGTGCCAGATCGGCCGGGTGGACCCGATCTATTCTCCCCCTGCGGGTCGCAGCGACGAGATGATCTTGTCGATGGTCCCCGCGCCCGGGGCCGTCTGCCCGGGCCATTCAGCGACTGTGACGAGCAACATCACCGACCGGCCGTTGGTCGAGAAGGCAACACCGTAGAAGGTGAATTTCTTACCGACCCCGCAGTCATCGCTGAGCGTCCCCTGCGTGACGATGAGCTTGCCCTGAACGGCAGCCAACGAACCGCCCACGATGTTGATGTCCTCGGAGGTGACCGTGCCCTGAGTCGCATGAGTGGACTTGTCGGTGTTCAGACTGGCGGCAGAACCGAACTTCGCCAGCACGCCGTTGATCGCCTCGGCGGGATCACGCTTGCCGACGTCGACGAAGCTCGCGGTCGCCTGCGCGGCATTGGGTTTGCCCGGGCATTTGCCGACGTTGAACGCGGACGAGCCCCAGGTGGTCCTGCGGAATCCCAGAAAGCCCTCATCCTTGAAGGAGATGGACCCTTCCTGTTTCACGCTCCAACCGGGCGGAGCGTCGTACGCGCCGTAGATCTGGTTCTTGGTATTGACGAGTCCGCCGACCGGCTGCCAGCCGGGCACGACAGCACGCACCTGCAGTGCGCCGTTGGCGGCCGTCGTCGGTGGCGCGCCGGAACTGCTGAATTGGCCGGTCGGCGCAGCGGCCGGGCCACTGCTGGGTGATGCCGAGCTGCTTGATCCCAAGCCGCCGAAAACTACGACGGCGATTACCGCCAGGATCAATATCAGGACTCCGGCACCGACTGCCCACCACCGTGCAGGGCCCCGTTTCGGACCTTGCGGACTCGGGGTAGATCCGCTTGTCTGGGCATAACGCTGGTAATAGCGGTCCTGCGGCGACCCGCCCCCGTCGTTGCCGCTCACCCGGCGATCGTATCGGCGCAGGCCGCTGCAACGGGCTAGACCTCCTCGCTCGCTTTCTGGCGAGCGCGATACGCGGCGACGTTCACCCGGTTGCCGCACCCCACTTCGCAGAATCTGCGAGATCTGTTCTTCGACAGGTCCACCAGCACACCAGCACAGTCGTCAGCTGCGCAGAACTGCAGTCTGGACAACTCCCCCGAGCGGATCACGTCGACCATCGCCATGGCGGTGTCAACCATCCAGCGAGTCGCCAGCGGTACGTCGGGCGGGGTGGCGTGCAGGTGATAGCCCCATCCGTCGTGTGCCACCAGTTGCGGTAGCGCTCTGCCCTTGATCAGCAACGCGTTCACCAACTCGACCACCGCGTCCTCATCAGGTGCTTCCCACAGCGCCCGGAAGACAGGGCGCAGCGCCACGACGGCTTGCCGTTCAGACTCGTCGTGCGCTCTCGAGCCGGTCCACTGCCACTGCCCGACGAACTCTTCGAAGTCCTCGACGCTGCTCAGATCGTCCACCCCGCCGGGCCGCAGCACAGCAGTGTTGACCAGAGACGCCATCGACAACAGGGAGTCGTCGGTGTCATGGGTGAAGGCCATGTTGACTCCTGACTAATCGAACCCGTATTCTTCGTCTGTCACCAGCGTAGAGCATGATGACTCCTTACACCATCACATGTCATTTCCTAAGTAGAACTCTGTTGAATTCCCTTGAGAGGGGGCACCACCAATGTCCGTCGAGACCGAAAACGCCATCTTGCGTATGCCGACACCCATCGCCCCGACAACGCAGTCGCCGTCCGAAGCACCCGCCGGTTCGAGCCGCACCTCACGGGCGATGCTGGTCGCCCTCATGTCAGCAGCCTCCTTCGGCGCTGCCGGCCCCTTCGCCAAAATGCTGTTCGCTGCTGGGTGGAGCCCGGCAGCCGCCGTCACCATGCGGATCGCGATCGCGGCCCTCGTGCTGGCAATCCCCACCGCACTCGAACTACGCGGCCGCTGGTGTTTACTGCGCAGCAACGCGCGGATCATCGCGCTCTACAGCCTGTTCGGGGTTGCCGGCACTCAGCTGTTCTACTTCATCGCCATCGAGCACCTCAGCGTCGGAGTGGCGCTGTTGTTGGAGTACCTGTCCCCCACCCTGCTCGTACTGCTCGCCTGGGTCACCACCCGCCGTGCTCCGTCGCGGTTGACGATGATGGGGGCGGTCACCGCCCTGCTGGGCCTGGTCCTGGTGCTCAACATCTTCGGCGCCGTCAAAATCAGCACCGTCGGTGTCGTCTTCGGACTCGGCGCAGCGGTCTGCTCGGCCACCTTCTTCCTGGTTGCCTCCGAAGAGCCCAAGGGCGGGCTGTCACCGGTCGCGCTGTCTGGTGTCGGCATGGCACTGGGTGTAATCCCACTGGCGCTGATGGGTATCACCGGAGTGCTGCCGATGACGGCCACGCTCGACTCGGTACCACTCGGCGGGGCCAAGGTCAGCGTGTTCGTTCCCATCATCGGCCTCTCGGTGATCTCGGCTGCGCTCGCCTACGTCGCCGGTGTCAGCGCAGCCCGGATGCTCGGCAGCCGCGTCGCGTCGTTCGTGGCACTGTCCGAAGTGCTGTTCGCAGTGCTCTTCGCCTGGCTGTTCGTCGGTGAACTACCGCTGCCGATCCAACTCGCCGGTGGCGCGCTGATCGTGACGGGTGTCGTCCTGGTGCGTTTGGCAGAGAAGAGCGAGCGCAAACGGCCCTCCTGACAGACTGACCCCATGGCTACCCGGGAACTGACCGTCGGCGTCGGCGCAGGGGAACTGGCTACCGCTGACATGGTGCTCAACATCGGACCGCAGCACCCCGCCACACACGGGGTGCTGCGGTTGCGCATCACCCTGGACGGCGAACGCATCTCGCGCGCCGAAACGATCGTCGGGTACATGCACCGCGGCGCCGAGAAACTCTTCGAAGTACGCGACTACCGGCAGATCATGGTGCTGGCCAACCGGCACGACTGGTTGTCGGCATTCAGCAGCGAAGTCGGCCTGGCCCTGACGGTCGAGCGGATGCTGGGCATGGAGGTCCCACAACGCGCGACCTGGACACGCACCCTGCTCTCGGAGCTGAACCGCGTACTGAACCATCTGATGTTCCTCGGCTCCTACCCGCTCGAGCTCGGCGCGATCACCCCGATCTTCTACTCCTTCCGCGAACGCGAAGAATTGCAGTGGGTCATGGAAGAGATCTCTGGTGGCCGGATGCACTACATGTTCAACCGGGTGGGCGGATTACGTGAAGACATCCCGGCCGGCTGGCTGGGTCGGGTACAGGCCGCCATCGACAGTGTCCGCAGCCGACTGCCCGAATTGGAGAGCCTGCTGGTGGGCAACGAGATCCTCAATGCACGCACCCGCGGGGTCGGGGTGCTCTCCACAGAAGCCATCGCGTCCTACGGGGTGTCCGGGCCGATCGCGCGCGCAAGTGGTTTCGACGTCGATCTGCGTCGCGACCAGCCCTACCTCGCCTACGACGAACTCTTCGCCCCCGGCGGACCGGGCCGGGTTGTCACCCGCACATCCGGCGACTGTCTGGCCCGACTCGAGGTGCTGCTGGAGCAGACCCACGTCAGCCTCGATCTTGCTGAAGCTTGTCTCGATCGACTTCTGGGAATGCCTGCCGGCCCGGTCAACCTGAAACTGCCGAAGGTACTGAAAGTGCCCGAGGGCACCGACTACGTGGCAACCGAGAACCCGCTCGGCTTCAACGGCTACTACCTGGTGTCGCGCGGGGAGAAGACCCCTTGGCGGCTGGCACTACGGTCGGCGTCGTTCAACAACGTCGCTGTGCTAGCGGAGCTGCTGCCGGGCAATCTGCTGGGCGACATGGTCGCGATCCTGGGATCGATGTTCTTCGTCGTAGGCGATATCGACAAATAACGACGCGACACAGGTCAGATGACTTCGGGGGCGCTCCCGCTGCTCTTGCCCCTCTTGGGGGTTTTGTCGTCGTCTTCGGGCAGCTTGCACCACGACTGCACGAGCAGCCCGGCACCGACCAGCCCGATACAGGCAACGGTCAACACTGCCGCCACAGCAAAAGCGCCCGGCCCGGTCGTTGTGCTCAGCCGGGTGACCTGCACTGCCGCCGTCCCGGCGTACCAGCCGGTGAACGCCGCGCCACCGAGGATGCAGGCCTGGGCTGCGACCACCGTGTTCCGGGCTTTCTGCGGAGAGGGCGGCCGTTTGGACTCACCCTTGAGGTAGATCCTGATCTCGTTCCCCGCGTAGAGCATCAGTACCGCCATCAGGACCAGGACCCCGACTGCTATCCAGGAGTTCTGGGGCAGTGAATTTCCGCGGGTGTTCCAGAACTGCAGGAAGGCATAACTGATCACGAAGATCACCCCTGCGACGCCGAGCGCATGCTTCCAACTCAGCTGTTCGCCGCTCACAGCGGTTCCCAGGCCGGCCCCGGACGCACCCCGTCCAGCACATCGGGGGCCAGACCTTCGATCAGTTCACGCACGCCCGTAGCACCCGAGGGGGCCTGCAACACCGCTGTCCCGTCGACCCTCGACCACGGCACGAGTACGAAGGCCCGTTCGTGGGCCCGCGGGTGCGGCAGTGTCAATTCAGGGGTGTCGAGTTGCAGGTCATCCCCCAGCGCAGGGTCTCCGACCTGGATCAGATCAAGGTCCAGGGTGCGCGCTCCCCAGCGAACATCGCGTACTCTTCCGTGGTTCTGCTCGATGCGGTGTAGCTGCGCCAGGACAGTCCAGGGAGCCAACCGGCTCCGGGCGACCACGACAGCGTTCAGATAGTCGGGTTGTTCTGGTCCGCCCACCGCGCCGGTCTCCAGCAATGGTGAGCAGGCGACGACTTCGATTCCGTCCGTGGCGGCGAGCGCCCGTACCGCTGCGGCCAAGGTGCCCACGCGGTCACCCATGTTCGCCCCGAGCGCGATGACCACTTCGCGGTCTTGCGCGCGCCGGACAGTCACCGACGGCCCCCCGACGACCGGGTCCAGGAACGGAACCCCGGCAGGCGCCTGCGGTTTGGTGACGGTGACTTCGACAGCTTCGACGGCGATCGGCGACAACGCCATCACCGCGATACGTTCGGCCAGGGTCTCGATGAGGTCCACGCACTCGCCGGCAAGAATGTGGTAGGCGTTCTGGGCAATATCGGCGTAACTGACGGTGCAGCCCAACTCGTCGGACGCACCGGCCACACTCAGATCGATCTGCATCTCGATGTCGACGATGAACCGTTGCGGCTCGACCTTCTCGTGGGCCAGGACGCCGTGACAGGTATCGGCGAAGATTCCACGCAGTGCGATCCGGTCACTCATCAGTGGCAGCCATTCTCTCGGTGACGGCCAATGCCGTTCGGGCAGATTGCACGTCGTGTACTCGCACACCCCACACACCAGCCTGCGCAAGTAGCACGGTCAGGGCTGTGGTCGCACCCTCGCGTCGTTCCGGGGGCAGCGGTTCGCGGGACCCGACCCGGGCGAGGAAGGCTTTGCGGGAGGCGCCGATCAGGATCGGCAGCCCCAGCGCATCGAAGGCGTCCAAGGTGCGCAGGATCGACCAGTTCTGCTCGGCCGTCTTGGCAAATCCGAGACCCGGATCGAGCACCAGGTCCGCTGACGCAATACCGGCATCGAGCAGTGCCCGCGACCGCTGGCCCAGTTCACGACAGACATCGACAACGACATCCTCGTAGACCGCACGGTCCGCCATGTCGTGACTGTGGCCGCGCCAGTGCATGGCGATCATGCCGACCTGCAGATCGGCGACAGTCCGCGCCATCTGCGGATCGGCGAGACCGCCGCTGACGTCGTTGACCAGCTGCGCGCCGGCATCGACCGCCTGGGCAGCGACACCCGCGCGCATGGTGTCGATCGAGCAGTACACGCCGTGTGCAGCGAGTTCGCGAACGACCGGCAGAATCCTACGCAGCTCTTCCTGCTCATCAGGGCGCCTGGCTCCGGGGCGGGTCGATTCGCCACCGATGTCGATGATGTCGGCGCCCTGCCCGTGCAGTTCCAGACCGTGCTCGATTGCAGAGTCAGGCGCCAGCCAGCGGCCCCCGTCTGAGAACGAGTCGGGCGTGACATTAACGACCCCCATGACCAGTGGCCGGGTCGCAGGCCGGGTGGGGAGCGCCGTCACCGGCGGCGGGCCGGCGCCATCAGGCTGATTGCCTCGGCGCGCGTCGTCGGGTCACGCAACTGACCGCGAACGGCAGACGTCGTCGTGACCGCGCCCGGTTTGCGGATCCCTCGCATCGTCATGCACAGGTGCTCGCACGACACGACCACGATGACGCCCTGCGCCCGCAGATGCTCCACGAGCGCATCGGCAATCTGGGAGGTGAGGCGTTCCTGCACCTGGGGGCGGCGGGCGTACATGTCGACCAGCCGAGCGACCTTCGACAGGCCGGGAACCCGACCGTCCTTGGCCGGGATGTACCCGACGTGCGCCACGCCGTGAAAGGGCAACAGGTGGTGTTCGCAGGTGCTGTAGACCTCGATGTCGCTGATCAGCACCATCTCGTCGTGCGCCACGTCGAAGGTTCGGCTGAGTATCTCTGCCGGGTCCTGGTGCAGACCCGCAAAGGTCTCGGCATAGGCCCGGGCTACCCTGCCGGGCGTATCGAGCAGACCTTCGCGGTCGGGGTCTTCCCCGACCGCGAAGAGCAACTCACGCACCGCAGCAGCGGCACGCTCCAGATCAACCCTGGGAGGGGTCGACATACCCGCCGTCCGGAATCTCGATGACTGCCTCGGGAGGATGCGGCTCGGCCTGCTGACGATCCCGCTTGTCCAGGTCGACGCCGCGAGCAACGGCCTCACGCTCTGCCGGTGTCAGGACCGGCGGACGTTCGTCGATGTTGCGGGCGTCGCTGGACAGCCACACCTGACGACGCGGCCGCTTGTGCACCGAACCGAAGATCTCGGCGAGCGCCTTCTCGTTCAGGGTCTCTTTATCGAGCAGTTCCAGAACGAGGTCGTCCAGCAGGTCGCGGTTGTCGTTCAGCGCGTGCCATGCCTCGTCGTGGGCGGCCTCGATCAGTCGGCGCACCTCTTCATCGACCACACCGGCCAGAGCGTCGGAGTAATCCCGCTCGTGACCCATGTCGCGGCCCATGAAGACTTCACCGCTACCAGATCCGAGCTTGATCGCACCGATGCGCTCGCTCATACCGAACTGCGTGACCATCTTGCGGGCCAGGCCCGTTGCCTTCTCGATGTCGTTCGAAGCACCGGTGCTCGGGTCGTGGAAAACCAACTCTTCTGCAACGCGGCCGCCGAGGGCGTACGCCAACTGGTCCAACAATTCATTACGAGTGGTGGAGTACTTGTCGTCGACCGGCAGCACCATCGTGTAACCCAGGGCCCGACCACGCGGCAGGATCGTGATCTTGCTGACCGGATCGGTGTAGTTCATTGCCGAAGCGACCAGCGCGTGACCACCCTCGTGGTAGGCAGTGATCTTGCGTTCCTTGGCGTTCATCACGCGGGTGCGCTTCTGCGGACCGGCGATGACGCGGTCGATCGCTTCGTCCAACGCACGGTTGTCGATGATCTGCGCATTGCTACGGGCGGTCAACAAGGCCGCCTCGTTGAGCACGTTGGCCAGATCGGCGCCCGAGAAGCCGGGGGTGCGACGAGCGACCGTGAGCAGGTCGATGTCATCGGACATCGGCTTGCCCTTGGCGTGCACCTGCAGGATGTGGTGGCGACCGGCCATGTCGGGTGCCTCGACCGAGATCTGACGATCGAACCGACCCGGACGCAGCAGTGCCGGGTCGAGGATGTCCGGGCGGTTGGTCGCGGCAATCAGGATGACGTTGGTCTTGACGTCGAAGCCATCCATCTCGACCAGCAACTGGTTGAGTGTCTGCTCACGTTCATCGTGACCGCCGCCCATACCGGCGCCGCGGTGTCGACCCACAGCGTCGATCTCGTCGACGAAGATGATGGCCGGGGCGTTGGTCTTGGCCTGTTCGAACAGGTCACGGACACGGGAGGCTCCGACACCGACGAACATCTCGACGAAGTCCGAACCGGAGATCGCGTAGAACGGCACTCCGGCCTCGCCCGCAACTGCGCGGGCCAACAGTGTCTTACCGGTTCCGGGAGGACCGTAGAGCAGCACGCCCTTGGGGATCTTCGCGCCGACATCCAGGAACTTCTTGGGAGCCTGCAGGAAGTCTTTGATCTCTTCCAGCTCTTCGACGGCCTCATCGGAGCCGGCGACATCGGCGAAGGTGACCTTCGGCATGTCCTTGGTGACGAGTTTGGCTTTGGACTTACCGAACTGCATCACCTTGGAGCCGCCGCCCTGCATCTGGCTCATGATGAACCAGAACAGACCGAGGATCAGGATGAAGGGCAGGATCGACAACAGCAGGCTGACGAAGACGTTCTGCCTGCCCGGGTCGTCGGTGAAGCCTTTGGACGGCTTGTTCGCTTCGAGCAACGCGACCAACTTGGTGCCGCGTGCATCGACGTAGT
>JBBPZD010000097.1:0-2529 GCA_038199265.1 Actinomycetales bacterium | reverse complement strand
CTGGTCCAGTTCGCTGATGGCTTTGAACTGCGCCGGTGTGCCGGGCTCACCGAGTCGCGCCCTCAGGGACTCCCGAGTGTGCGGATCCATGGTTACTCCTTCGATGTCGGGGCACTACACCCACACGCCCATCGCGAACCTGTCACGAACAGGTGTCAGGCGTCCAGTGCTCGGCGTCAGCTCTCAGCTCGTCCTCTTCCGTGTCTGAGCCGGCGGGTGCAGCTGGGCCCGTGCACCCCCGAACACGTCTCGGCTACCGTGCGGATGTGCTGGCGGTTATGCGTGCGAAGTCTGTGCCATCCGGAGCCTTCCTCGTGCTGGCCATCGTGTTGGAGGTGTTGGGCACTCTGTGCTTGCGGGCTTCTGAAGGATTCACCCGGCCCATTCCGGCGTTGGGGGTGCTGCTCGGCTACGCCGTTTCGCTGGTGTTCTTCGCCCGTGCGCTCAAGGGCGGGCTCGGCCTGGGCGTCGCCTACGGCACGTTGACCGGTTGCGGGCTGGGCGCCGCAGCATTACTCAGCGCGTTCTTGTTCGACGAACCGCTCACCGCTGTACAGGTTCTCGGGCTGATCGTGCTCGGCGTCGGTGTGGTGGCGCTTACCCGTCGTCGAGCCCAGGAGCAGCCGTGACCGCGTGGGTCTACCTGACCGCGGGGATAACCGCGCAAGTCGGCGGGATGGTGTCAATGCGGCTCTCTGACGGGATGCACCGCAGGGTGCCCACGATCCTGACGTTCGCCGGTATCGGGGTGTCAGTTCTCCTGGTGGCACGGGCTCTTGATGCGGGGTTGTCGCTGGCTGTCGGCTACGGGGTGTGGACCGGAGCCGGGATTGCTTCCACTGCAGTGGTGGGCGCCGTGGGGTTCGGCGACAAACTGGACAGGGTGCAGGTCGCCGGGTTGATTCTGGTGCTCGTCGGTTCGCTCGCCTTGCAGCTGGGCGGTTGACGGGCGGCCGTTCATTACGGGATGAGGCATGGCATCTCGGCGTGGCGTTGGGCCTGCTCGACGACGCGTTCGAAGATCTGGACCATCAGGTCATCGTCTTCGTCGAGGCGCCGGAACGCAGGAACGACCCGGGTCTCCAGCCATGGCCAGCGATCCTCGTAGCGCGTGATCCGGGGAATCCTGCGGGTCCGTAGCGCCGCGGAAAGCCCACCGGTCAGCGAGTACGTGGAGAACGACGTGAGGTACCTGAGTTGCCGCCGCAGACCGCGCACCTCGAATGTCGTGGTCGCGCCCATCGAGATGAGCCGGGCGAAGATCCCCGACAGGCTGTCGAAAAGCGGCTGCACCACGACCCGTTGTTCGTGCTCGAGCAGAGCGATGTTTCCCGCCCAGACCAGGTCGACGGCGTCCAACCGGGCCTGCTCCGACGACCCTTCGTCGGCGAGGATCGTCTGAGCGCGGTCGATCGTCTCGAAAGCGGTGAGCAGCCTGCTGTACTCGGGGTACGGCTCAAGCAGCCGCCGCAGGTCGCCGATGCCGTCGGCTCCCAGATAGGCGAGGTGTACCCAGAAGATGTCGTCGAAGATGGCGTTGTTGACCTCACGCATCCGGTTCGCGTCCCTGGTCAGCAACCGCCAGTGACTCAGGCTGCGGGGGAGGTCGACGTAGCCGGTGTGGTCGGTGTTCAGTCGGAACGGGAACAGCACCAGGCGGGCGTGATGTGAGGCGATTGCAGCCATGCCGGCCCACTTGAAGCACTCGGGCTGCTGCGCGTGCAGCCAGGCATAGCGGGCGGTGATCTCCATGTTGCGGTGGAAGGCGCAGCACGGCGGACTCAGTAGCGCGTCGGCCGCGGCTCGCCACCCTGCCACGGAGTCCGGTAACCCGGAGGCCGGCGCGAATGCGAGAGCTTCCATGGTCGGTCACCTCCCATGCCGTGAGTCGCAGTCTCGGCTCCGAACCGCTGGAATCCTTGCGCTCCCGGGCGACCTTGCCGCTGGTCAGCTCAGATGGATCGGACCGGTGGCGCCGCATCGCCGTGCATGATCACGACCGGGCAATGGGCGTGCTGTGAGCAGGCGGAGCTGACCGAGCCGAGCAGCAACCCGGCGAACCCGCCGTAGCCTCGGCTGCCCACGACGAGCAGCTGGGCGGTGCGGCTGGCCTCGATCAGTACCTCGGCCGGGCTGCCCTGCCGCACACTCAGGTGCAGGTCAGCGGGCCGCTCATCGCCGAAAACCCTCGTGACAGTTGCGGCCAGGTTCTTCAGAGCGTCACGTGCCGGGTCCGTGGTCGGCCGGACTTCGTCAGGTCCGACCGCCATGACGCCGAGAGCGGTGTGCGGTACCCAGGCTCTGACAGCCTCGACGGTGCTGGCGGTGTTCACGGCCATGGATTGAGCCAAACGAAGTGCTTGCCTGCTCGACTCGGAACCGTCGACTCCGACGATGATGACGCCCGGCGTCGAGCCGGAGTCTGGTTGGGCGATCATGGTGACCTCGATCAACTGGCTGGTGATTGAACTTTCCGAACGTACACCTGCGACTACGCGCTGCATTCGGTTACAGCCCAGACCGACCCCG